>DBBL01000082.1:4405-18162 GCA_002292185.1 Akkermansiaceae bacterium UBA985 | reverse complement strand
GCACGCTGGGAATTAAAGAAGCAGGAGACGATTCAGGAAAAAGGAACCAAGAACTAGCAACTCGAACTAAGAACTTGAACTGGTAACTCGAACTGCCGCCTAGCCCCGACGTGAAGCACGGGGTCTTCGACGGCTATAACTTCACCCTTGCTGCCACCCACCCTACTCAGCTAGGGTTAGTTGCTACTGGTAAAAGTAGTTAGTGATATGAAGTTCAGCGTGGTCAGAACTCTTGGGTTTTACCTAGGAGGCATTAGGACGGCTTGGGGAGGCCGCAGAAGAATTGAAGCCAAGCAGCTCAAAAACCTGCGCCATTTGGTAAAAAAGGCGCGTGAAGACTCGCCGTATTTCCATGATCTTTACGCTGATTTACCAGACACCGATGTTATCAAGCTGAGTGATCTCCCGACGAGCTCAAAGCTTGATCTGATGGCTGACTTTGACCGTTGGCTCACTGACCGCTCTCTGACCCTTGCTCAGGCGAGGCAACATATGGAGAGCATGGATAACCTAGGTGTACCGATTGGTGATTACGCTGTGTTCCGAACTTCTGGGACCTCGGGAGAGCCTGCGGTGATCGTCATTTCGGCCCCCATGCTTGAGCTGATCTTCGGCCTTACCTTGGCCCGCATGTCGCGAACACAATTTCAATTCGCAAGAAAGATCGAGAGGTCAGGCGCCAACGTGATCATCACTGGTGGCAATGGTCATTTTATCGGTGCTGGTTTTGACCTGCTGAGACAAAACCTGAAGATTCCCTTGAAGAGAGAGTTTAAGTTCATTCCCGCGGAACAGGCGATCGATCAAACGGTCAAACAACTCAATGAGATCACATCGATGGCATCCATTGTCACTTACCCGAGCATGCTGACGATTTTAACCAGGGAGCAGGAGCTTGGCCGTCTGCACATTGAGCCTGTGGCCATCAAGGTAGCTGGCGAAACGTTTGCCCCGGAGCTTCGTGAGCGCGCCCAAAAAGCATTCCCTTCCCTTCAGTTTGACATCCTTGATGCCTACGGCTGCACGGAATGTCTGGCCATGGCCTTTGAGTGTGATTGTGGCCGCCAGCATGTTTCTGAAGACTGGGTGATATTGGAGGCGGTGGATGAAAACCACCAAGCCGTGGCTGACGGGACATTATCCGCAACGGCGCTGCTAACGGTTCTTGGCAATGAGACTCAGCCTTTTATCCGCTATGACCTCGGTGATCGCCTGCGCTTTTATACTGACCCCTGCCCATGCGGCTCACCGTTTAGAAGTTTTCAGGTCGAGGGACGGCAAGCTACTGTCGTCCGGGTGGCAGATGTCACGCTGTCTCCACTGGCATTTGATTTGGAGCACGAAGCTGCCCAGAGGGTGCAAATGATCCAAACTTCAGAAGATGTTTTCGAAATCCGGGCTGAGCTTTTGACGGATGCAAACCCGGATCAAGTTTTCGAGCAGGTCATCCAGTCAGCAAGCGAGGTGTTTGTAAAAAACGGCCTAACGGGCGTGAAGGTTCACCAAAGTGACGCTGCTCCTCAACTGACCCCAAGTGGTAAATTCCACGAGGTGATCTCTCTGCACTAGTCCCCTGTAACAAAGCAGTCTGGAGATTACTGCGCAATAAACCCGCACTAAGAGCTTGAACTTTTACTCTGCAGATTCAACCTTAACCACTAACGCTTAACACTTAATCCACTATCACTCATCCTATCATGAAGCCGTATCGATACCTACCAACTGTGCTCTTGGGCGGCTGCCTACTGGCCTCGTCCGGATTCGCTTACGGCAAAACCGTCCGTGCCTTCATTCTTGCCGGGCAATCAAACATGGAGGGCAAGGCCCAAAATAGCCTGCTCGATTTCCAGGCCTCCGATCCAAAAACAGCCGAACATTACGTTCATTTGCGAGACGGTGACAAGTGGATCGTAAGAGACGATGTCTTCATCAAATTTCTCGATCGCAAAGGTGAGCTGACTACCGGCTTTGGATCGAATGGCTGCACTGGGATCGAGCTCGAATTCGGCCACGCGATGGGCGAACATTTCGATGACCCCGTTGTCCTTATCAAAACGGCTTGGGGCGGACATTCCCTCTCCCACAATTTCCGTCCTCCCAGTGCAGGTGATCCCGGCGACGGAAAACCATTCGGCGAATCCTACAAAAACATGATGATGGAATTCATCGACATGAAGGAGAACTACAAAAAGCACTTCCGCGAATTGAGGGGAGCCGATTTCGAAATAGAAGGCTTTGTCTGGTTCCAGGGATTCAATGACAAATTTGGCAATTCTCCCGGGCAGTACGAAGACAACATGAAGCACTTCATCAACGACGTCCGCAATGAATTGGGGAAACCTGATCTCCCCTTCGTCATTTGTGGCATCGGCACTCACGGATCAGCGGCCGCATCAGGAAGTAACAAGACCGTCCTCGACGCCCAAATGGCAATGAACAACATCGACAAGGTCAAGGCCTTCCCTACCGGCGAACTCGTTGACAAGGCCGCCGAGGATCTTTTCCCCACCTGGGAGCAAAACCAAGAGGAATGGAAGAAGACGGGCTCAGACCGCCCCTATCACTACTTCGGCAGCGGCATCTGGTACGGCCGCATTGGAGCCACAGCGGCGAAGAATATGATCGAACTGCTCGCTGATAAAAATGAAAGCGAATCAGTCGTTCACAAAAAACGCACCTTTCACAACGCAAGCGGCACTGCAAATTTCGAAGGCACCCTGATGTCCTACAATCCCAAAACAGAGATCGTCAGCATTCGCAAATCAAATGGCCGCATGAGCAAATTCAAGATCGAGCTGCTCTCCAAAGAGGACCAAGACTACATCATAGCAAGCCAATGACTGGCGCACAGTAAACGCGGCGATAAAAGAGATACAGCAGCTTACTAAAAAATGGCACACCACTTGCCTGTGCTGGCACGCCATTTGCTCAGGTATATATTGTATTGTTTATGGGTGTATTTCGGACTCAATGAGCTCCCCTAACAGTGTGAGGCTTCCTTGTGTGGAGGGAGTCTCACATTGCCCCTACTCCACTCGCTAATCTTGTCCCTGCGCATGCTCGCGGAAGATGAGGTGCTCGTTGCGCTCTTGGAGCGAGCTCACCATGTATTTCGACGAGAGGAGCACGACCCAGTTCCCATCCTGGTCTCGAGCGATGGAGCATCCTGATGGCAGCTGCACCTCAGGGGCGTCACGGTCACGTCTGTGTGGATCAGGCTCTTTCTCATCAAACCAGCGGACCAGTGTCCATGGAGAGTGTTCGAGCCGCGTCTCGCATTGATACTCGGAGATGAGGCGTGCTTGCAGTACCTCGAACTGGAGAGGCCCGACTGCCCCTAACATAGGAACGGCCTGGATACTGCCATGCACATGGTAGGCCTGGGCGACGCCTTCTTTCATCAGCTGCTCCATACCTGAGCGGTAGCGTTTGATGTTGGCGGTGTCTTTATTGACGATGTAGGTGAAGCACTCTGGCGTGAAGCGAGGCATCTCATCATAGACGACCTTAGGGTCGCTGGTGAGGGTGTCGCCGATAAGAAAGTCATAGTTCCCGACGAGAGCGAGGATGTCTCCAGCATAGGCGGTGTCGAGTGTCTCGCGGTCTTGACCAAAGAGCTTCTGTGCATTGCCTAGCCTGACCTTCTTGCCCGAGCGCTGATCGACGACCTGCATGTCGCGCTCAAACACCCCAGAGACGATGCGCACAAATACCGCGCGGTCACGGTGCCTTGGGTTCATGTTTGCTTGGATCTTAAAGACAAAGCCGGAGAAATGATTGGTATTGGGGTGCACCATTTCGCCGCTGCTGACTCGTCCGGCTGGAGCTGGTGCCATGTCCAAAAAGCTCTCGAGCATGTTCTGCACGCCGAAATTGTTCATCGCACTACCAAAGAAGATCGGCATCTGCTCACCAGCGAGAACCCGCTCGATCTCCAATGGCTCAGTAAGGCCGTCGAGCAGCTCGACTTCTTGGGTGACGGTTTCGTAGAGGTCTTCACTCAGTGCTTCGCGGACTTTATCATCCTCGATGCCGGCGACTTCGAGAGGTGCCTTGAAGGTGCCGCCAGAGGTCCGCTCAAAAAGATGCACCTCTTCTTTTTTCCGATCATACACCCCACGGAATCGAGGCCCGTCTCCGAGTGGCCAGTTGACGGGAGCCGGAGCTAATTTGAGAACTTTTTCCAGCTCGTCGATGAGCTCGAGCGGTGGACGCGAGGGCCGGTCCATTTTATTGATAAAGACAAAAATAGGAACCCCTCGCCGGCGGCAAACCTCAAACAACTTCAAGGTCTGTGCCTCGATGCCCTTACCCGCATCGATAACCATGACCACCGCATCAACCGCCGAGAGCACACGGTAGGTGTCTTCAGAGAAGTCGTGGTGTCCCGGGGTATCGAGCAGGTTGACGCAGTAGTTGTTGTATTCGAACTGTAGAACCGTAGAGGAGACTGAGATCCCCCGCTCTTTCTCCATGGTCATCCAGTCACTGGAGGTGGACTGCTGTTCTTTTTTAGAGGTGACGCTACCAGCCAAGCCAATCGCTCCTCCGTAAAGAAGCAGCTTCTCGGTGAGCGTCGTTTTTCCCGCATCTGGGTGAGAGATGATCGCAAAGGTGCGACGGCGTGAAATTTCACGAGAACTAGCGGCAGGCACCGCATTGATGGAAGCTGGAGTGGTCAAAGCGAGAAACTGGTAACTCAAAGCAGCGCCTATGGCAATGCCAACCCGCCACGCCCAGTGCCGACGCAAGCTGAGAACTCAAAAAAACAAATTTCTAGCCATCCTTAGCGCACGGGATCAATCTAGAGACCATTCGGCAGCAGCCACGATTGACATGTTTCACTATTCACGCCTTTGTTCCGCTCTCTTGTTTGTCTTGATTGCGTCCTGTGCCAATCCAGGCTCACCTGCCATGCGTGATCATCAGGCACGACTACTCAGCCGTGATCTGCAAAGGCTCTCAGCCACTGTCAGTGCTCAGGAGGCAGACAAGATGGCGGTGACCGCGATCGAGCAATCAATCCGGATTGCAGAAGATTATAAACCGGCCCGCATAGGCTGGCTAAATAACAGCCTGGTAAACATCGGTCTAAAAAAACGCGGCCTCTGCTACCACTGGCGCAATGATTTGTTTCCACCCCTCTTTAAGCTGCAATCAAAAACGCTCAAACTATGGCTCGCCACCTCAAACCGCGGCAACTACTTCGAGCACAATGCGATCGTTGTCACCGCGGAGGACTTGCCCTTCGAGCAGGGTCTGATTCTTGACCCGTGGCGCAGAGGCGGACGCCTTTGGTGGGGGCACTTTGGTAAGGATAAATATCCATGGGTGCTGCTAGACCACGAGCAAACCCCAGTGGTGCTACGGCCTCTACTAATGCGGCCTCTACTAACGCCAAAGCAGAAGTCAGATCAAAAGAAGCCCTCGAACTGAGAGCTCAAACAAGTAGTGCACATAAATGAGCAAGATCTGCGAAGTAGCCGCTTCTATTTCTCTGTAAATGTTAGGTGTAGTAAGAAACTACATGAAACACCATGAAAGCTCAGCAAACAACAGATGAAGTTGAACCTTGGACTGAGGGAAACAAGCAGGGACAACCAACTAATCAATTCCTAGATTCGACATGGGTCTATCTATTAACGACTTTAGCTCTGAACTTAATTTGCTGGCTGGTATTTGCCTGGTTAATCACCACGGCGATCAGTTTGGTAATTACCTAGTGAGCCCATTAGCTAGGATGAGGCTGATTACCCCCAGCAGCCTCATCCACTATGCTGAATACACGCCCTGCCTAGCCCCTACCCCTTAAGCGCCGCTACCACGGAGATCTCCACAAGGAGCTCAGGCCGTGCCATGCGCGCTTCCACACAGGCCCGCGCTGGGGCATGCCCTTCTGGCACCCACGCGTCCCACACCTCATTCATGGCGGCAAAGTCCTTTATGTCACGCACGTAGACGGTGGCTGAGAGCATGTGCTGACGATCTGACCCTGCCTGAAGGAGTAGCTCATCGACCTTCTCAAGCATTGTTGCCGTCTGCTCTGTGATGCCTTGATTGGCGTCTTTACCAACCTGCCCGCATAAATAAACGGTGTCATTGTGAATGACGATGCGGCTCATACGTTGCTTGGTCTCTTGTCGCTGAATGCTCATGGCCTGGAGTTAGCCTTAATGAGCAGAAAAACCCAATCATGAAAAATATTTTGACACTCTTCAGCCGAAACCTAGACTAGCCCCTTCGTCTTACTAAACTGGATATATCTAAATCAATCAGCCCATCAATCAGCCGACACATGAAACATCTACTTACTCTCCTCGCACTCCTGTTTTTCACCACAAGCTTAAACGCTCAAGAAGATCTACCCGCATCGGAAAGCAAGGCCGTTGTTACGGAAGTGCAGGAAATGATGACGGCCTTCAACGACGGGAATAGTGAGCTACTCATCAAGAACACACACCCAGTCATTCACAACCTTGTCGGCGGCCAAGAAAACTTCGAGAAAACGACAGCACAAGGGGTTAAGCAAATCATGGAGATGGGCATCAAGATTGGCGAGCTGAAGGTTGAGCAACCAAGTCAATTTTACAAAGCGGGTGATGAGATCGTTTGCTTTGTGCCCATGAGCTCTGTGATGACTATAAAAGACCAAAAAATAGCGAGCACCTCCTTTATGATCGCAGCTAAGGGTGAGACGGGCGAATGGAAATACCTTGATGGTACTTTTGTAAACACAAACCCCGACCAGCTATGGGCTTTTTTCCCCGAGCTGCCCAAGGACATCAAACTCCCTGAGGTCAAAATCGAGCCACTGCCATAAGCATAATCGGTATAGCCACCAACAAAGAACGAGGAACTAAGAACCCCACCACCTTAGGCGGTTAACTTAAACTTCAACTGCCACGCAGTGCTACTTCAACTGTCGCGTAGCGGCCATTCACTATTCTCAATTCACTATTCCCTCGGCGTCCACCATGCGTCGAGCTCAGCGCGGAGTGCTTTGACAAGGTCGGGGCGAGCTGCGGCAAGGTTAGTTTGCTCGAAGGGGTCGAGCTGAAGATTGAAGAGCTCCACTTGATCGGCAGGTGGCTTAGTCTGCCATGGTATCTTGCGAAGGTCTGGTTGCTTCTCTTGCCAGACGATCAGCTTCCACTGCTTACTGACCAGCACGCGGGCTCGTAGTGATGCTTCGGGGCGATCTGCCTGAACCATGTCATGGTGGTAATTATCACCGAAGACATACTTACGCTTCTCGACCACATCGAAGTCTAATAAATCAATACCGGGCATCATCGGATGTGTCTCTAGTCCTGCGATACTCAGAATGGTGGGCGCCAGGTCAATGTTACTCGCCATGTTGGATACATCCATCTTCGGCTCTACCTTGCCTGGCCACTTGATGGTGATGGGCGTGCGCATGCCGAGTTCAGAGGGATACACTTTATCTTTACCAGGCCAGCCGTTGTCAGAAACAAACATCACCACGGTGTTCTCCTCGAGCCCCTTTGACTTGAGGTAGCCGAGCAGTTCACCACAGGTCTCATCAAGCCATTCGACCATGGCATAATACTTTGCACTGTGTCCGAGGTGCTGGTATTTGCTCAGCAAGCGCTCGGGAGGATTATGCGGTGTGTGTGGCAGAAACGGCGCATACCAGACGAGGAATGGCTTCTGCTTGTCCTGAGCCTCATCAATAAAGTCATAGACGGGCTGCATACCATTACGGCCAATGCCTAGTGACTCGCTTGAGCCATGGCGTCCCGTCGCACCCATGGTGTGGGTGAAGCCGGCGATTGCAGGATCCTTTTGCCAGAACTTGCCGGTGTGTAGGCTGAGATAGCCTTTTTCTTGCAGCATCAGTGGTAATTGTGGCGTGGTCTTGTAGCGATCGAGCCATGGCTGACGATCCCCACCCTCTGCTGGATCATTGCCGGTGTAGCCATGCTGGTAGGCGTAGAGCCCGGTCTGCATGGTGGTCAGCGAGGGGCAGCAGAGAGGCGTGCTGACATAGCCACGGGTGTAGACATGACTTTCTGAGGCCAGGCGGTCCAGATGCGGAGTCTGAATGTCAGGATGACCCATGAAGCCGTAGTCGGGAAAGCCGTGGTCATCGCTAATGATGAGCACGATATTAGGTGGTGCCTGAGATGGCTCCTCAGATACCTCCTCAGATGGAGCGGCATGGAGAGATGCTGCGGCGAAGACGCCGATAAGAACGGCTAAAAAACTGAATGAATGACGCATGGTATATGATTTGAAGGCAGAAAAAGCAGAAGTAGGCGGATCAAATACGGGTAAAATACAACTGAACTTTCACCTCTGAGCTATGAATAGGCAATACTGAATACTGAATACTGAAAGCGGAAAGCAGCAAGCGAGAAGGTAAAACGACCAGCAACCAAGAACCCCCATTAAATATACTGGCATCAGCGCACCGATCATGTAGGCTAACTCATTGTCACTTAAAAAGATTCCGTATTCATCGGTCATTATATGAGTAAGCGCCCGAGCGCGTCAGCAAACCCCAACCCATCAACCACGATGAAGAAACACATACGACGTCGTATTATTCGAGCGATTATCTTGATTTCGCTACTGGCGTTGGCTGGCTTTTCGATCAATCCTGCGATCCAACTGAGTAAGACTATCTCAGGTAAGCATAAAACACGGGACGGATTACCACCCGGCCACGTCGACGATGCAAGTCGCTTAAACCAAACAAGGGTCAGCGAGGTTTGGCATATCCCCGTCGACACTGATGATACTGAAGCACAGCTTGCCGAGCTACTCGAACGGGCACAGGCTAATCGTTTGAAAATTTCCATCGCGGGGGCCAAACACAGCATGGGCGGTCATACCATCTATCCGGATGGCATCGTCATCGACACCAATTCCTGGAACGGCATGGAGCTGGATGCGGAGCGTAATATCCTCAAGGTGCAGAGCGGTGCCCTTTGGTCAGACATCCTACCTTACCTCAACAAGCTCGGTAAATCAGTGGCCATCATGCAGTCCAACGACTCCTTCTCTGTTGGCGGCTCAATCAGTGTCAACTGCCACGGCTGGCAATACGGCCGCCCACCCATCGCCTCGAGTGTTGAGTCATTCCGGATCATGCTCGCAGACGGCACTACTCAGCGCTGCAGCCGGGAAGAGAACCGCGAGCTATTTTCACTGGCACTTGGAGGCTACGGCTTGTTTGGCATCATTCTGGATGTGGAGCTCCGTGTGGTGCCTAACGAGCTCTACAGGATTGAGCAGCACATCGTGCCCGCAGACGAATCCATGGCGACCTTTGACAGTAAGATCAAAAACCAGCCGGGCCTACAGATGGTCTACGCCCGCATGAGCATCGTGCCTGAAGATTTACTCGGAGAGGTCATTCTCAATGCCTTTTACTCTGTGCCCGGCGGCCAAACCGAGGAACTCACTGAGCCAACCATGATCGAGCTACGGCGCAGCGTGTTCCGTGGCTCAGCAGAGAGCGACTTCGGCAAGAAACTGCGCTGGAATGCAGAGACCAAGCTACAACCTACCCTGAAAGACAAGAACATCTCACGCAACCAACTCTTCAACGAGGGCGTGGAGGTGTTCGAGAACCGCAGCACCGAGACCACCGATATCCTGCACGAGTACTTTGTGCCGCGGCACCGAGCGCCTAAATTTGTCAGTGCGATGCGCGATATTCTCAGGGAACACGAACCCAACTTACTCAATGTCACCGTGCGCAGTGTCGAGCGCGATGAAGATACCTTCCTGCGTTACGCAGACCAGCAGATGATCGCCTTTGTCATGCTCTACGTTCAGCAAAGGACGGATGCCGGAGAGCGTGCCATGGAGTCACTTACCCACGAGTTGATTGATGCTGCCCTTGAGAACAAGGGCCGCTACTACCTACCCTACCGACTGCATGCCACGCAAAAGCAATTTCACCGAGCCTACCCAAAGGCCTCTGAGTTTTTCACACTCAAACGCAAGTACGATCCTCAGGAACTATTCCAAAATCAGTTCTACCTAAAATACGGAAGCATTCAGCGCTGACATATGTCCACCTCATGCACATTGACAGCTCGTGCTAATCGGCTATCAGTGTGCTCTACATGATTCAGAAAAGTCACCCTTCTTTTCCAGTGCTCATCGTCGGTGCTGGGCTCAGTGGTCTCACCTGTGCTTTGCGCCTGCATCAAGCGGGCATTCCTGTGCACGTTATCGAGGCCAGTGATGGTGTCGGTGGCCGAGTCCGCACGGATCAAGTGGATGGCTTTCTTTTAGATCGTGGTTTCCAGGTCTATCTGAGTGCATACCCACAGGCTGGCGAGCTGCTTGATCTAGAGGCACTCGAGCTGCAGGCCTTTGAGCCAGGTGCGATCGTCTATGATGGCAAGGGCCTGAAGCGTGTCATGGATGTTTTCAGAAGACCCCGCTACCTGATCGGCAGTGCGCTTTCTTCGATTGGTAGCCTGGCAGATAAGATGCGCGTCGCGCTGTTGAGGTTCCAGACCTTGGGCAGCTCTGAAGAAGAAATCCGCCATCATAAGGATCAATCAACAGAGAGTTTTCTGAGGGAATTTGGCTTCAGTGAGAAAATGATCAACGGCTTCTTCCGATGCTTTTATGGCGGTATTTTCCTCGAAACCGAGCTCCGCACTTCTAGCCGCATGTTTGAGTTCACCTTCAAGATGTTTAGCCAAGGTAGTGCTACCCTGCCCGCACGTGGTATGGGCAGCATCCCGCTGCAACTCGCCCGCAGACTGCCCGCAGAGACGATCCGGATCAACTCCCCTGCTACCTCCGTGACATGCTCATCAGTGACACTTGCCAATGGCAGCGTGCTACAAGGCAGCCATGTGGTGCTTGCCACTCAGGCGTCACAAACGAGCGAGTTCATTCCCAGCTTCAGCAGCCGTGCCCCTGAATGGCGCTCCGTTACCAATGTCTATTACGCTGCGGATAAGTCCCCGCTCAAGGAGGCGATCATCGCGCTCAATGGCAGCAGCAAGGGCCTGGTGAACAATGTCTGTGTTCCCTCTGATGTCAGCCCACTCTACGCGCCTGAGGGCAAGTCACTGATTTCTGTATCTCTGCTCGGACTGCACAGAGACGAGCACATTCCCACTGAGGTGAAAAAGGAACTGGCAGCATGGTTCGGTGAGCAGGTCGATGGCTGGCAGCACCTCAGAACGGACATCATCAAACATGCCCTACCTGAGCAAGCTCCTGAGGAAAATCAACAGAACGACACAGAGGCAGACACAGGAAATCATACTGAAGCGCCAAAAGGCTTCCTCAAAATCGACGACATCATGATCTGTGGTGACCACACCACTAGTGCTTCGATCGAGGGAGCGATCATTTCTGGCAATCAGACGGCAGCGGCGCTGTTGGCATCGATAGGAGCATAAAGGTCATGACCTCTTCAGCCTCGGCAGATAAGGCAAGCCATATAGCAAGCGAGAGCAACGCTTCTTCTTTACCCGCTGGCCTCTCAGAAATTTCCCAATGGACAGCTTCCGTGGTCCTCTTTAAGAAGGAGGCCTTGATGAATGTTTATTGCACGCTCGTAATCACCACTCTCATGGCGCTTGCTCCCATTGTAGAGGCCCAACAGAAAAGGGATGTAAAAGCTACAAACTTGTCAAAAATGCTCCAGCCCGGAAAAATGGACCAGAGCGTCGATGCAAGCCACCTCTCTGAGGTCGCGGGGCGGCTCGTTGGCATCTTGAATACTCTCGAGCAATCATCCCGCAGCGCAGGCCCCCCACCCAAAGACCTACTCAAGCGAGCATACGCGATGCGCAGCGATGTAGATTACAAGTATGCTGAGCTAGCAAGAACTGCGATCTATGATGCCTGGCGGGAGGCCCACTATCTCGGATTGTTCAATAGCGAAGGAGTATTCAGAAGAACCATCAGTGATGGCGCGGACCAGGGCAAGGAGGTCGTGTTTCAGTATATAATTCCGGTTCAGCACGTGCCCACGTTTTCCCGTTCGTTTTGCAATGTGGAGCTGACCTCACCCACTAAGCAGCGCGTCACCGATGACCCCTCCAAATTCGACACTCGCACGATTACATATGGAAAAAAGCTTCGTTCATATGCGACGTCAAAGCAAACAAGCATCGAACAAGAAGCCAAGCGGAAAGCCGAAGCAGCCAAGCGACCAAAACCGCTTCCCTGGAGCAGGGTTCTTGCCCCCAAATATCGCATACCAGATGGACCTACTTATCGCTTTCAACGGACTAAAGCCGAACACGAGGCCCGCTGGAACGAACTCAGAAAGGCAGACCCGGGATCCGCCGATCGTCAGCCCAATATCTCGGCGGACATCAAGCGAAAATCAAACCCGTCGAGAAAGAGCGGTGGAAAATACGTTCAGATAGTTAGCTTTGAAAACAGGAGCTCGTTTCCCACGGAAATCACCTTCGATTTCTGCTTCATTGGCAAAACAGACACCGATCCCGAATACGTCTCTGTCATGAGAAAGACTAATACCGTCAAGATCCTTCCCAGTGACCGTTACGAGTCTCAGGAATCATTCACGACAGGCTACGCATCCTATCGCGGTTACGCCGCGGTTGTGCTCTTTAAGGGCGAAATCATCGCCTCCACAGCAAGTGACGCCAGAATGAACGCCTTCACCAAAAAGGGTGCCATGGATGCTCTGCCACGGCTGTGATAAAGGTTTATCAATAACCAACCTCGCGGCTATATTCCTAGCTAAGGTTCATTCAAGGTGAACGCCTATCGAGCTAATATTTTCCAGAGAAATGACCGGCTCGTTTCGCATTCTCGCCTATAGAGCTCGGCTTCCACAGGCCAACGGCTCGCGCTCCACCCAAAGACCATGAGCAAGTAGCGGCACTGCAAAGAGTTCAATAAAGTATTTGCGGACTCGGATATCTTGGTAATCTTGAGACGTGATTATTACTGCTGCCGATATGGCCAACATGGAGAAACTGGAGAGGGTCCAGTTTGCCACCACCTTACCTGGCCCCAAGCCGATCTGCCTCGTTGGCACGCGCTCGCTGGCAGGCGTTACTAACCTCGCTCCTTTCTCTAGCATCACACACCTCGGCTCCTATCCGCTTCTTATCGGTATGGTCACCCGCCCTGACGTCGTTGAGCGCAACACACTGCAGAACATTCTCGATACCAAGTCCTGGACCTTGAATCACGTCACCTCCCAGACAGTCGAGCAGGCCCACCAGTGCTCGGCGCGCTATCCTACCGATGTTTCAGAATTTGATGCTACAGGCCTCACTGAGCTCATCCATGAGGGCATCACCGCGCCCTTTGTCAAAGAATGCCCGATCCGCTACGCGCTCACCTTAGCAGACATCATCGATATTCCCGCCAATGGCACCAAGCTCATCATCGGTGAGGTCCAGCTCGCCGACATACCAGATGAGTCCTACGCCAAGGACGGCACTATCTCCATCAGCGAGCATGACTCTCTGGCCTCTACCGCACTCGATACCTACTTCACCATTTCAGAGCACGCGCGTCTTCCTTATGCCAAGGCTCCTGAAACTCCCTGAAGGCTGCTACAAATCCGGATTCCAAACCGCCATGATGACACCCACCGACGCGCAGCGACTCGCTCAGAGAGTCCAGCCAGACTCACCCGTGGTGATGAAGCAGGAATGGTCTCACTTGCTGTTTCTGCACTGGGAGATGGACCCTGCGATCATCCAAGAGCAACTCCCCCCCGGACTCACCGTCGATACCTATGACGGCAAGGCCTACTTAGGCGTTGT
>DBBL01000082.1:0-4308 GCA_002292185.1 Akkermansiaceae bacterium UBA985 | reverse complement strand
TTCTCACTGGATTGCAATCAATGGCTCGCGGTCAAGCTCGCCCGCGGCCTCTTCCACCTGCCCTACCAGCATGCGTCCATGGAGTCCTATCAGCACGAGGGCACACTCAATTACATTTCAAGACGCAAAGGCTGCGAGCAATCCCAGATCTATCGTTCCCCCGCCGAGCTCAGCCACTCAGAGGCGGCGGAAGTCGGCAGCCTCGAGTTCTTCCTGCTTGAGCGTTACCGGCTTTTTAGTGTTGGTCGCAGCGGCTCCATCTACAGCGGACTCGTTCACCACTCCCCCTACCAATTTCAAGAGGTCAACATCACCGACTATTCCACCAGAATGTTTTCTCTCTGCGGATTTGAGGAACCTAACACACCTCCCGTTTCTTCTCTTATTGCTGAGACAGCGCACGTCAAGATTCACCCACTCAAGAAGAACTAGTAATGCCACTCTCCCTGACACCCGCATACCACGGCTCACTCATCGCCGATGCACTCTGCATGCCAGCGCACTGGTATTACAATCGTGAGGCACTTGATCGTGACTACCCGGATCTCAGCAATCCCGACAAGCCCAATACATTCAACGCTCCACTTCCGCACCACCCTGATAGCATCCTTTGGCGCTCAGAGTATACTGCGCTCAATGAAAAGGGTGAAATCCTACATGACCAGGCACCCTTCTGGGGCCAACGCAATGTTCACTACCACCAGAACCTTGCCGCTGGAGAAAACACCGCAAACTTCAAGCTCGCCAGACTTCTCTACCATCAAGTCACCGAGGCTGGCCACTACTCTGAGGAAGCATGGCTCAATCTCTACATCGAGAAAATGCTCACCCCAGGCTGGCACCGCGACACCTACCTTGAAGAATACCACCGAGGCTTCTTTACCCGCTATGCACAGGGCAAAGACATCAGGAAGTGCGGCATCAAGGATGAGCACATTGGAGGCCTTGCGACCGTGCCAGCTCTGGTAGCTGCTCTTACCAGCGAGGGGCAAGACCGCTGCCTAGACAGAGAAGAAATCAGGCAAACCGTCAAGAGCCACATCACCCTGACTCACAGACACAGCAATGTCTTACGAGCCTCAGACTGCCTCACGCGCCTGCTACTTGATCTCTCCGAGGATATCCCACTGCGTGAAGCCGTGATGCACTCCGCTGGAGACTGGTTCTCCACCAAAAGAGCCACCGCATGGACTCGACAAGACGACCGCGTCATCATCGGCAGCAAGCTCAGCCCAGCATGCTACATTGATCACGCCTTCCCCGCCGCACTCTACCTCGCGTGGAAGTATCACGATGACTTTGATGCCGCCATCACAGCCAATGCCCTTGTCGGTGGTGACAACTGCCACCGCGGTGCTGTGGTCGGTTCACTCGTTGGCACCCTCGTAGGTAATCCTCATCCAGAGCAGCTCGAGAAGTGGACTGCTCAACTCCAGGAGATCTAGGAGCTATAGAAGATCCAGCAAGCCTAGGCCCTCTTACGCACCAGCACCCTGCCCCAGCTCATTCACCCCTATCAGTGGCTGGTGCGATCTCATTGATCGCCTTCAGCTGAGCATCAGTAATGGGATCAGACTGTAGTGAATCAAGCAAGTCATCGAGCTGGCTGACACTGCGTGCTCCGACAAGGGTCGAAGTGACCGCAGCATGATGACGGGTCCAGTTGAGTGCCAGATGCTGGAGTGATTCTCCACGTGCCTGAGAGATGCCGTGCAGGCCTTGAATTTGAGGGCGGAACTCCTCGACCTGCTCAGCACTCAGAAAGCCCTCACTCCGTGCCGCGCGCGAACCTTGCGGAATCCCGGTGAGGTATTTCTCCGTCAGCATGCCCTGAGCAAGGGGTGAAAACACAACACAACCGATGCCTTCTTCTTTTAGAAAATCGAGGATGCCCGCCGTTTCAACACCACGACTGAGTAGATTATAAGGCGGTTGGTAAATGAGTGTGAACACCCCCATGTCCTTGAGCATGGCAACAGCCTCCTTGAGCATGGGCAGTGGGTATTTACTGATGCCCGCGTAAAGGGCCTTGCCGCTTTTCACCGCGGTGGCAAGCGCACCCATGGTTTCCTCGAGCGGAGTATCGGGATCGGGGCGGTGGGAGTAGAAGATATCAACGTAGTCGAGCTGCAGCCGGGCGAGCGATTGGTCCAGTGAGGAGAGCAGGTGCTTGCGGGAGCCCCATTCACCGTAGGGCCCGGACCACATATCGTGACCCGCTTTGGTGGCGATGAGTAGCTCATCACGGTGAGTAGCAAAATCTTGCTTGAGGATGTTGCCACAGTTGCGCTCCGCGGAGCCGTAAGGTGGCCCGTAGTTGTTGGCGAAGTCAAAGTGGGTAATGCCGCGATCAAAGGCACGGTGCATGATCCGGCGACCTTCATCGAGGTCATCACCATCACCAAAGTTATGCCAGAACCCCAAAGAGATAGCGGGCAGCTTGAGGCCCCACTTACCACACTTGTTATAGGGCATGGAGTCATAGCGGGATGGTGACGGCGTATACATAGGCAGCTGATGCAATATTCAATTTCACGGTGAAGATGTCGAGGCCGGATATAAAGATGATATGAGGAGCTACACTCAGCTCAATACAGCCTTTCAAAACCCTTACTCCAAGATGTTTCAACGAGTTGTTTGTATTATTCCCAATTCTAGGCTATGAACTGGGCCATGGAAATTCTGATACAGGCTCTTCAAGTGATCGTTGCCCTCGGGCTACTCAATGTCTGGCTGCTGCGTGCAGGAAAATCGACCCCTTACAGAGGTGGTGAAGCCTCCTCCATGCGCGAGGAATTTTCAACATACGGCTTACCTGCTTCCATGATGTATGTGGTGGGTGGCCTCAAGGTGATCATCGCGCTCGCCATGATTGCAGGCCTTTGGATACCAGCTCTGGTTATCCCGGCTGCCGCTGTGCTCATCGTGCTGATGGCCGGAGCCTTTGTGATGCATTTGAAAGTGAAAGACCCCTTCACAAAATCGATTCCCGCTATACTGATGATGGATATTGCTATCCTCATCATCGTTTTTTCCGTGTTCTTTACACAGCCTTAGTAGCCAGCGAATGCCAGGTAGGCATTAAGCACCATATAGGCGAATGCCGGTATCGTCTGGATAACGGTATCCTTGATCTTGATCCTGACGCCGACGCCACAGAGCATCATCAGCGCAAGGCCAGCTGCTGAGAACTGGCCAATCCAGGATGTGTGCAAACCAACGAGAAGTCCGATTGCACCTAATACCTGCAAGATACCCACGAGGCTTCTGAATTTTTCCAGCCCGTAACGGTCGTATTCCTTGCGCATGGCGCGCGACACGAAGCACCCGCATCCAAAGAGGATGAAGGAAATCGAAGATATCCAGATAAGAGTGAGGTCGATGCCGAAGCCTCTCACCTCCCCACCCCAATAACAACCTGTAAAAACAAGGTTTTACATCGGGATGTGCTGCCAGCTTGTATTTAAGACATCTTTATCATTGCTGAATTTGAGGCCCAGTCTATAGTGTTAATCATCTTTTCCATGACTGCCGACGTTCAAGCAATGATCCACAATGATCACCCCTCATCCAGGGGGCGGCGCATTCCGATGTCCAGGCAGGATCGTGAGCTATACCAGCTCCACATGCAGAATTTCCCAAAGCACTCAAGCAGGCGTGAGTTCAATTACATCTGCCAGCTCAGAACCTATATTCGAGCTTCTAGATACCAGCTGATTTGGATGTATGTGACCCTAGCACCGAGAGAAAAAATCGTATTACTGAAAAGCTTCAGGCGCAAAAAGATAGACAATCTAGCATTCGTCACCCGCTCGATCCAGGAAGGCTGGATGGCAACGAGATACGGCATGGAGATACCCAACCCTCACAATGAATTTCACGCGCTAGGTGCGGAAATTCTCTATGGGAGATGCCATCCACAAAGGACGCAGTGGATCATGCTCCGGGATAATTGGTAACAGCGCGGGTTGTGTCGGCTGATGTTTGCCATTTGAATTCCAGCCCATCACTGCTAAGAAACTCTCATGAGCAACGACCCCCTGCACGGCATCACTCTGGAACGAATGCTCAACGAGCTTGTTAAGGAATACGGCTGGGACGACCTCGCCTTCCGCATCAAGATCAATTGCTTCAGTAATGACCCCTCGATCAAATCCAGCCTGAAGTTCCTCAGGAAAACCGATTGGGCGAGGAATAAGGTAGAGATTCTCTACAAGCAGTTTTTAGGACTCAAGGATCCAGAGCGTAGGATCTGAGAGAACGTAGGATCTGAGAGAGCGTAGAATCTGAGCTCACAAAAACCTGGAT
>DBBL01000188.1 GCA_002292185.1 Akkermansiaceae bacterium UBA985 | reverse complement strand
ATAAAAGTCGTCATGGGTAATAGTGTCTTGCCAGAGATCAAGTGTGGTCCAGTCTGGCTGCTCACCAAGATCGGCTAAGGTAGCTTCTTGGCTCTCAGGCGGGGTGGTTATCAATGGTTCCTCTTTTTGCTGCGCTGAGGTGGCTGCTTTGCGCTGCATTTCAAGCAGCACAATATACCCTCCCGCTACAATGAGTAGCACGAGGAGTAGTCCGATGATAGGGTAGAGCTTTCTGCTGTGGTTGGGTGCCAGCATAATAGATATTAAAAAAGTTGAGATTGAGGCTTAGTGGTTGGCTGATGTCGGAGAGTGTGATTCACTGTTGTCGTGATTCGTATTCTTTTTTTAGGAGATATTGTGGGTGAACCTGGGCGCAAGGCCGTGATTAGCCGTTTGCCTGCGCTTAAGCGGGAGAGGGAAATCGATTTTGTTATCGCAAATGGGGAGAACTCGGCTGCTGGTAGGGGCATTACTCCTAAGATATCTATTGATTTACTTCGTTGTGGTGTTGCTGTGCTAACGTCAGGAGATCATATATGGGATCAGAAGGAAATAGTCGATTATCTTCCCACCGAACCTCGCCTATTGCGCCCGATTAATTACACCGAAGGAACTCCGGGCAACGGTAGTGTGGTGCTGGAGACCAAAAAAGGAAAGGTCGGAGTGATCAATGGTCAGGGGCGCACTTTTATGAATCCGCCACTCGAAAACCCCTTTATCTGCATTGAAAAAGAGGCGCAGCGTCTTCGCGAGGAAGAGGGAGTGCAGGTGATTTTTGTCGATTTTCATGCAGAGACCACTAGCGAGTCCATTGCGATGGGTTACCACCTCGATGGTAAGGTGTCTGCTGTCGCGGGAACGCATACGCACGTGCAGACTGCTGATGAGCGTATTTTAGAGCAGGGAACCGCTCATATTACAGATGCTGGCATGTGTGGCCCTGAGAGGTCGGTTCTTGGTCGCAGCGTTGAATCCGTGGTATGGCGTTTCAAAACGGGCATGCCGACCCGTTTTCCTGTGGCTAAAGGGCAGGTCAGACTTTGTGGTCTCCTCTTAGATGTCGATGAAGAGACTGGTGAGGCGCTTGCAGTCGAGCGATACAATGAGCTGCTGCCACTGGGCTCTTAGCTGCTAATCCAAGTGCGCTATTCTTCGCGCTGCAGTTCAACTTGCGCTCTGACATAACGAATGAAGAGGAAGCACTGGTTTTTATCGATGCCTGTTCCCATCAAAATCGTCTCTTTGCCCTTATTTCCCCATACATGTGAAATCATCATCTTGTGCTCTTTAAATGAGCTCAGGGCAGGATAAGTCGCTTGTTGTGCGGGAGCTTCATACACTTGCGAAAATAACGATTCGGCATCACTCCATGCGCGCTGAAGCCGTGTTTTGTAGAGGTCCACATCGAGCCCTTCAGATCGCAAAGTAATCTCATTGAGACCGCCTTGTTCATCCCAGTTGAAATAGAGATGGAATGTTAGCTCTGAAATCTTGCCTTTGCATTTGAAAATGCCATTCAGGCCTGTTCTTGCAGTGTAGGTGTTGTCGATGGTTTGTTCAACCAGCGGGCTTTGACTCAGTTTCTTAGTGACCGTTTCACGGCTGTCTCCAAACTCGAGCTCACCATACACGCCTGCCTGACTTGCTGAAATCAGCAGCGGGCAGCAGAGAAAGAGATAGAAGTATTTCATAGAATTTTACCTTTCAGGCAGTCCGTCACCATTTTTGGGTTCGCCTTGCCCTTGGAAGCCTTCATCACCTGGCCTGTGAGGAAGTTCAGGAGTTTTTCGTTGCCCGCTTGAATCTCGGCCACTTTATCGGGGTTGAGAGTAATCACTTCATCGATAATCGATTCAATCGCACCCGTGTCAGCAGGTTCAAAACCCATAGCCTTGGACTGCTCTGCGGGGCTGATGCTTGGGTTTTTCCACAGTTCGGCGAACACGTCCCGTGCCTGATTGTTGGAAACAGCACCTGCCTCAACGAGTTTGGCGAGCTCAAGGATATGTCCCGCGGGTAGGGGGCATTCCTGAATGGAGATGTTGTCTTCGTTGAGCTTGGCCAGAACGCTATTGGTAATCCAGTTAGCTACTTTTTTTCCTAGCTTAGGTTCTTTGGCGGCTTCTTCAAAATAGTCGGCAAGGTGTTGGTCACTTGTCAGCACATCAGCGTCATAGGGGCTGAGACCAAAATCCTGCTCAAAGCGCGCACGCTTGTGATGGGGTAGTTCTGGCACATGGGAGCGCATTTTCTCAACAAGTTGAGCCGTTTTGATGGGTAGTAGGTCAGGTTCAGGGAAATAGCGGTAGTCGTGAGCGTCTTCCTTGGTGCGCATCATCTGGGTTTCACCGATATCAGCGTCCCAACGGCGCGTTGATTGAATTTGGGCGATGCCGGCGTCGAGCTCCTCGGCCTGTCGTTGGATTTCGTAGTAGAGGGAGCTTCGAACTGCTGAAATTGAATTGAGGTTTTTGAGTTCTACTTTTTCACCGAGATCTGCTTGTCCGTGTGGGCGCAGAGAGACATTCACATCGCAGCGCATCTGGCCTTTTTCCATGTCGGCATCTGAAATGCCGCCATAGACAAGAATTTGTTGGAGTGATTTCAGGTAGGCGTATGCTTGCTCCGGAGTCTCGATATCGGGATCGGAAACAATCTCCATGAGAGGAGTGCCCGCACGGTTAAAATCAATGGTGGAGTTGTTGCTGTGGTGCGTTGACTTGGCGACGTCTTCTTCAAGGTGAATACGAGTGAGTTTGACAACCTTGCCGGGTGAGGGGATCTCGTTTTGAATTTCTTTTGGGTAGGCTAAATCGTAGAGTGGCACTCCTCCACCGATGCAAAGAGGAAGATCAAACTGAGTGAGTTGAAAGTTTTTAGGCATGTCCGGATAAAAGTAATTTTTCCGGTCCCACTTTGAGATTTCTGGTGTGCTGCATTCCAGCATCATTCCTGCAAGGATCGTTTGCTCAATGGCATGTTTGTTTAGCACCGGCAAGGCACCCGGTAATCCCAGACAGACAGGACAGATATTACTATTGGGCTCTTCGCCAAAGCTCGTTGCACAGCCACAGAACATTTTACTCTTTGACTTGATTTGGCAATGAACCTCGAGTCCAATAGTGACGATATAATCTGAAATGGGCATGGTCGTAGTGAGATCATATTGCGACCCCGCAAAAATCTATGCGAAATAGTGCCCCAACATCAACGTTTGAATGCGCTAGATTGCTTAAATCTACTCATCAAGTGCAGGATTTCTCGATAATGTGTCTGCGCAAGAGAGCTAGCTGATAAAATTCAGCGAATTGGACTGGATTTCAATGAGTCCTATGCAATATTCCCAACGTCATTTCCATTGATCGTCGATAAATCAATAGAATCACCCACAACTACGATACAGAAAAGATTATGAAGCTTAAATTACTCCTCGTCCCCACAATCGCCAGCCTCCTGTCCTTCACTGCTCAAGCAGACGAGGCAGCTGGTAAAATGGCATACATGATATGCAGTGCTTGCCATAATGCAGATGGCCAAGGGCTTCCTTTAGGGGATAAAATGATGGCCCCCTCTCTTGTGGGTTCAAAGATTGTAACAGGGGATCCCTCTCTTTTAGCTCTTGTCATTCTTAAGGGCATCAAAAAAGAAGGTGCAGAATACATGGGAATGATGGCTTCGCTAGAAATGGCCTACCCTGATGATCAGAAACTCGCAGATGTGATGAGCTATGTTCGTCAATCTTTTGGCAACACAGCAGCTGCAGTCACTGCAGAGGATGTCGCTAAATTCCGTGTTCAATGGCAAGATATCAAAGAGCCTGTATCACGAGCTAAGCTCGCAGAATTACTCGGGGCAGAATAGTCGGCGGCTGAAATTCTCTCAACAATACTCAAAGCACGGTGCTGGTCGCTGTGCTTTTTGTGTGTACTAAGCTAGCTGTGTTGGCTACTGAGATGAGAGCGCATCAAAATCTTCAGAGCCCAATTTGAGCAGCTTTTGTGATAGCTCTTTATTGGCGAGCGCAGTTTTTACGTGTCCCGAGGAAAGCAGGCCGACGGGGTGATCTGATGCCGATACCTTCTTGATTTCTTCGTTATGCGCTAGCTCAAGAAAAGTCGTTTCATTAACGAGTTCGCTGAAGCCTGCATCCTTGAGCATGGCGAGGCGTGAGGGTTCATGATGGTAGTGGATAAGCAGTTGGCAAAGTTGGACTTTGCCAGCCGGATGGAATAGGTCGGTCCCTGAATGCCAACTACCTAGTGAAGTGCTGTTAAGCCATTTTTTTGCGCTAATGAAATGCGGGATGATGTGCTGATTGGCAATGCTCCATGTATCATAGTGCTCATCATCATTACCGATTTGGAATCGAGTTTGCTGTAACTCTGCAGCAGATCCCAGATAGCGAACACCAGCCAGAGACAGCCATATGAAAACGGAGCTGGCAGCCAAGGTGATCAGGGCTGCCGGAAAACCAAAGCCGATGCGCTGACCTGTTTTTGAGACATTAAATGGATCAATGACAAAATGAAAAACATAGCGAGAGATGATGAACGCCGCTAAACCTGCGCCAATAGCGATGATCCCGCATAACCATGGCTGAGGATTGCTCATCCACGGTGTAATGAGCTGATACACATTCTGGTGCATCCAATACGCGCAATAACCTGAGATGGCTAGGCAGGTGATGCCAAGTGTGGTGCGTATGAAGCCTCTGAAAAAGCCAGTAGCAGCGAATACGAAGAGAATGATTCCAATAATGCCAAATGAGCTAATGCCTGATAAATTCATTAGCGAGAGGACTGAATTACTTGGTGCCGCACTGCGCAATATGCTGCAGCGCATGATCACAAAGAACCAACGCGGTCATGGCCTCGACAATAGGAACGGCGCGAGGTAGCACGCATGCATCGTGGCGACCTCTGCCTTTGAGCTCGGTATCTTCACTGTCTGTGGTGACCGTTTTCTGCTCCTTCATGATCGTGGCTGTGGGCTTGAATGCTGTGCGGAAAATAATGTGTTCGCCATTGCTGATGCCTCCTTGAACACCGCCGGAATGGTTGGTGCTGGTGCGGACGGTGTCACCGTCCATGTAAAACGAATCATTGTGTTCAGCACCTGTTAGCTGGGTGCCTTGAAAGCCGGAGCCTATCTCA
>DBBL01000070.1 GCA_002292185.1 Akkermansiaceae bacterium UBA985 | reverse complement strand
CAGGCGTTCAGCTATGAACGTGCCGTGGTCACCAAGCCGACTTGGGGGCCTGACATGTTTGAGCTACTGCCTCCTTATGGAGATAAGATCAATTGGCTGAAGCGTTTTCTGCGCTAAAATACTGCTCGCAGAGGCGCTTACGCTCGTCGAAAATGTGGCGAAGTTTGTTTTTAACAAAGAGGCCGTGAACGATGGTGCCGATAATGCCGAAGGGCATCACGTAGGTGACTTCATCGGTCATCAAGACGCCGCCGTCTTGTTCTACAAAGCGGTGGGTGTGATGCCAGACTTTGTAAGGTCCTATGCGTTGGTCATCGACAAAGGAGTGCATGTCGTTGACCTTGGTGATTTCTGTGAGCCATGTGACCCAGATGAAGGGAGCTACTTTGACTTTGTAGCCTATCATCTGACCTTCATGTGCGGTCTCTGAGCTGCAGTGGGTGATTTTGAAACCAACCGAATCAGGTGTTAGTTTGTCAAGGTTTCTGGGGGTGGAGAAAAATGCCCATGCATCGCTTAAGCTACAGTTGATGTGCTGCTCTCTTTTGAGTTGATAAATCATGGTGTGGTGAGTTTGCCGTATTTTGAGTTTGGTGCAATAGCGTGGCAGAGTGCTTTGGCCTTGTCTGCTTGAGGGTGTTTATCGTCTTTAAAGGTGAGCCACGCATAGTAGAGGATAACCTGACGTTCATTATCAGTGAGGTTTGAGGGGCCGTCGGCGGCGATGGGCATGAGCTTTTCAAAGTCAGCAATGGCGATTTTTCGGCGGCCAAACTGCTTGGGTACTTTGTAGGATGCGGCGGCTCGTATCAAACGCACCCGTGGTTGTGTGGGTGCTTTTTGAACAGCTTCATCCATGAGCCGTTGGCCTTCTTTGACATACTTCAGCTTGGTGAGTACCCAGAAGCTGGCTTTGGCACGGAGGGCATTGGCACTTCCCAAGTATACACGCGCCAGCTGGTCGTTAGGGTTGGTTTTGAGTCTAGCCTCAAAGCGTTTGATTTGTGCGTCGATCTGGTCGGTGTCACCGTTGAGGCAAATGTTGTGCCACTGGTGATAGATTTTATTGTTCGCCTTGGCCTTGGCCGCGACGTTTTGATCATTGCTGTAGCTGTTTTCTATCAGGCAGAATACCAATAAAAAAGCGGTTGCAATAGAGCGTCTCATTACGAGTTCTGATGATTATACGCCTGCGCTGAGTAATTCTGTTGCGTAGTCGATGCGTTGACGATCTTTACCGTATGATTCGCAAATGAGGTTTGCTGATATACGGGCACTTTCGTAAATGGTGGGTAGGCCGCTGCCGGGGTGAGTGCCGCCACCGACGAGGTAAATGTTCTCAAAGCCCTTGAGCTTGTTCTGAGGGCGAAGATAGAGCATTTGATCCATGGTGTGCGCCAGGTTGAAGGTAGCACCGATGAAGATGTTTCCGTCTTCCCATCCTTTTGGCGTGATGCATCGTTCTTCGACGATGTGCTCCTTAAGGTCCTTCATGCCTGTGTGCTCGATGATGCGATCGAGTATCTTATCTCGGTAGGCTTGGTGATCTTCCTCCCATGGGTTGTTGTTGCGGGTGTTGATGGTGGGAACGAGGATGTAAATTTGGGAGTGCCCGGGAGGTGCCACGGTGGGGTCAGTGACACTTGAGTTCCTGATGTAGATGGACATGTCCTTGGAGATGACCTTCTCGTCCTGAATGTCGCGCAAGTTTTGGTGGTAGTCCTCAGCGAAGAGCACGTGGTGGTGAGGCTCTTCTTCGTAGATCTTATCGAGCCCGAGATAGAGCATGAAGGTAGAACAGGAATACTTTTTCTTTAGTAGTGACTCTCGGCTTTCGTTCTTCTCGCCAAAGATAGTTGAACGGGCGTGAGCGTAGTCGGCATTGACGATGAGTTTGTCACAGTGGAGAGTTTGTCCGTCAGAGAGTATGACGCTTGATGCTTCCTTACCGGTGTATTGGATTTCCTTGACCTCGGTGTTGAGCATGAACTTGCCGCCTTCTTCCTCGAATACCTTAGCCATGCCGGCTGAGATGTTGGAAAGTCCACCTTGGACGTGGTAGATGCCGTGTGCGTATTCGATGTAGGAAAGAATGCTGAAGAGGGCGGGGCAGTTCCAGGGAGACATGCCTAGATACTTAGCTTGGAAGGTGAAGGCTAGCTTTAGGCGCTCGTCGGTGAAGTATTCGCTGAGCACATCCATGACGGATTTGCGTGTGGCCACATAGGGCAGGGCCTTGAGCATGTGCGGCTTGAAATAGCTTGTGAGCTTGTGATAGGAATTCAGCAAGCAGGGGAAAATGGTGCGCAGCTTTTCAGCGTGGTCGTCCATGAAGCGCTGGTAATTCGCTGACTCGCCAGGGAAGGCCGCCTCGATGTTGCGAGCCATCGTTTCTTGGTTAAAGCTGGTCTCCAGGGAGACATCGCCCCAGGTGAGGGTGGTCATGGGGTCAAGTTTGACAAACTCCATGTAATCTTCTGGCTTGCGGCCGGTCTCACCAAATACTTCATCGAGAGTGAATTTCTGGTGCAGGAAGGTAGGGCCGGTGTCAAAGGTGTAATCGCCAGCCTGAATCGCAGCATTACGGCCTCCAATCGTTGCTGCTTTTTCAATGATGGTCACATCATAACCACGGTGTGCCAGCATCATGCCGCTGGTGAGTCCTCCAGGACCGGCTCCGATAATAAGAACTTTTTTTTGCATCTGGGAAAAGGGTGTGCGTTGGGTGCGACGCAATATGGCATAGAGTATGCATGGCACAACTTGAAATGCTGGCATTTATGGAATATTAGCAGCGGAGCGTATGCTAGCGGGCGAAATCGCCCCCTTACGGAAAAGTATTGCCATTCTTTCAGTATTTTTATATACCGCTTTTCTAAGCTCATTGAGCTTTGGTTGTCACTTTGCCTACTATTACCCCTCACTTTACTATGCTCTCCAAAACTTTATTTACAGCCCTTTCACTGTTCTCTCTGGGTGCTTTTTGCTCCTGCTCCAACAGCCTTACAACGAACCTTTCGGAATCTGTTGTTGCGGTGAAAACCCGTACATTGGCCTTTGTGGGAGGGAATTCACCATCCTCGAAGAACTTTTTGCCTGAGCCTGCCTCTGCAAGCACGATCAGCAAGGCAAGTGATCTTCCTAAGGATAAACATGGCATGCCGACTTACACGAGCCACTCAAACAGAACGCGCTATGTGCGGACGACATCCTACTCGCATATGGAGAATGAGCCTGGTGCCTATGGTATGATCAATGCAAGTGGTAGTAGACTCAAGTATGGTAGTGTGCGCAGTGCAGCGGCTGACTGGTCTGTTTACCCTCTGGGAACCAAGTTCCGAATCAAGGGCCAACCTCATATCTACGTGGTGGATGATTATGGGTCATCGCTCGCAGCTACGAATACGATCGATATTTACAAGCCGTCACTGCACTACATGAGAACATGGGGCACACGCCATACTGAGATTACCGTCATTCAATGGGGTTCCTATGAGCGTAGTGCTCGTCTGCTCAAAGGTCGGATCAATCATAATCACTGCAGGCATATGTATTATGGCTGTAAGAGGAAGCTCAATAGCCGCTTGGTGAGTAGCGACATCAAGAGAAACGGCGCGCTTTAAAAGCTTTGCTTCTTTGTCTGTTTTTTTGAGGTGTAGTGCGATAAGGTTTTATTGTGACCAAACAGGAGCGTGCTGATTATGCTGTTCGGCGTCTTGAGGAGCTCTATCCCGAGACTCCCATCCCGCTTGATCATAGCGATGCCTATACACTGCTTATCGCGGTGCTACTGTCTGCTCAATGCACCGATATCAGGGTCAATCAGGTAACCCCAGCCCTCTTTAAGCTGGCCGACAATCCCGCGGATATGGCGAAGGTGCCGGTGGAGGAGATTAAGGCTATTATTCGTCCCTGTGGGCTTTCCCCGAGAAAGTCGAAGGCGATCTCAGTGCTTTCTCAGATGCTAATGGATCAACACGGGGGTCAAGTACCTGAGGATTTTGAAGCCTTGGAGGCACTGCCCGGGGTCGGCCATAAAACCGCTTCTGTAGTGATGGCACAGGCTTTCGGAGTGCCGGCTTTTCCGGTAGATACGCATATTCACCGGTTGGCGAAGCGCTGGCGGCTGGCTCCCGGAAAAAACGTGGTTCAGACGGAAAGTTACTTGAAGCGACTTTTTCCCAAGGACAAGTGGAACAAGCTGCATCTGCAGATCATTTTCTACGGCAGGGAATACTGCAGTGCCCGTGGTTGTGACGGAGGCACTTGTGAGATTTGCCGCACGGTCAATAGCAAGTAGCTCTTATTTGGCCGTGTAAACCTTGGTGAACGCGGCGATGGCATCGTGCAGACCTTGAGCATTTGCAGGATCGGTGGTCTGCTTGCATTTCATAGCATGGACGATGATCTGATGGATCAGGCTGAGCTTATTGAGGTAGGCGTCTTTGTTGCTCTCAGATTGGGCAAGTTTGACTCGCTGAGCTAAGAAATACTGAGTCATGGTATCTTGAATCTTGGTAGCGTGCTCTTCTTTGTTGGTGACCCAGCGTGAGAGCTGGTTAGCGTTTTTACCGGCGTCTGCAGAAAGCTCGTTAATCTGGACCATGGCCTTAGCGATCGTCTGCTGATGGGTATTGAGATCAATGAGGACGGTATCGTCTGAGTAGATGCCGCAGGGCACCTGGCAGTGGGCATGCAGGCTGGATGTGCTTGCGAAGGAGAAGAGGGCAACGATGGCGAGGAGTAGGTAGGATTTCATCATGGTAAAAAAATAAGTGCGGATGCGAGCTGGTGCACGCGAAAAATTAGAGGGATTGTTTCCAGCGAGCTACCTCGGCACGAACGTTGTCAATACTGGGTGCTCCAGGGTTGGTGCGGGCGGCGAGTGCGGTCTGG
>DBBL01000151.1:4270-9337 GCA_002292185.1 Akkermansiaceae bacterium UBA985 | reverse complement strand
ATTCGTATTGGTGACTCCCACGTCGGTCGTCCAGTTAGTGGTCGTGGTATCCCAATTGCCAGAGCCCTCGGTGACTACGCTGTCACCACTGGTCGGATCCCAGGTGTAGTCAACCGCGTGGGATGTGCTGGTGAATGCAAATGCCGCGAGCAGCATCACTGCGAATGCGGGCAGACTTGATAGATAGCTTGTGTGGTTTGTTGTGTGGCTTGTCGTATTCATAATAGTTTGTCTGTCCGATGTTATCTGGGGGTATTTAACGGGGTATTGTTAGGTCGTTTATGATGGGTATGTATGCGATGAATTCGCTTTGTTATTCAGTTAGAAACACTTACAAAAGAAGTGGAAATTAAATGACATTTATCAATATATACAAAAAACATGATTTGGCGACAAGAAAAACGGGTTTTCTTGTTTGTTTTTTGTAATACTAAGTGTTTATTGATGTTTAAGCTCATTAAAAGTTATTTAATAAGATGATTAATGGATTTGTGCTGATTTTTGTGTTTTTTGTCGTTAAGTCGTTGATGACAAGTGATCTAAGGTGCTTATAAAGTGGTTTTTTGTGCCTGGGCATACCAGCTTCATGTGTTTAACTCCCGGCTACATCGGGGTCTTACGAAAAAAAATGAAAAAAATGATTTATTAGCCACCACCACCGCGGGTGGTGGTCCCTCCGCTAGTAACTCGAACTCTCAACTCGAACTGCCGCTTTGCGGCAATCAGCGGCCAGCCATCGGCCAGAGGGCGGAGGGTCTGCCTTGCTTGGTGAGCTGCTCGATTTCGTCCTTGGTCAGGGCGCGTTTCCAGATGGCGAGCTCGTCCATCCTGCCGCGCAGAGCACGCAGAGGAGCGGGATCCTGCCGGTCTCCCATGAGCCAGTTGCCGATGCGGCCTGGGCCTGGGCGAATGAAGCCTTTGGCAATGATATCACTTGTCACTGCCAGCTCTCCATTGACGTAGGTCAGGCTCTTTCCGGATTCCTGGCAGAGGGTAGCCGCAAGGTGGACCCATTCGTTGGTGGGCACGGGCTTCAGGACGTCTGTTTTGGTGGGGTTGCCGCCATGGTAGCTAAGGGCCATCGTGCCCTGGCGATGAATCGTCCAGTGGACATCACCCCAGTCCCAGCCGTTGGAGTTAAACAGCGCGTTGTGGCTGTGGTCAAAGCCCTCCAGCTTGACCCATGCCGCAAAGCTAAGCTGCCGGTATTTGCCCGGGATGTTGAGCTCTACAAAGTCGGTATCGCGGTCAAAGAGCAGGGCGTGCTTGCCCGGCCAGCGGCCCGATACCCAGCGGGCTCCGTGGATCTCCCCGTCTCCAGCAATGGCGCTGTCGGCCTCGTTGCGCAGTTGTGATGATTGAGTGAAGGGGTAATAGGCGATCAGGTCAGGGTCATTCCTGCTAAAGTTGCTGCGCTGCTGCTGCCACCTGAGAAAACCGATCGAGCCGGGGCTTGGGTAGCGGCTCATGTCCGGGGCATCAGCCTGCCCCAGCTCACCATCGGCAAACTGCACGGATTGGCCTCCGGTGACGGATGAAATGAGCGTATCAGAGCCGGGTGCCTTGGCATCGACCTGGCCGTTGATGACGTGCAATGCATTGAGTCCCTTGTCGGGATCCACCGAGACGGCAAATTCCGTGCCACGGTCCTCGTAATCAATACCAGCAGTCACAATGGTGAATCCCTCACCACTAGGTGGCACAATGGCTCTCATGTCTCCCTGGTGCAGCCGGACATGGAACGCATCATCGATATCAAAGCTGGCTGGTGCGTTCATCACCATGTCCGTGCCGTTGGCAAAGCGCAGGTGCACCGCACCCCGTTGCAGCTGGTAGCTGCCCTTGTTGAAACGGACCTCATCCGGAGCCTTGCCATCGGAAAATTCTGCCCCCGCTTCATCCACGAGCAGAGCCACCAGTGAATCTGTCTGGTTAACGGTGTTGTTAACTTTGTTGCCCCCGATGCTGGTACTGGCGCTGGTGGCGGTGGTGCCCTGCTGGCCGGAAGGAGTCCCGTCAAACCATGCCAGCATGGCGACGATGCAAGCTGCCGCGGCAATGCCCCACGGGATGATGGGGGCAAGCAATAGCTTGTTGGGCGTTGCTAGAATGGTTGATTTTGCGGTTGAAGCACGGGCTATCACCTCACCACTGGAAATGCCCTCGGTCACCGCGGCGAGCATGCGCAGCCTTCTGCGTGCTACGGCACTGCTGCGCAGCAAGTCCTGGAGGGCGTCCTTGTCCTCCGGGCTGAGCCTGCCATCGAGGTAGCGGCAGAGTAACTGGTCTTGTTCAGCGGTCATGGGTTCATGGAAAAATGAGTAGGGAAAGTGAGTCTGGGGAAAGTGGCGGATTCAGGTGCTTTGCTGGCGGGTCTGGCGTTCTATGCAATCAACCAGGCTAAGACGCAAGCGGGAAAGGGTCTGGTAGAGCGCGTTGGGTTTTTTGTCCATCTCAGCGGCGAGTTCCTTGATCGAGCTATCCGGGTGGTAGGCCTCGACCAGCAATGCGCGCCGTGACTCGGGAAGTTTTTCCATGCAATACTGCAGGGCCTTGATCCAGCTCTCCCGCTCCGGAGCTTCTTCAATGCCCTCATCAGCGATTCTCTCGACAATATCGGGATCGAGCACCAGGCGGTCTCGCGCCTTGCCGCGGCGGAACTTCATGATCTCATAGCGGGCAATGACACAGGCCCACCTGCCGAAGTCCGTCTCCGGATTATCCAGCACGGAGAACTTCTTCCAGGCGATGACACTGACATTCTGCATCACATCCGCCACATCGGCCGGATCCGGGATCGAGGCCCGGACATAGGCGCGGATGGCAGGATCATGCCGGGCAAGGAGCCTGAGGAACTCCTCGTTGTTGTCATCAGTGGTAGACATCGCTTCTTCAATTTACCCACTCCCGACCGATTGTCGATCTTATGGGGGAAATTGGAAGATTGAATGAGCCGCGGGGCGGCGGATTGAATTTGGAATTTGGAATGAGGAATTTGGAATTCCAGCACGATGGGTTCACCAAGCCTGATAGGGGGCTCACGCCAAGACGCCAAGGCGCTAAGGGATTCGCTGAAAACAAAAAACCCCGCCGTGGGTCACGGCAAGGGTTTTTGAAGTTGAAGTGGAGAGTTTAAGTTGAAGTAGGGAGCCGCAACGCGGCTGTTCTTGGTTCCTCGTTCTTGGTTCTTGGTTGGCCGCTGCGCGGCTCATTCAATATTCACTATTCGCCATTCAAGCTCTGCGTCTGCGCAGAGCGAGGGCCAGGCCTCCAAGGCCGAGCAGGGCGGTGGAGGAGGGCTCGGGCACTGCGATAGAGAGCGCGTAAAGATCGGTGTTGTAGTTACCGTCTCCATAGGTGGCAGCGAGGTTTTGACCCAGTCCCCACTTCTCATCGAGATAGACTTCAACTCCTTTGCGATCAAAGTCACTGAGTGTGTCTTCGTAGATGATCACCTCGGCAATGTCACCCTCCCAGGAGCGGCTCCCCCCAAAGCCGCCGCCGCTATAGGTGGGCCGGTCGGCACCGATGGCGTAGCCGTCCTGTGCTGTCGGAGTGCTGTCTGTGCCGCTGTAGAGACTCATTTGCTCTATGGTGAGACCGGTGGTTCCGGCGGCACCATTGACGTAACGACTATCTAGTGAGGTTTCGACCCAAAGATTGTCGGTTGCGTTCTGGCCGGAAAAGTAGAGATTGCCGCCGCTCGAAGTGTTGTTACCACTGAGAAGCCCGTCAAAACCGTTGAATGTAGAGCTGTTGTATTGAGCGACAACGAAGGCACTGCCCGCGGTAAAGGAGTCGGCAATGGTGAAGTAGTCATTGCTGTCAAGACGAACGACGGCCAAGCCGTTCTGAGCATTGAGTACGACCTCGGAATCTGAGACATTGGTGGCGTCGTGATTGTTTGTCGTTGTCGCGACGAGAGCTTGGGAGTGAGAGATGTCTTCCCAGGTGGTGATGGCTCCTGCGGTGGTGAACTCGGATGCGTCGAGGCGCAGGCTCATGGATGCGGCATGGCTGCTCAGGCCGCTGGGGCGGCTGCAGTCATTTTGTGCAAAAATTTGATCACATCGTCTATTTGCAACGTGCTCTGTGCCCGCTACGCTGACCAACAGAAATCATGAAATCAAGTAACCCACTTTCCTCCTTTTTCTTCTCATGCACGCTGGCGCTCATCACACTGGCCCCACTGGCAGAGTCCGCCGACCAACAGCCACAGGAAGATGGCAAGCAGGCCAGCTCGACCAGTCTCGAGGCAGGCTTTGCCAACCCCGCACCCGAGTATGGCCCGCGAACCTGGTGGCACTGGCTCAATGACAATATCACCATCGATGGCATCACCAAGGACTTGGAAGCCATGAAAGAGTTGGGCTACAAGGGAGCTCATATGGTCAACCTACCACAAGGCGGCCCTCCGGAAACACACGGTGACGATGTCTTCGGCACGCCACAGTGGTATACCAAAGTAGATCACGCGGTGAAGGAGGCTGAACGGCTTGGGCTTGAGCTCAGTTTCGGAAGTTGTGTCGGCTGGGTTGCCGGTGGCCCATGGGTGCCTGCGGAGCTTTCCATGCAGGACATCGTCTGGCGCCATCACTTTGTGGAGGGGAATAACCAGACCCCTATCCAGCTTCCTCAGCCAACCAAGAACCGCGGATTTTATCGTGAGGTCGCAGTCCTTGCCTACCCCACCCTACCCGGCGAGGCACAAGCACTCTCCGCTTTGAATGTAAAGGTGAGCTCGGAGCTCGCGGGTATTGACTGGTCAGCTGCGGTCGATGGTAACCCAGACACCCACGTCGAGCTGCCACGCTGGAAAGCGGATGAGAAGAGCCGCACCTTGGTATTTGAGTTTGAAGAGCCCATCTCCGTTCGTTCGTTCAGCATACAGATGCAGGAAGACAGTTCGCACCGCCTCATTAAACTTCATTCCAGCAAGAATGGAAAGCAATGGCAGTATCTAACAACCCATCATCGTTGGCGTAATCACTTTGACCCGGCCCGTGAAGAATTGATTGATGGCTTCGCAGAGCGCAAAGCGCGTTTTGTCAAAATGGAGCTGATGGC
>DBBL01000151.1:0-4213 GCA_002292185.1 Akkermansiaceae bacterium UBA985 | reverse complement strand
AATCAAACACGGCAGGTCGTGCCAGCAGACCAGATTATCAACGCCAATCAAATCCTCGACCTCACCGATCACCTCAAGCCGGACGGCACACTGGCTTACACCTTGCCTGATGGCAAGTGGACGATCCTGCGCTTTGGACACACCACCAACGGCAATGAAATCCACCCAGCAGCCGCTCATAACAAGGGGCTAGAAACCGACAAGATGAGTGTCGAGGCGCTTCATTTCCATATGGAACAGGGAGTGGTCAAGAAGACCCTTGAGCGCATGGGCCCCCTCGCCGGCAAGGTGTTAACGGAGATGAATATCGACAGCTGGGAAGCTGGCTGCCAAACGTGGACGGCCAAATTTCCGGAGGAGTTCCAAGAGCGGCGCGGTTATGATATGCGCAAGTGGCTGCTAACACTGAGCGGCCGTTTTGTGGGAAGTGTGGACCAGACTGAGCGCTTTCTTTGGGATTATCGGCGCACGATAGGCGACTTGATTGCGTATAATTTCTACGGGGCTTTTCGAGAGTATATCGAGCCCTACGGCCTGAAGCTCTCAGCTGAAGCTCCGGGCATTGGCATCCCTATTCAATGTGACCAGATTCAGGTGCAAGGCCAGATGGACATTCCTCAGGGTGAATTCTGGCTGGGGCCGAAAAAAGACCCGCGCTTCCCCCAGTGGCCGGGTGGACAGGACAACACCAAGGAGGCCGCTGTGGCCGCCCACGTCTATGGCAAAAAGATCGTCTCCTGCGAGGCCTTTACCTCCTTTGGTCATCATGACGGATTCACCCAATATCCTTATACCCTGAAACCTGTGGGCGACCGCCAGTTCTGCAAGGGCATGAATGAGATTGTCTTTCACTGCTACGCGCACCAGCCCGATGACCGTGAGCCCGGTATGACGCTTGGACAGTTTGGTGTGCACATGCAGCGCAGTGTCACCTGGTGGGATCAGGCACGCGATTGGATCACCTACCTCAGGCGTTGTCAGTTCATGCTGCGCCAAGGACGCTTCTTTGCCGATGCCTGTTATTATTACGGCGAGGATGTGCCGGGCAGTGCATGGTACTTTGCCCCCGGTGCTCTGGACCCACGCAAGAGGATGCTGCCAGTTCTCCCTAAGGGTTATGACTACGATGTCTGTAACCGGGAAATCCTCGATAAGATGACTGTAATAGACGGCCAAGTCGCCTTGCCCAGTGGCATGCGCTATGCCTATCTCGTACTTCCAGAGCACGCCCGCTACACGCCAGCTGCATTGGAAAAGGTGTATGAGCTAGTGAGCGCCGGCGCGACAGTGATCGGGCCCCGCCCATCACGCTCGCCATCACTGAATAATTTCCCCAGTGCGGATCAAAAGATCCAGGAACTTGCGGCAAAAATCTGGCCACAAAAACCTGGAGCAGGTGAGCGCAAGGTAGGCAAAGGACGGCTCATCACCGGCAAGAGCTTTGAGCAGATCCTCGCAGCAGATGACCTGCAACCAGATTTTGTGGCCTCACTTCCTGGCCAAGAGACAGAGGAAGAGCAACAAAAGATCGCTGATGACTTCGCCATCTCCAAAAAACAAATCCGCTATATCCACCGCAAGGTTGAGGGCGGCGATGCATACTTTATCGCCAGCCAGTCAGGGGAGAACGAAGAGGCAACGTTACGCTTCCGCATCACCGGCAAAACCCCGGAGCTCTGGGACCCTTCCACCGGAGAGCGCACGACCCTCACGAACTACAGTGATGACGGCACGGCTATCACCCTCACGCTAAAGGTAGAGCCATACGGCTCACGCTTTATCTTGTTCCGTGAAGCAGCCAGCAAAAATGTCATTGGCCAACTTTCCAAGGACGGGCAGCCAATCAATCTGGATGGCAACGGTCATGAATTCACCGTTTGGGAAAACGGCAATTACGCAGCTGAATTTACCGACGGCCGCAAGGTGCAAGCAAGCGTCACCGATATCCCAGCACCGGAAACCGTGCCACAAGGCTGGATGGTCAGCTTCCAGAAAGAGCGTGGAGCCCCAGCAGGTCAGGTCGCTTTTGACAAACTAGTCTCATGGACAACTCGCCCGGAAGAGGGCATCAAGTATTTCTCCGGCACGGCCACCTATGAGAAGGGCATTAACATCAGCCAGGAAAGGCTCAAAGAAGGCCAGCGCGTTTACCTCGACCTCGGTCAGGTCAAGCATATCGCCGAGCTGTTTGTGAATGACAAACCTGTGGGCATTTTGTGGAAGCCGCCCTTCCGAGCGGACATCACCGATGTGGCCAAGCCGGGTGCTAACAAGGTGACCATTGAGATTACTAATGTCTGGAAAAACCGGCTGATCAAGGATGCCACACTTCCACAAGACCAGAGAGTCACCTGGTGCTTCTATCCCTTCTACCGCAACGAGCCCGATGCCCCACTGATGGAGTCAGGCCTACTAGGGCCGGTTCGCTTGCAAAATGCCACGAGGATTCCTCTTCGCTAAGGCGCCCGAGAGCATAGAAAAAAACCTAAAAAAAGCGGCCTGACTCATAAGTCAGACCGCTTTTTTGTGAGTAAAATAAAACGCTCTCTAATTACTTCTTAAGCGCGTCACGAATTTCCTCGAGCAGAACTTCCTGCTTCGGTGGTGATGCTGGAGCTGCTGCTTCCTTTTTCTCAAAGGCAGCAATAAACTTTTTCACCACAATGAAGACGACGAAAGCCAACATTACAAAAGCGATGAAGTCATTGAGGAATTCGCCATAGGCGATGACCACTTCTTCAACCGCTGGGGTCACGACCTTGTCGCCCTCTTTGACTTCTGCCGAGCCTGCTTTGAGCACGTATTTCATATCGGCAAAATCAACATCACCGAGCAGTAGGCCAAGTGGCGGCATGACAACCTTTGCGACAAAGGTTTTTACTACAGTAGCGAATGCTCCACCGAGGATAAATCCTACGGCCATATCTACGAGATTGCCCTTGAAGGCAAATTCCTTGAATTCTTTTAACATTGTTTATTTGGGTTGGTTGGGTTGGCAGGGGATGCGCTGCAGTTTGCAGCTTGGCTATTTATAACTGAAAAGGCGTAAGGTAACAACTCATTAACAAACCCTTACCACTCTCCTTCAGCCCTTTAAGACCGAATCCTAATTCATGGCCTGCTTCTTAACTTGCCACTTTTCATTCGCTTGATGGGCTTAGCGTAATCCCGCACTTGCCAGAGGCGGGAAATCTATTACATTGCCCAACTTACCTGCTTGTTATTATTCATCCAGCGCACCGCCCTACCAATCTATGTCCATCCTGATGCCTCTCTTTGTGATCTTTGTTGTTATTGTTATCTTTAACATCATCATTTTTGTCCACGAGCTCGGCCACTTCCTTGCCGCTCGCTGGCGTGGGCTTGCAGTCGAGCGTTTTCAGATCTGGTTCGGCAAACCCATCTGGAGCAAAACCTACAACGGTGTGCAATACGGTCTTGGCTGGATTCCCTTTGGTGGTTTTGTGGCATTACCACAAATGGCAACGATGGAAAAAATCGAGGGTGAAAACACCACCGATGCACCACTGCCCCCTGCCAAGCCTCTTGATAAAATCATCGTCGCATTCGCAGGTCCCCTTTTCTCCTTCATCTTAGCTATCATCACGGCTTTTGCTGTCTGGGGTGTGGGTAAGCCAAGCTACAAGATGAATAGTGTAACGGTAGGCTACATCATGCCAGACAAGCCGGCCGCCGAGGCCAAGCCAGCCTTCCAAGAGGGTGACAAGATTTTAGCCGTCAACGGTATCGAGGTGGACCGCTGGAGAGGCGACACGGACACAGGCATTAGTGAAAACATCATGCTCAGTGAGGGTCAGACCATTGAGTTCACCGTAAAGCGTGAAGGCTTATCAGAACCGATCATCGTCAAATCCGGCTATCACATCCCGGACACGGCTTGGTTTGACCGTAGGGCGATGCGCCAGGTTGGCATTATGATGGGCTACCGCACCTTGGTGGGAGAACTCATCGAGCACAGCCCAGCTCAACGTGCAGGACTGCAAGCGGGAGATGAAATCCTGACGATTAATGGCAAAAAGGCCCACACTTATCAGCACATCATTGACGCTGAGCTCTCTGGAGAACCCGCTGCCATCGTCATCCTGCGTGATGGCAAGCAGCAGACCTTCTCGATCACCGCCAGCAAGCCGATCAGCCCAGAAGGCAGTGAGCCGACCTTTGGCATCATGCAGGGGCCTGACCCTGAGCTGGT
>DBBL01000115.1 GCA_002292185.1 Akkermansiaceae bacterium UBA985 | reverse complement strand
TCTACCCCTGAGCTATCCTGCCATTCCTATTCTCGCCAAAACCCAAGTCTCGGCGGGGTCGAATTAAATCCACTTCCACTCTTTGTCGAACAAAAAATAGCATTAAAAACGCGGTTTTGTCACTCTAAGGTTGCCAAATACGTGTAATCCGCTAGTTACACGCCGCCGCAGTGACAATTTACCGCGACTAAACTGACTCCCCTTTTGGTATTCCCATCATCAGGGGGGCAAAAACCAAACTAAGAACCTAAAGCAATGTCAGACCTTTCTCTCTATAGAAACATCGGTATCTTCGCCCACGTGGACGCTGGTAAAACCACGACCACAGAACGTATCCTCGCTCTCACTGGAAAAATTCACAAAATCGGAGAAGTTCACGATGGTGAGTCCACTACTGATTTCATGGAACAAGAAGCCGAACGCGGCATTACTATTCAATCAGCTGCAGTCAGTTGCTTCTGGAATGGTGCTGACCAACAGTGGGGCAAAACACCATACCGCTTCAACGTTATTGATACTCCTGGCCACGTTGACTTCACTGTAGAAGTTTATCGTTCACTCAAAGTTCTCGATGGCGGCATTGGTGTCTTCTGTGGATCAGGTGGTGTAGAACCACAATCTGAGACTAACTGGCGCTATGCTAACGAGTCTAAAGTTGCTCGTATTATCTTTGTTAACAAACTGGACCGCACAGGAGCTGACTTCTACGACGTAGTTGATCAAATCAAAACCGTTCTCGCCGCCAAACCACTCATCATGGTTCTTCCAATCGGAATCGAAGATAACATGGTTGGCGTCGTCGATCTCCTCACCCGCAAAGCTTGGGTCTGGGATGAAACCGGTGAGCCTGAGAACTACACAATCCAAGACGTGCCTGCCGACATGGTGGACGACGTAGAAAAATACCGAGCTGAGCTTATCGAAACTGCCGTTGAGCAAGACGACGATCTCATGATGGAATACCTCGACGGCAATGAACCAAGTCTCGAGGACCTCAAGAAGTGCATCCGCAAGGGAACTATCGCCCTCGACTTCTTCCCAACTTACTGTGGATCAGCATTCAAAAACAAAGGTGTTCAGGTTCTTCTCGACGCCGTTGTTGACTACCTCCCATCACCTACTGAAGTTCCTGCACAGCCAGAAGTTGACCCAGAAGGCAATGAAACTGGTGAATTTGCTATCGTTACTCCTGACGGCCCACTCCGTGCGCTTGCATTCAAGATCATGGATGACCAATACGGTGCTCTTACTTTCACACGTATCTACTCAGGTAAGCTTTCGAAAGGCTCTACCGTTCTTAACACATTCACTGGTAAAACCGAACGTATCGGACGTATCGTTGAAATGAGTGCAGACGACCGCATTGAACTCGACGGAGCACAAGCTGGTGACATCGTTGCCCTCGTAGGCCTCAAGAACGTTCAGACGGGTCACACTCTCTGCGACAAGGAGCATCCCGCTACTCTGGAGCCCATGGTATTCCCTGATCCGGTGATCTCCATCGCTGTTGCTCCTGTAGACAAGGCGAATGCTGAGAAGCTCGGAACAGCCATCGGTAAGATGGTTAAGGAAGACCCAACATTCATCGTTGAAACTGACCTCGACTCAGGTGAAACCATCCTCAAAGGAATGGGCGAGCTTCACCTCGATATTAAAGTAGATATCCTCAAGCGTACGCACGGTTGTGAAGTGACCGTTGGTAAGCCACAGGTTGCCTACCGCGAGACAATTACCAAGCGTATCGAAGACTCCTACACTCACAAGAAGCAGTCTGGTGGTTCCGGTCAGTATGGTAAGATTGACTACATCATCGAGCCTCTTCCTGAAGATTCTGAAGAAGAGTTCGAATTCGAATCCAAAGTTGTCGGTGGTAACGTTCCTAAGGAATTCTGGCCTGCTGTTGAAAAAGGATTCAAGTTATCCAGGGATAAAGGTGTCCTCGCTGGATTCCCCTGCTTGAACTTCAAAGTCACTCTCGTTGACGGTGCTCAGCACGCAGTTGACTCCTCCGCGATTGCCTTCGAGATCGCTGCGAAAGCAGCTTACCGCACATCCATGCCAAAAGCTGGACCACAAATCCTTGAGCCCATTATGAAACTCGACGTCTTCACCCCAGAAGACAACGTCGGAGACGTCATCGGTGACATGAACCGTCGCCGTGGCATGATCAAGGAGCAGCAGCGCACACCTACCGGTATCCGCGTCAAAGCTGACGCCCCGCTGAGCGATATGTTTGGTTACATCGGTGACCTTCGCACCATGACTTCCGGTCGCGGCCAATTCTCCATGGAGTTCTCCCACTACGCAGCTTGTCCGAAGAACGTCGCTGAAGAAGTCATCGCTGATGTCAAGAAGCGCGAGGAAGAGAAGAATAAGTAAACTTCATACTCAATCATTCAATCAAACGCCGGCTCGGAAGAGTCGGCGTTTTTTGTTATCACCGCTGATGATTTCGATTATACTGGCAGCAAGTCATGAGATCAAATGCTGATCGATCATATTCATAATGGTAACGTCCTCTCCCTCGCTGAATTTACGTGCAAACAAAAACTCACCATTCAGGTTTTTCAACTCCGCATAGTCTCCTTCGCCGAAGATGCAGGGAGATGAACCACCTTCAATCCAAGTCGTATATGTGAGACATGGCAAGATTTCATCTTCCGGAATTAATTTGCGCGCTAAAGTCTGAAAAATGATTTCGTCAGGCACGTGCACGTGACCAAAAAACGCTAAGTATTCTGGATTATCGTCCAAAAATAAAATCATTTTTTGGAGCGTGTTGATTGTCAAAGCCCACCATGCATCACCCCCATAGGGAGAAAAGACATAAGATATATCCCTTCTTTTAAGGATCTGATGAGGCAGCTGTCCACTGACAAGCAATTTGCCGACCCTACGCACGTTTCCTAAAAAATGCTTATAAAATGTAGGATCCCAGATTGATGGCAGTGATACATATGCGTATTTTTTATCGTTTAGCTGATAATAATAATGATTTAATCTATTCCAACCCCCATTCTCAATTTCCCAAATTTGCCGAGGAAATGGCTCACAAGTGATATAGTTTTTTGTTTTATTGCGCTGAAAAAAATCAGCAATGCCTGCATTGCTAACAATTGGATAATCCTGCCCACTTATAAATACACAACGACCATCACGCTTATCCTCCAGGACATAACGCATACAACAAAGAGTCGCCAAGACGATCCCAATACCTCCCCATCTGCATTTTACGCGATCATCATTACTAACAAAACGAACATTCTCAAAATCACACAGAGCATCGAAAAAAGGTTTGATATCAACCTTCTTATCAATGTGTATGTAAAAGTAAACTTGTTGACTAGCCAACCTGCTAATCAACCGCCTCAATTGACGTGGGCTTTCGTAGGCTGCGATAATGTAGCTGATATTCATGACGAGGCTTAAATTTACTAGCTTCTAGATATCTGCAAAGACATAACTTGCAGATTGATATTGCGACCAAACTCTAAGGTTAATCAGTAGGCGCGATATTATAAGAATATTATGGCGAAAAGAAAAAACCTACACCTTTGATGACATATTAGGTCAAACCATTGAAAATCAAGGAAACGGATGTTTTTATGACAAATTAAAAACCTTACCAAATACCCGCGAATCACGACCGCTAGCAATGAGTTGCTTACGACGTTCTGAAGGAATGCCTTCCAGGGGTAGCTCTTGATAACTAAGCTGGCTTTGAAAGAACCCCGCAGCGCGATTGGTCAGAGCAAAAACAGATGTGGCACCTTGCTCTAGGGCCAACTGCTCAGCATGCTGCACAAGTTCAGCGCCATAGCCTAGCGCTTCATGGCTCTGTTTAACATACAAACAAGCAAGCTCGACAGCTTCACAGCCTGGGTAACTAAGAAGTGCTACCGAACCCACGACATTACCATCGATCTCCATCACGGAGTAATCCGCGAGGTGTGTTTCGATATCTGCATAGTCTCGGGGAACGAGACAGGTATTGCGAACTGATCGCCCAATCATGCCAAGTAGCTCGACAATATCTTCCTCTCGCAGTGGACGGATAATGCGGTAACTGTCTGCATAAACCATGGTGCCGGCACCTTCGTTGGAAAAGAGCTCACTAAGCAATGCTGCCGGGTCTGTACCGTCGAGGATATGAACACGGGAAACACCCAGCTTACAGGCTTCTGCGGCTGCCAGTAGAATTGCAGGCTGACCATCTCCTATAGATTCAAGATCCGTGGCACGCACAGCACCTTGAGCCAGCTGTGCCTGTTCACATGGCTTGAGAAGAATAAGTTTGGATGCCGCGATTGTCTGCGCGAATACCGCTATTTCACGAGAGAGTGCATCCTGGGCCGCAAGATCGATAATGATAGCCTGGCCACGCCCCAAGGCCTCACAGACATCTTCTGGAGTCGTATTCAAGTCCGCTACGGCATGGTGACATTTCAGTTCGGCCTCGAGGGCACGATCCAGAATTTCATCGTGTTTGTGGATTGTGCTACCAATGACAAGCTGCACACCGATGTTCTGCAAGCTCACCAAATTGAGCATCATTTCAGCAAGTGCTGGCACAGGAGAATCGACAATAACTACGAATACCTTACCACGGAATTGTGGTACGTATTGTAAAAGGCCTCTGACATCTCCCCAAGACATGAAATGATAGCGTTAAAATCGTAAATGCACTCTGCTTAGTGCGAGTGAAGAGCTGCCCGGTGAGCTTGCTCAGGAACTAGAGTCTTCCATGTTTCGTCACCGGCGGCAATCATTCTCTGAATATCGCGTCCAGTATACTTGAGCAGCTGCTCGTCTCCACAAGGAATGGCATGAATCATACCATTTTCACGGAAGTGTCTGTAGAGATATTGAAGGTTCTCAGGGGTCTTGAAATTTTCAGCAGTTACCAACTCGCCAGCTTTTCGATTTCCCCACGGATAGACATAAAGTGAGAGCCCGTTTTTAAAGAGTCTGCCAAAAGACTCGAGGGTCCCTCCAGCTAAGCCCTCTGACCACTTTGCTTTGAATAGCTCATTGAGTAGCCCGATACTGAGCACAATGCCAATGGGGCTTGTTGTGTATCGGCTCAAGTAACTGGCAATACGGTGAAACTCAGGGCAACGGGAAACAAGCACCGTCTTTCCGAGTGCTTGAAGAGCATCTGCCCTGTCAAGGAAAGCGAGATGGTCAACCTTACCTGCATCATCACCATCTCCTTTGCGCAATAGGTTGTTCATGGAAATCTCACAAAGCTCGACCGCATTACCTTGTTGCTCAACATCCAGAACCTTGTTGAACTCATCACGAGTCTGACAAAGCATATCGAGGTGCAGGTTGGTTACGGGGTTAAAACTACCACGAAGTAGAATGATCGGCCTGTTGTAGAGCGCCTCGGCAGGCTGAACCACCTCCCCGTTCGGCAAAAACATCGCTGCTGCGGTGAGCCCGCTGTTCACCAACTGAAGGTGACAAAGCCGGTTATCAACCATCTTGAAGCCCTCACCACTGAACTTCAACATATCCACTTCAACGCGATCATTCGTCAAGCCGTCCATGAGGGACTCAACAAAGAGAGACAGTTGATCTCGGTGATAAAAGGCCGCGTAAATGAGATTCACGCCAATAATGCCCAGTGCCTCCATTTGGTCAAAATTCTCTTCATCAAGCAAACGTACGTGAATGAGTATCTGGCATGGATCCTCTTGAGGGCGGAGCTGGAGTCGAATTCCCAGCCAGCCATGACATTCACCTGTGTCTTGGTAGCCACGGGCACGCACGGTATTAGAAAAACTAAAAAAGGCAGAGGCAGAGCCGCGCTTCTCTTTCAAGCGTTCGACCAACAAATTGTATTCATACTCGAGCATCGCGTTGAGGCGATCGCGGGAAACGTAGCGCTTGGACTTGCCGTAGATGGCATCGCTCATTGTCATGTCATAAGCGGATATGGTTTTTGCCAAGGTCCCAGCAGTACCAGATGCCCGGAAAAACCAATTGGCTACCTCTTGGCCAGCACCAATCTCAGCGAAGGTTCCATATTTCTCTTCGTCAAGGTTGATACGAAGAGCTTTATCATAGGTAGAAGGTATTTCCTTGGTGTCCATAGTGCTTTGAAGGTTTTTCATTACGCCAACTTGATCAGTGTGCACTGGGTGACTCTGCTTCGTGGTTTGATGCAGCAGAGCGAACCCATCCAGATTGCATGTGTTCGACGATAGATACCTGATTGCCAACTGGGCTATTTTGAGGATACCTGATTTTGAGGGTCGCAGAGACTTCTTTTTCCCTGACGAGATCTGTAATAAATCGATGAAACTGGGGCGATTCTGAATCAATATATCCGTAAATTGATTTGTCAGAATATGGATGTGAGAGCCGAACAGCAAACCACTTGGTGCTATCATTGAACACTCTGTTGTAATAGTTCACACGTTTGCACAGCACCCTAACTTCAACTGGATCAGTCGGCCGAAGATCGAACAGCTCTTGCCAGTTAACTGATGTCCATGCCACCCAGCTTTCCCAATCAACTTTGTAACCAGCTACCGTTTTCACCACCGCTATTTTTTTGATGTCAAAATTGTCGAGCTGCACATCCATGGTAATGGTATCGCCGTTAATGATGATGCTATTTTTATGGCCCACCACTCTCACCCCTGGAGTGACCCAAGGATCTCTATCATACCATGCCCGCAAGCGGGGAACGGAAACCTCCGGAGTTCGAATGAGCCCCTCGACATCGGCTTCTGTTTTAGCTTCAAGGAACTCAACGACTACTTTTTTTGACTGCTTCATCATGCGGCTCTCCTCAGCCTGCCGAGTATCGATTGAACTAATATCTTTTTGTGGTTCAGCTACCGCATCTGACGCATCGTAAGTAATATCGTCATCGATGGACTGAACCATCAACCAAATACTCACCACCACAATGCTCACACCCAGGAGTGAGCCGCTAAGAATCCACGTGAGCGCGCTGATCGGCTCTGATGCTGCGACAGGGCGGTCTTGCTCCCACGCTGGCAACCCCGGGTAAGCATCGTCCTGCTCGCAAGAATCATCTATTAGCTGCTTAGGCTGCAAGCTCGCATCAAGAGGCTCTAGATCATCGGCCATATCACTACTAGCACCCCCAGGTGTTTCCTTGAACATCATGTCGCCAATGTCCTTTTTAAGCCCATACCTAGAAACCGATACCTTGTTGGACGTCTGCGCTCTGGCATTGGCTACCATCCTACGCTGATCAACACTCGGAATTTGCAATAGGTGAGCACAGGCAGGGCAAACCACCCCTGCCCCGTTGTGATTCATTGGCACGCGAAACACAAAACGGCAAACCGGGCATACTAGCCCTTCCCAATTTTGTTTTGCGTTACCTGCCTCGGGCATAAAAAAACAATGTTCTAGTGAGAATAAAAACTCAAGTCAGCAGTTGCGCTAAATGGCCATGAAAAAGCTAATCAAGCTTAGCTTAATCTTCATGGATCTCGATACGCTGAGGACGATCTAGCACAATCCCTGCTGCACTGTCTTCAATATCGAGCTGATCAAAGTTCATCATGAGACTATTCTGATAAGCTGTCCGCAGTTCTCTGGGAGCAAAATCTGGCTGCTCGGTTCCATAGGGGTCACCACCGAGTAAAACTGGCTGCTTAGGTTGGATAGGAATAACAGGAGAATGACTAACTTGTTTTTTATCGGAATCAAAGCTATCATGATTTGCAATAGCTGGGTCAATCACTCCGTGTACGTCGCAGTAGCCCGTAGGCTGAGATTCTGCGGTGAACAGTTCCTCTACCGTGGTTGATTGATACGACTCGGCACCCGTAAGCACGTTTCGTTGGTATTTCTGGCAATAGCGTGTCCCTCGCAAACCTGTAACAGAGCAAACCTCGAGGCGCGAAACTGAGTTAGGCTGAGTCATCTCTCGCCCTGAAAAATCTGACAGGGCTGCATTCATTGCCTTCACCCAAACAGGTAACAATGTCTCCCTGCTGAATGCCCCCGTGTAAATAGCTTTTCTCGAGCCATGCACAAACCCCATCCACAAACCGCAGGTAACACGACTGTTGTATCCGATGAACCAATTATCAGCAAAATCATAGGTAGTTCCCGTTTTGCCGGCAAGGGATGCATCACTGATCAGTTCTGCAATGCCTGATTT
>DBBL01000022.1:5180-8096 GCA_002292185.1 Akkermansiaceae bacterium UBA985 | reverse complement strand
TGCGTTCAAACCCGGGCCTACGCTCACTGGCTTTGCCAGCTTGCTTCGGAAGGGTTCTCATCCCGCCTCTTTGGGTAATGGTGAGTGGGCGCAAAAAAGCTCTCGATCCGTATGAGGGATGAGAGCTTTAAAATGGTGCTCGAGGCGGGAATCGAACCCGCACCCGGTTAACCCGGACTAGATCCTTAGTCTAGCGCGTCTACCAATTCCGCCACCCGAGCACTGGTGCCAAACGTAGATACGTGGTGCGGAGGGAATTAGTGTCCTCGAGGAGAAAAAGCAAGTGAATCTTTGTAAAAAGTATCCAGCGTGCGTAGTTGGCGAGCTAGCGCGGCATGATTTTGCTGACAAGGCTAGCGCCGGTTGTTCTTCTGCTCGTAAGCTTGGTCGCGTAGTTTGCGCAGATGGTCCATGTATTCTTGCAGTGCCTTACGTCGTGGGTCGAGCTGAGTGTGGAGAAACGGATTGTTGGTGCCGTATTGAGCCCACGGCCCTTTGGGTATGTTGGCAAAGTCAACGAAACGCCAATGCACTTTGGCCTTGGAGGGCATGCCGAGGTAGTCACGTACGGCAGGGGAAACATCCAGACCAGCGGCCTTGTTTTGCGTGTTTTTGGGACGCTGGTTGCCAAACACATAAGGCCAGTCATCGGTGGTGAATGGGCCACAGTCTTCCCACTGGGCGTAACAGACTTTTTTGCCGTAGACGATTTGAAGCCAGCGGCCTTTACAAGATGATTTGCCGGGCCGCTTGTCTGATCGTTGGTGCCACCATGGAATCACCCGGCTTGCGTGTGGGCAGTGTGTTTTGTAGTTGAGGCAATCATTGTAGGGCAGTGCTATATAAAAGGGGTTGAGCTTGGGTGTGAATGCCTTGGGCCGATATTGAATGCGTGCTGTTTGATCCGGGTTGTCATAGCCGCCATAATTCTCCTGCCAGCGTGTGTCCCATGAGCTTGCGTGGTTGGACGTGGGGTTTCTGGCGGTAGGTTTTTCGCCGATCCAGAAGACAGTAGCGGTGATGTTTTGCTTCCACGGATAGCGGTTGACTCTGGAGGGGTCAGCGGCAGCTCTAGGCGTGCTGACTTGAGGGGTAGAGCTCTTCACCTGGTATGAGCTACTCTGTCCCATGCAGGGAAGAATAAGAACCATTGCAATGAGTAGTAAGGGATACTTCATAGTCGGCGGGTGAGCTTGGTGAAGGGTCAGAACCTTCTTAGGATACTTGGCTTGTTTTGGCGTTCGTCTTTCTGGGGGAAATCCAAGGTGTAATGAATGCCGCGGGATTCGTGACGCCGGAGAGCACAATCAACAATCAGTGATGCGGTGGCTACCAGATTGCGAAGCTCTAGAATATCAGAGGTGACCCGATGTCCCCAGTAAAAACTACGCACTTCACGGCGCAAGTTGCTGAGGCGATTCGCGGCTCGGTCGAGGCGATTTGTGGTGCGCACGATGGATACGTAGTCCCACATCAGGCGGCGAATCTCGTCCCAGTTGTGATAGATGACAACCAGCTCATCCGGAGGAGCGGTATCGGCATACTCCCACGCTGGGATATCCGGTGCCTCTGGGGACGGTTTATCGAGCGGGTGCAAGCTGAGCATTTTTTCAAGTGATCGGCGCGCGACCACGTGACCTTCTAGTAGGGAGTTAGAGGCAAGTCGGTTGGCGCCATGCAGGCCAGTGCAAGCGACTTCACCAATGGCAAAGAGGCCTCGGATATCGGTGCGTCCATCGGTATCGGTAACAACTCCACCGCATTGGTAGTGGGCTGCCGGAACGACAGGGATGGGCGTTTTTTCACAATCCAGACCGAATTCGAGAAGAGTATTGTAAATGTTAGGGAAGCGCTCCTGCATGAAGCCCTCAGGCTTGTGGGTGACATCGAGGTAAACGCATTGAGCGCCTGTTTTCTTGATCTCATGGTCGATCGCCCGAGCTACAATATCACGTGGTGCTAGTGACTTGCGCTCATCATATTTTTTCATGAACTCGTCACCATCTTCATCTCTCAGGATGCCACCTTCACCGCGGACGGCTTCAGAGACGAGGAAAGAACGAGCTTTGGCGCCAGTGGCAGCGGGGTTGTAAAAGCAGGTAGGGTGGAACTGGACAAACTCCATGTTGGCGATGGTGGCGCCCGCTCTCCAGGCCATGGCGACACCATCTCCGGTAGAGCCGTCTGGATTGGTGGTGTAGAGGTAGACCTTGCCACAGCCGCCGGTGGCTAGGATGACACGGTCTGAGCGGAAGCGGTGCACTTTACCTGTGGACTCATCCAGCACGTAGGCACCCAGAACGCGGTCCTCTGACACCATGCCGAGCTTGCGGGAGGTGATTAGGTCGATGGCGAAGTGCTGCTCGTAAAAGGAAATGTTTTCTGTTTGTTGTGCAGTCTCGAGAAGAGACTCGGCGATTTCCCGGCCTGTGGTGTCCTTAGAGTGGAGAATACGGCGGTGGCTGTGACCACCTTCCTTACCAAGTGAGAATGCCTCATCGGAGGGGGATTCTTTATCAAAATCAACACCGTTAGAGATGAGCTCCTCTATGGTCTGACCAGCCTCGGAGAGGATGGTGCGAACGGCTAGCTCATCACAGAGACCAGCACCTGCGTCTAAGGTGTCGGCAACGTGGCTTTCGACACTGTCACCCTGCTCACATAAACCCTCGGGTAAGACGCTGGCAATACCACCCTGAGCCCAGGCGGTATTAGAGTCCATGGGCTTGCCCTTGGTGATGATGCTCACCGTGCCATGCTTAGCCGCGCGGAGAGCAAAACTTAGCCCGGCAATACCAGTGCCGATAACGAGAAAATCGCTCTTCATGCTTGGTTGTTTATTATCGCCATAAAGAGCTGCAGTGCTTTAGACGCAAAGCTCTAAAACGGGATGTCGTCATTGACGAGATCGTCCGG
>DBBL01000022.1:2643-5152 GCA_002292185.1 Akkermansiaceae bacterium UBA985 | reverse complement strand
TGAACCAGCACCTGCTCCACCGAGAATTTTCCAGCAGTTGAGATTGACGTAGTATTTGTCCTTATACTCGTTACCACGGATGTCAAAATGAACGGCGACCTCTTGGCCGGCCTCAAACTTGTCTAGCCATGCGCACTTGTCCTTGATGATCTCAAATTTGATATCCTGTGGGTAGTTGTCGTCTCCTGTGGTGACTACAAACTCACGCTTACTGAATCCGCTGGGGAACTCCTGGGTGTCAAAAATGACCTTAATTTTTCCTTTTGCCTCGTACATGGGTGTATTCAAGCACCCGATCGAGGATATGGTCAATTGAATATCCTAAAAGCAAAGGGTTTTTAGTGATGTGATGGCCAGTAAATGAGCATGATTTGCAGTAGATGGGCTGTATTCGGGGCAAATCATGTTTTTTATACACCGCGATGCCGGTTTCCTACAAGACACGGCGTGCCATGAATGACAGATTGTCATTGAACTGAGCGTTCCTATAGTAAGAATGCATTGTTACCTATGATACACTGCAGGTCTTAAGACCCTCGACCTACAATCACAACATCATGACCATGAATCAGAATAATAAAAACAACTCCAAAGCTAACTCGAAAACGAATGACAGCTCGCTCAATCTGGAGCGCCGTCAATTTGTCAAACAAGCGTCTCTTGGAGCAGCAGCAGTAGCACTGAGTCCTTTGGCAGCACCTTATGTGCAGGCCCAGAACGGCAACAACAAAGTCCTCAAGGTAGGTGTGGTTGGTCTCGGAGGCCGTGGTGGTGGAGCTCTGAAAAATATTTTAGCGGCGGATCCCAATACCAAGATCTGGGCGGTGGCCGATATTTTTGAAAATCGAATCAAGAGATACGAAGGCAATACTATGGGGGGGCGGATAGATACCGATGGTAAGAAGCGTATTTTTCTTGGTTTTGATGGTTATCAGAAGGTGATTGATAGTGGCGTGGACATCATAATCCTGGCTACCCCTCCTGTGTTCCGCCCCCAGCATTTTGCGGCTGCAGTGGCAGCTGGTAAGCACGTGTTCATGGAGAAACCTTTTGCCAATGACATTCCCGGGCTCAAGAGCGTGGTCGATAACGCCAAGAAGGCTAAAGCCAACGGCCTTTCGGTGATGACCGGCCTGGTGTGGCGCTACTCGCCCCACCTGATGGAACTGCATAAGCGCATCCAGGGTGGCGAAATTGGTGAGGTGCTCTCGGTTTCTTCGACTTACTGTGGTGGTCAGCGCCCCAACAGGATGGCAGACATTAAGTTCAAGGCGAAATCCGGCATGTCCGACATGCAGTGGGCTCTGCGTTATTGGCAAAACTACCTCGAGCTCAGTGGTGACTGCATGATGGAATTCATGATCCACGGTCTCGACAAGATGTCCTGGGCGATGGGGGATCAAATGCCAGAGAAATGCATGGGCATGGGGGCTAATATCAAGCCCGTTGAGGGGGCTAACAACTGGGACCAGTTTGCTCTGAATTACGAGTATGCGGATGGCCGCCGGGCGGATTTCATGGGTCGTCAGGTACCCGGTACCTATGCCAGTAGTCATGACGCGATCACGGGTAGCAAGGGTTTTGCCTCACTCAATAAAGGCGGAGCTTCCATCACCAAAGACGGCAAGGTCGTCTGGCACAGCAAAGGTCGTCTGGGTTACCAGAATGAGCATGAAATTCTGCTGGAACATATTCGCAGTGGTAAGGTGTTTAACGATGTGCTCGGTAAGATGGAGCACAGCCACGCGCTGGCCATCATGGGCCGGACTGCCAGTTACACCGGTCAGCTGATGACCAAGGATAAAATCATGTCTTCCACCGATGAACTCATCAAAGTTGAGGGACTCAATTTCGACACGCCGTTTGCGCCGCGTCCTGCTGCAGAAGTGGGAGTCACGAAATTTTCCTAACGCCAAGAAAGCGAATTAACTACTATCTCACAGATGAAAATCAGACACCTTTTGACACTAGTGGCAGGCGTGCATGCGCTGGCCTCTGGTCATGTTTTTGCCGGAATGACTCCCGATGGCTTCAGCTCTATATATAACGGTAAGGATTTCAGTGGTTGGCGGGCGGAGAACCCCCATGACTACGTCAAGCTCAGGGATGCCAAGAAAATTGCGGCCAAGCGCGAGCAGGACCGTGAGGTGTTTCCCACGCACTGGCAGATCAAAGACGGGGTGATTCACAATGATGGCCATGGGCCTTATCTTTGCACGGTCAAGGACTATGGTGATGTGGAATTCATGGTCGACTTCCGCCTCGATGCCGGGTCGGATAGTGGGATTTATTTGCGCGGAACCCCCCAGGTGCAAATCTGGGACACGCGGGAAGAAGCTGGCAAATGGAAGCACGGTGCGGACAAGGGATCGGGTGGCTTGTGGAACAACAAGGGGGCTGGCGCTGGAAAGCATCCGCTGGTGCACGCTGACAAGCCGATCGGAGAGTGGAATCGCTTACGTATTCGCCAAATTGGCTCCTGCACCTGGGTCTGGCTCAATGACAAGCT
>DBBL01000022.1:1711-2556 GCA_002292185.1 Akkermansiaceae bacterium UBA985 | reverse complement strand
CCGCTGCCGAGGCAGACACGATATTGGCAGAAGCTACCTCTGGTAAGGGTTGGCAGAGGATCTTTGATGGCAAATCCCTGGGGGATTGGCAGGCCAGTGTGCCGAAAGGCTGCGAGATCAGCGACGATGCGGTTTATGTCAGTAAAGGCCAGCTCATCTATCGGAAACAGAAATACGCCGACTTCAAGCTGGCCTTCGAATTTAAACTTCCACCCGGTGGCAACAATGGACTTTTGCTACGTTACCCAGGCAAGGGAGACGGCGCCTATGTCGGCATGTGTGAGCTGCAGATTCTCGACAACAGCGCAGACCAATATAAGGGCCTCGATCCTCGTCAGTTTCACGGTAGTGCCTACGGCATGATTCCAGCACACCGTGGTTACCTGCGTCCGGTTGGGGAGTGGAATCACCAGGTGGTTACTGTTAAGGGGAGCCGCATCCAGGTTGAGCTTAACGGCGTTCCTATTCTCGATGGCGACCTCGGTAAAGTGAAGGACTTCATGGATAAAAAGCAACGCCCTGGTTTGAATGTATCTGATGGCTACATCGGTTTTGCCGGGCACGGTGCTGCGGTTGGGTTCAGAAATATCAGGATCAGAGATTGATTTGCTCCGATATCCGCTGATACTTTTGAGTATGAAGATTAAGACCAAACTGCAGCTTTCCCGGATTAGTGCCCTCGCCACTGTCTGTATCTTCTTCGCTTCTTGCTTAGAAAATGAAGCTGAGGCCGAGAACCAAGCCGCTGAGGCAGCCGTCCCCAAGCCACGGGTGATTGAGCTGGGTGATGATGTTGATGAGGAGCAAATGCGCATTACCAAGCTCATCCGTGAGCGTATTCTCAA
>DBBL01000022.1:0-1696 GCA_002292185.1 Akkermansiaceae bacterium UBA985 | reverse complement strand
AGGCTTACACGGAAGAGCTGGATACCGGAGCTTCTTTTGAAATGCTTCCCGTCAAGGGCGGTGGCTTTCGCTGGCAGGGCGAGCAGGCCGATGATGTGATTGATGTGACGCTCACACCTTTCTGGATGGGTAAGCATGAGGTTACTTGGGAGGAATATGAGCCCTTCATGATCACTGAGCTTCCTCGCGAGAAAGACGGGCAGGTGGTCGATTTTATGCGTGAGACGATTGAGGACGACGGCAAGCTGTTAGCTCGGCCCACGCCTCCTTATCATCCGATGACCTACGGCATGCCTCGTGAAGGGCACCCTGCAGTGAGCATGACTCAGCACGCGGCTAACAAGTACTGCCAGTGGCTGAGTTATAAAACAGGCCACTTCTATCGACTTCCCACTGAAGCTGAGTGGGAATACGCCTGTCGTGCGGGTTCCACAACGAAGTTCAGCTGGGGTGATGATGCGGCCAAAGCGTCCGAGTATGCTTTGATTGGCGGTGACGCCTCCAGCACCTACGACCTACCGGGCCAGAAGAAACCCAATGCCTGGGGGTTTTATGACATGCACGGCAACGTGCTTGAGTGGACGCTCGACCAGCACGTGGAAAACCGTTTGAAGTATTTTGGCAAAAACAAGGTGCAGGACCCTTGGGTGATCGCTACCAAGGCATACCCGCATGTCACCAAAGGTGGTTATTGGCAGCAGGATATGGAGGCAATCTCATCCGCGGCACGTCACCCATCGAGTCCTGAGTGGAAGGCTTCTGATCCGCAGAGCCCGAAAAGCCTCTGGTATCATACTGACACGCCATGGCTTGGTATGCGGGTGGTGCGGCCAGTAGCCATTCCTAGTGTGGAAGAAATGTATCGTTGCTGGAACTCAGGAGTCGCTGAAGATGGTGAGATGGCAAAATACCGCTAGGCTGGCAGTCATTGCTGTCACCTTGTGCCTGACATTGCCCGTATGGGTAACGCCACTTGCCGCTCAAGAACATGAGGTAGCAACTGAGCCCAAGCGCTATACTTTTACCCAGGCCCATTTGGGAACGATTGTTCGTCTGGTTTTTTATAGTGCTGATCGGATTGAAGCAAAGCAGCTCGCTAGGCGATGTTTCGAGCGGGTCGCTGAGCTTGATGGTGTATTTTCCGACTACCGTGATGACAGCGAGTTGATGGAGCTCTGTAAGGTGGCACATAAGCGTGCCACCGTGGTCAGTGCTGAAATGTTCACCGTGCTAGCCTGTGCACAGCAAATTTCAGAGCAGAGTAGCGGAGCTTTTGATGTGACACTCGGTTCCTCCAGTAAGGTATGGCGTGAGAGAAAGCGGGGCGAGGCAGATACGGCCATGCCCGTGCGGGAGAGAGGAAGCTACCGAGACATCGTTCTTAACGAGGCGGATCAAACAGTGAGCTTCAACAAAGCGCTGAGCCTTGATCTTGGTGGCATTGCCAAGGGCTACATTGCGGATGAGTTGGCCGAAGTTTTAGAAGGTGCCGGGCTTGCTGATTTCGCCGTTTCTGTGGGTGGTGAAATCGTGCTTGCGGGCTCTCCACCGAATCGTAAAGGCTGGAGCATTGATCTCGAAGGCCCGGGCCAGAAGGTAGTGGCATCGATGGAGCTCAGCCGCGCGGCGATCTCAAGCTCGGGTGATAGTTATCAGTTTACCGAGATCGAGGGTAAGCGCAGTGCGCATGTGTTAG
>DBBL01000059.1 GCA_002292185.1 Akkermansiaceae bacterium UBA985 | reverse complement strand
CCCTGGTAATTATCATTGGCATCCATTCTGGCCATAATGGCCCCGTTGGGCTTGCCCTCCACATAGATGAATCCCCCGTAGGAGAAGCCATGCTTACCATCAAAATTACCGTAGTCACCGACTTCCACGGGCGGGCGATCACCGACCTGCAGCGCATGGCCAAAGATACCGGGCAGCGTGCGTATCTCAGCACTCAGTGAGATCGGTTGTCCCTTGGCAGTTCCCTCTAAGATATTGTTGGTCGGGTTGGTCAGTGGCAGTTGCACTTCCAAGCCAGCAACCGGCAGTTCGTTACCCGGAGGTGTTGGGTTTTTCAGCTGGGTAAGCCAAGCCTGATACTCGGCCTCCCGCTCTTGATTACGTTTTCCCTTGGTCTGCTGATCTGTCTTTTGTAATGCCGCGATTTCCTGGTTAATCGCATCATAACGAGGTCGGTCAGCTGGGCGCGCCACAAACAAACTTGGCGCATGTTTGCTGTTATTACGATCAAGTGCCGACATCGTAGTATTGCGGAAAAATGCCGTGATCTGATAAAACTCCTTCTGCGAAATGGCATCAAATTTATGATCGTGGCACTCGGCACAGGCCACCGTAAGCCCCTGCCAGACACCAAAGGTGGTGCTGGCCCTGTCGGTGGCATACATCGCATAGACCTCCTCGGCAATCGACCCCCCCTCACCCGTCGTTGGCAGGCAACGGTTGAAGCCGGTGGCCACTTTCTGGTCCAGAGTCGGCGTGGGCAATAAATCCCCGCCAAGCTGCTCGATGGTAAACTGATCAAAGGGCATGTTGTTGTTGAATGCCTGCACCACCCAGTCCCGGTAAGGCCAGATATCGCGAAAATTGTCGAAATGAATGCCGTGGGTATCCGCGTAGCGAGCGGCATCAAGCCAGAGCCTCGCCTGCTCTTCTCCGTAGCCCGGAGACTTGAACAGCTTGTCAAGCACCCCATTGATCGCCTTGAGAGGATCCTGCGCGTGAGCTGCCACAAAATCCTGCACCTCCTTGGCTCCGGGAGGAAGTCCGGTGAGATCAAAATAAATGCGGCGCAGCAAACGGTGTGCAGCTTGTTCTGGGTTCGGCTCAAGCCCCTTGGCTTCCATTGCAGCTAAAATAAAGGCATCAATCGGGTTAGTCGCCCATTCGGCCAAGTCCTTGTTGCTGGTTTCGGGAACCGGTAATTTTTCCGGTTTGATAAACGACCAGTGCTGCTGGTATTCTGCACCTTGTTCGATCCATTTTTCAATTAAGGCAATCTCACGTGCCGACATGCTATGGTGACTCTCAGGTGGAGGCATGACCACTTCTGGGTCATCTGAATGGATTAACTCCACCAGATAAGAATCAGCAGGTTTGCCCTTAATGATGACTGGTTTGCCATTCTCACGGTTTTCAAAGGCAAACTCTTCGATATCGAGGCGAAGGGGTGCTTTTTTCGGCTGACGTGTTCCCGAATCAGGACCGTGGCAGTGGTAGCACTTCTCAGAAAGCACCGGCTGGATGTGCGTATTAAAAGTAACCGTATCCGGCAATGGCGAGCTCTCCTCAGCTGCTACTTTTTCCGTGAGTTCTAAAGGGGCAGCTGCCTCAGCGCTTGCATCTTTTTCCTGCTCAGCACCAAGCTTCCCCCCCTCTTTCTTGCCGCAGGAAGCCAAGCTCAAAGACAGCGCAAATAAACCAAGGGACAGGATACGCGAAGCGCTGCCAAATTGAGGGGGATTAGCGAGCGGAAAGTTGAGCTTGATAGGCATGACTGAAAAGGTGATGAAAAAACAATACGTTCCTAGGGAATCTAACCCAGCTTAGAACGATGACAAGCTGGTATTCCTTACAGAATAGATCAATTGAGGCTGCTTTTTTTCGTCCGCATCGTTCATTGACAGCACAATAAGCTATCGAGAACGGGTAATCCATTGTTAGCTGACCCCTTATTTACAGGATAAAGAATCAGGACACACAGAGCCACCTCAATTTTTCAGCTTATCCGCCCGTTTAGCAACACCACAGCCGCAGCCACCACCACAACAATTCTTGTCACTGCCAATCAGCCAGGTTTTCAGACCCCGCCCGACAAACACTCCTAAAGTGATCAGCACAATCGCTACCGCTGCGTAAGTTTGCCAATTTGCCCAGTCCATGTTCAGTAAATATAACCCAAGTTTTATAAACTTGGAAGCGCTCAGGAGAATAAACTTCCGACCTGATACACCGCAAAGGCAGCCAACCAGGCCACCGCGGTCATGCCCACCAATTGGGCGATTGCCCATTTCCACGAGCCAGTTTCACGGCGCACCACCACCGTAGTCGGCAGGCACTGCAGCGCATAGACAAAAAACACCAACAAGCTCATCGTCGTCAATGGCGTGTAAACCTTGCGGCCATCCGGCCAGGTCGCCTGAGCTAGCTTAGCCCTGAGCTGTTCAAGGAGGCGATCCTCATCATCGGCATCTTCCACCGAATAAGAGATCGCCAGATTAGCATTAAACACCTCGCGCGCGGCAAAGGCTGCAATTAGTGCCGTTCCCGTGCGCCAGTCATAGCCCAGAGGTTTTACCATCGGCTCGATCGCATGGCCCATCCTGCCCATGTAGCTCTGCTCTAGTGCAAGTGCTGGATCATCGGCAGCAGGAGTCCCCTCCTTCGGCTTCGGGTAGGTTTCCAAGGCCCACAGTAAAATACATAAGCCTAAGATCACGGTTCCTGCTTTACGTAAGAATGACCACGCACGCTCTGCCAAATGACGACCAGTGTAAGACATGTCCGGCATGCTGTATTCCGGTAATTCCATCAGGAAATGTGAGGCTTCCTCGTTTCCTTTGACTCGTGGTGCTAACAGCCACGCTGCAAAGAGTGCGCTTGCCGTGCCTAAAAAATAAATAAAGGCCAGCACCAGGGCTTGCACAAAGGATCCATAGCCAGCCAATAACATGCCAATCAACAGCGAGTAAACTGGCAGCCTCGCAGTGCAGCTCATCCATGGAGCGATCAAGATCGTCAGCAAACGCTGCTTAGCACTGTCCATACTACGTGTCGCCATGATGCCAGGAATCGCGCAGGCATAAGAACTCAATAATGGCAGAAACGCCCTGCCGCTCAGACCCACCTTGCTCATCAGGCGATCCATCAGCAAAGCTGCCCGCGCCATGTATCCGGAGGTCTCTATCAGGCCGATAAAAAACAGAAGTAATAAAATCTGCGGCAGAAAAATAACCACGCTGCCCACCCCGGTAATGACCCCATCGACAATCAGATCCTTGAGGTCACCCTCAGGCAACATACCGGATACACCTTGATTAACAAAGCCAATGCCTGCGTCTACCCAGCCCATGGGATACTCAGCCAAACTAAAGATGGTCCAGAAAATACCCAGCATCAGTCCCGCAAAAAACACCCAACCCATAAAGGGGTGCAGTACAAGCTGATCGACCTTGTCACTGAACGTGAGCCCCGACATGCCATGCTCAGGATCTTTGCGTCGCGCCGTCAGCAAACAAACCGACTGCACCCACTTGGTGCGCGCTTTTGAAATAGCATCCTCAGGAGAAACCTCTGCTCGCTCACAGCTTGCCGCGCATTTAATGCCTGCCTGCTGCGCGGCCACACTAAGCCCAGATTGCTCCGAAGTTCTGTAGTCTACATCTGCCAACAAGTGGATGGCGTGCGGCTCTGCATTATCAAAATGCTCAGCTTTTAATTGGTTTGCCAGCTCGGCGATCGCTGACTCGGTGTGCTTGTCAGCCTGCCACCTCCGTGCAGATGGCCGCGGCAGGGGCCGCCTAATGGCGTGCTTAATATCGACGACACCAATGGACTTGTTAGCCTGGCATGGCACCACCGGTAATGCCAACTCCTCGGCGAGTAATTCGACATTGATCCTGATGCCTTGTTTTTGCGCGATGTCTATTTTGTTGAGCGCAACAACCACGGGCAGACCAAGATCCATCACCTGAGTCACCAAGTATAAATGACGCTCAAGATTCGATGCATCAACCACACACAAAACAGCAGCTGGCAAATCATTACCCTGCTGGTCTCCCAGCAAAACATCACGCGTTATTTTTTCATCGGGAGCCTTTGGGCTCAGCGAATAACAACCAGGCAAGTCGAGTAACTCATACTTGTGCCCATGTGGTGTTCGTAAGGTCCCAGAAACTCGGGACACCGTTACTCCTGGGTAGTTTCCTACCTTTTGATTGGCACCGGTGAGCGCATTAAAAAGAGTGGTCTTGCCGCTATTAGGGTTGCCAACCAGAGCAATGATTTCCATGAGAGCAGATAGATAATGAGGTGTTCCCTGCAGGATCGGCTTAAGCCATTTCCACCCCGTGGATTTCTTCCACCCCGTGGATTTCTTCCACTAGCACTTGATCACCGAGCTTTTTGCTAAGTGCCAAACGAGTTCCGCAAACAGAACAAATCATATTACGCCCATCTGATAGCTTCGAAATTTCCAGCTCCTCACAGAAGCCGATTTCCCTTAGCCTTTGACATTCACCACCCTCAAGCTGGCGAATACGCAGCTGACAGCCGGCACTTGCCTTACTAAGGGTCATGGCGCTATCTGCTTTTAGGTCGCTTGCTATGTCTGCAATCATCTTCAAACACAATGAAGCGCAATTGAGACTCTATTGCAATAAGAATCTTTAATGGGCCTTTTTTAGCGGCCAAAAGAGGCTCCATCGCTGATAAATCAATGAAAACAGCTCATTTGGCTTTCAAGAGCTAAAAAACAGGCTAAAAGCCCAGCCAACACCATTCTATTCATTCTATTGACTCCATGCAAGATTCCATCAGCGCCAAAATGGTCTTCGATGAGCGCTCCCACTTGGGAGCTTTCCGCTTACACATGTGGCATCGCTACCGCACTTGGCTCATGCTGAGAACCTTGCTCAGTGTCGGCCTGATCCTAGCGGGCATCATCATGCTCATCAGCCAAGGCCCCCACCCCATGTCGATCTTGATGCTCATGGTCGGCACCTTTGCCCTGCTGCGTCCTCTCATCTGGAAAATCATGCACGCTCGCAATTTACGCAAGCTTCCTGGATACGGCCAGAGTGTGCTCTACACCTTCACCCCGGAGAGCATCCATATCCATGGTGAAGACCGTGAAGCCACGGTCAAATGGAGCGCCCTGCTTGAATCCGTGCCCACCAAACAAGGACTTCTGCTCTATCATGCAAAAAAATCCTACACCTGGGTGCCCTGCGAGGCATTTGACAGCCCTGAGGATTTTGATCAAGTCCATCAATGGGCAAAGAATGGGTAATATCCGCTGTCGCCATCTTGGCGCAAAACTTGACGCAACACAGAAACTTATCATAAATCGTCAATCTCTTGCCTCTGAGCTTCTTTTTTAGCTAATCCGAAAGCTATATGATAATGGTTCTGTATCTCACACGGACATGTTCATTTCAAATCAACGTCATCTGCGCCAGCTAGCACTGCTACTCGCCACATTATCACCTTTGGCATTTATCTCCTCCTCTGTGGCAGAGGAGGGCAAGACGCTCTACATGACCTTTTGTTCAGCGTGCCATGCCCCTGACGGAAAAGGTGCCAACAACGGGGCCTTCCCCCCACTTGCCAAAAGCCCCTGGCTCAATGGCAAACCCGATCGTTCCATCCAGATCGTTCTGCACGGACTGCAGGGTGAAATCGCGGTGCCCACAGACAAAGACCCTAATAAGACATACAACCTGGTGATGCCACCACAGGGAGGCGCCCTCACCGATCCTCAGATTGTGGCTATCCTCAACTACGTACGTAATAGCTGGGGCAATAAAAACAAAGCCATCGCACTCAACGACGTGGTTAAGAACCGACGCACCACCGGCGCACGCACCACCATGTGGCAAGCCGACGAGCTACTCAAAAAGCACCCCATTGAGGCAAATACCCCACCGCCCATCAAGGGCCTCATCTCCAAGGTCTACCACGGCTCTTGGAAAACACGTCCTGACTTTTCCAAGCTCAAGCCCGAGGCCACCTATGAAGAACACAAGGGACTCATCAGCATCGCCAATGCGGGCAACTTGAAAAGCTTTGGCATGGTCTGGGAAGGTCAACTTTCCATTGCTAGAAAAGGCAACTACACCTTCACTTTGGATTCCGACGATGGCTCCGCGGTGTATTTAGACGGCAAACTAGTCGCTGAGGTCAAAGGCCTCGGAGGCATGGGCCGAGCCAAATCAGGCAAAACCAAACTCAGTAAAGGCCTTCACGATATCCGTGTCGAATACTTCGAATTTAGCGGAGAAGAAGCCATCACGCTTGCCATGCAAGGTCCCAGCATCAAATCACCTCTACAACTCTCGGCAGTAAAACCAAATATAAAGAAAGGCCCCAGGTGGCCATCCATTCCGATTGACCCACCCGTTAACGGCACCGCCTTTTACCGAGGCTTTATCGACGGCAGCACTCCACGCGCCATCGGTGTTGGTTACGATGGCGGTATCAACCTCGCCTTCAGTGCCGACAACCTAAGCATTGAAATGCTTTGGCAAAAACGCTTCTACGATGGCGGCCGTCACTGGAAAGGACGAGGACAAGGCAATGCACCACCTGCCGGCACTGACGTCGTCAAGCTCACTTCAATGCCGGTATGGGGAACGCTCGATTCACCCACGGCGCAATGGCAGCCGGCCAACGAGGGCCAGTCCAAACGCCGCTTCCGTGGTTACCAGCTCGGAGAAAACGACAGACCGACATTCAACTATGAGGTCGGCTCACTCAAGGTGTCCGACATACCTACGCCTGAGTTCGACTCCAAAGGCATCACGCGCACCATCACCATCGATGCTCCCAGCTCCGGCGCCCCCGAAAACCTTCACCTACTGATTTGCAACGGTCTCGACGTTAAAGCTGCCGACAGTGCCAACACTTATCTATTGGGAAATAATATGCAGGTTGAGATCAACTCCAACTCATCCGCCCTCGTTCGCAGCAAGGAACTCATCCTGCCACTGCAACTCAAACCTGGAAAAAACCAGATCACCCTCCGCTACCAGTGGAAATAAAACCACCTCTCACCATGCGCTCATTATTACTCAGCCTTGCCCTCATCAGCCCGCTTTTTGCGGCTCCGACTCAGGAAGAATTTTATCTCCGCGAGGAAATCCCCCTACCCAAAGGTGAGGTCATGGAGATCGGCTCCATCGCCCTGATGCCTGACCAAAAAGTTGCCGTCACTACACGCCGTGGCGACCTCTGGATCTGTGAAGGCGCCTACGCCGATGATCTCTCCAAGGTCAAATGGACACTCGCTCACCGCGGACTGCACGAACCCCTCGGCATGTTTTACCAGGACGGCTCACTGATCCTCACTCAGCGGCCTGAAGTTTCCAAGCTGACCGATACTAACAATGATGGTAAAATCGATTCCTTCGAGACCATCTGTGCGGATTGGGGCATTAATGGTGACTACCACGAATACGCCTTTGGCTCCACGCCCGACAAGGACGGCAATGTCTGGGTCGTACTCTGCCTCACGGGCTCTTTCAATGCCAACTCCCCATGGCGTGGCTGGTGCGTGCGCATCACCCCAGAAGGGGAAATGATCCCAACCTGTTCCGGCATCCGCTCACCGGGCGGTATTGGTTTCAACGCTGAGGGCGACACTTTCTACACCGACAACCAAGGTGTTTGGAATGGCTCGTCTTCGCTCAAATGGCTTAAACCCGGCACCTTCCAGGGCAACCCAACGGGCAACATATTCTACCCAGATCAAACGGCGATCGAGCCACTCAAAAACCAGCCCAAAGACGGATCACGCATCACCACCGAACGCGAACGCATTCCCAAGTTCATACCTCCCGCTGTGGTGCTCCCCCACGGCAAAGTCGGCCAATCCCCGACAGCCATCATCCACGATCAGACGGGCGGGAAATTTGGCCCTTTTGCCAATCAGGTTTTGGTCGGCGAGCAGACTCACTCTGAAGTCCAGCGTGTATTCCTCGAAAAGGTCAACGGCATCTACCAAGGCGCCGTGATCAAATACCTCTCCGGTTTCGAAGCCGGCATTATTCCCATGCGTCTCAGCGACGACGGCACTTTGTTTATAGGTGGCAGCAACCGTGGCTGGGCCAGCCGAGGCAGCAAACCCTTCACCTTTGAGCGCGTCCGCTCGACAGGGAAAACTCCGTTTGAAATTCTCGAGATGCGCGCCAAACCAGACGGCTTCGAACTCACATTCACTGATGCTGTCGACCCAGCCTCCATCAAGCCCGAATCTTTCTCTATGGC
>DBBL01000038.1:782-3121 GCA_002292185.1 Akkermansiaceae bacterium UBA985 | reverse complement strand
ATCAGGCCGCGACGTGTTGCGCGATATACCAAGTGATCGCTGGGACATCGATGAGCACTATAATCCGGCAGTAACTGTCCCCGGTAAAATATATGTTCGACAAGGTTATTACCTAGACAACATCGACCAATTTGATCCGCAGTTCTTTGGTTTATCCCCCCGTGAAGCAGAAAGCCTTGATCCACAACAACGTTTGGTCATGGAAGTCTGCTGGGAGACTTTGGAGCATGCTGGAATAGCACCCACCTCACTCAAAGGCGGAAAAACTGGGGTTTTTGTCGGCCAATATTGGGATGATTATTCATCACAGCGGATCTATTGCACTGATAATCGTGACATTGATCGTTACGCTCAACTTAGCGCTCTTCGTGGTCTCACGGCAGGTCGAATCTGTCATATTTTAGACTCACACGGTCCAGCAATCCAGTTGGACACCGCGTGCTCATCCTCGTCTCTTGCGGTACATTTGGCATGCCAATCCTTAAGAAGCGGTGAGAGCGATGTAGCACTAGCAGGCGGCGTTAGCTTAATACTAGCGCCCGAGCATTTGATCGGCATCTGTCAGATGGCGGCGTTGTCGCCAGACGGGAGGTGCAAGACTTTTGATGCGAGCGCTGATGGATTTGGACAGGGTGAAGGCTGCGGCGTGATCGCATTGAAGCGGTTAGCTGATGCCCAAGCTGATGGAGACAACGTGCTTGCCGTCGTCCAAGGATCTGCAGCTAATCACGATGGTCAAGCCCGCACCGTGACGACACCAAGCGGGCCAGCCCAACGCGCTATGTTGAGGGATGCGCTCAAGGATGCAGGAATAAAACCACATCAGGTTGATTTCATTGAAACTCATGGCACGGGGACGCCACTTGGTGATCCGATTGAGGTGAGCGCAATTGGGCGAGTGTTTTGTGAAGACCGAGAAAATGCGCTTTATTTAGGAGCAGTTAAGGCCAATGTCGGACATCTTGACTCCGCTGCTGGAATCACAGGCTTAATTAAAGTTGTGTTATCGCTACAACATAAAACTATACCACTACATCGCAATTTTTCTGAGCCTAACAGGCATATCCCATGGGATGATTGGCCCATAAAAATCCCATTAGAAAACACCGCTTGGGAGGGCAAAGAGCGCTTTGCTGGAATTAGTGCGTTTGGAATGAGTGGCACGAATGTTCACATCATTGTTGGGGAAACTCCAGAGCCAAGCGTGCCTAATGAAAGGCAACTCTCAACCTCTGGAACCAAGCAGCTATTTACATTGTCTGCTCGTACAGAGGGAGCTTTGTCTGATCTTGCAAAACGTTATGCTGATATGTTGGGCGCTGAAGGCCGTCTGGGAGAAGTGAGCGTTGCCAGCCTCTGTTATTCAGCGGCCACTGGGCGATCTCATTTTTCTTACCGAGCTGCGTTTGCATCAGACAATCCGTTGAAGCTCGCACACGCACTAAATGATTTTGCGGCTGGCAGAGCTACACCCGGCGCAATAACTGGGGTCGCCGGACGTCGGGCGCCTAAATTAGCTCTCCTTTTTACTGGCCAAGGTGCTCAATACATAGGAATGGGCAAAGAGCTCTATGAAGCTCACCCAATTTTCAAAGCGACACTTGACCGATGCGCCAAGCTTTTTGAAAGCCACCTAGAGCATCACCTGCTCGAGGTTATGTGGACAAGTGAGACTTTGCATCAAACTGAATATACGCAACCTGCTCTCTTCGCGATCGAGTATTCACTTGCGAAGCTCTTTGAAGAATGGGGCATAGTACCCGATTTGCTTTTGGGGCATAGCATTGGTGAATACGCAGCTGCATGTGTTGCTGGCGTATTTAGACTTGAGGATGCGGTTCGAATGGTAGCTGCACGTGGGCGTTTAATGCAGTCCTTGCCTGTGGGCGGAAAAATGATAAGCGTAGTCACTGATGAGGTCTCCGCCAAAGCTGTGATCGCCGAGTTTCCATCTGTTTCTATTGCTGCAGTCAACGCGCCACAAAGTATTGTTCTTTCAGGTGAAGGCCAAGCAATTGATGTGATTGCGGGTCGTCTAGACAGTCAAGGCATCAAAATAACTGAACTGAGTGTGAGCCATGCATTTCACTCACCAATGATGGAACCGGTCCTTAATGACTTTCGTATCATTGCGGAAAGCGTAGATTTCAGCCCACCAAACATCACACTACTTTCTAATGTCACAGGTAAGCCCTGGAATGATGCACAACTTTCGGCTGAATACTGGGTGGAGCATCTGCGGACCGCGGTTAGATTTGCCGATGGTATCGATTATGCGAAATCAAAGAAGTTTGAGGTGTTTATAGAAATTGGTCCTAAACCAACTCTTCTTGGTTTAG
>DBBL01000038.1:0-722 GCA_002292185.1 Akkermansiaceae bacterium UBA985 | reverse complement strand
CTGCTTGCGACAACTTTATGTGATGGGTAGCGATATTAATTGGGGAAAAATTTTCACACACTCTAAATTAAAACGCATCCAATTGCCAAACTACCCCTGGCAGTATCGCCGCTGCTGGACTGAAGTAGTTTCGAGTGGTGTGAATGGGCCAAGACTTCATCCACTCATCCACCAAAGAATTGAGAATGCTAGCAAGAGCAGGATTTTTGAATCAAGCTTAAGTGCCAATAGTCCGGCTTATCTCAGTGATCACCGAGTTTTTGGCGCTGTAGTTTTCCCTGCCAGTGCATTTTTTGAGATGGCGACAGCTGTTGCGAGTTTGATTTTTGAACAAGATGAGGTCGCATTAAAAAATGTCACCATAGGTCGTGCTTTAGTGCTATCTGACGAGCCAGTTAAAGTGCAAACAATTGTCACATCAAACGGTGACCGTTTCGATTTTGAAATTTTTAGCCGTTCTGCCAAAGACACCAAAGGGGAGTGGACTCAGCATACAGCAGGAACACTCGAACGCAGAGTGCCAAGCCCAACGGCCTTTATCAATATCGACGAAGAATTAACGCATTTCACCCTGCCGGTGGACATAGATGAGCTTTCAGCGTGGTTTGAGGCACGAGGCCTAGAGTATTTGCCGCGCTTTGAGGGAATCGAAGCTATATTTATGAAAAACAGAGAGTCGAATGATAAGTTTGGTACCGCCATGGCACGTATCAGGCTGCCAG
>DBBL01000161.1 GCA_002292185.1 Akkermansiaceae bacterium UBA985 | reverse complement strand
GATCTTGACCGTAAGTCTCTCATGGCTCGTGTCATTAAAGCATGCCCCGCAACTCAGGACCTTGTAACGGGTGAGTTCGAGAAGAAGATAGAAGGAGTTATTTCTTCTCATAAAAGTATTGAGAAGCGCAAACAGGACCTCGAGACAATCGTCAAGGTTAAGATCCCTGAGAACACTAAAGAAATTGCCGTTGCTCGGTCTTATGGCGACCTCAGAGAGAACTTCGAATTCAAGGCTGCTAAGCAAATGCAGGCAGTGCTTATGCGCCGCAAATCTCAACTAGAGAAAGAGCTGGTTCATGTTCAGGCGACTGATTTTTCCCATGCGGATACATCAGAAGTAAACATAGGGACCGTTGTTCATTTAGAGGAGGACGGAGGCAAGGCCGTTTCCTACACCATCCTCGGAGCATGGGACTCGATTCCTGAAGAGAACATTGTTTCTTACCTCTCCGATATTGGAATGACTCTAGTCGGCGCCAAAGAAGGTGACCGATTGGAAGTGCGTGACATGGATACGGAGAAAAACCGTTTCCTCACCATTAAGAGCATTGAGGCTTACCTCTAGAGTGTACACCCGATTTTTTAACAAATATTGAATATGTCAGATACGACAATTACCAACATTATTGGCCGCGAGATTATCGACTCTCGTGGAAATCCTACCGTAGAGGTAGATGTTCACCTTGCAGGAGGTGCTTTTGGCCGTGCGGCTGTTCCATCTGGTGCTTCCACCGGTGAACACGAAGCATGTGAACTCCGTGACGAAGACGCCAGTCGTTATCTCGGTAAGGGTGTTCTCAAGGCTGTTGCCAACGTTAACGAGCAGATAGCTCCAGCTCTTCTTGGGCAAGATGCTATCGATCAGACATTCATCGACAAAGCGATGATTCAGCTCGACGGCACACCCAACAAGAGAAACCTAGGAGCTAACGCTATTTTAGGAGTGTCTCTTGCTACAGCTAGGGCTGCAGCCGCTGCGTCAGGTCTTCCTTTATACAGGTATCTAGGTGGTCCAAACGCCAAGGTTTTGCCTGTGCCCATGATGAACATCATTAATGGGGGGTCACACTCAGACGCACCGATCGCATTTCAGGAATTTATGATTCGACCTGTTGGTGCTCCGAGCTTCAAGGAGGCTATTCGGATGGGCGCAGAGGTGTTCCATAACCTCAAGAAAGTCCTTCACGACCGTGGTCTGAGTACAGCGGTAGGTGATGAAGGTGGGTTTGCACCCACTTTTGAGGGCACCGAGGATGCTCTTGATACTGTCAGCCTGGCGGTTGAAAAAGCAGGTTACAAAGTAGGCGAAGATATTACCTTTGCTCTCGATTGTGCTTCTTCTGAGTTTTTTGAAAATGGTGTTTATGATTACACAAAATTTGAGGGCGAAGGGGGTGCCAAGCGCAACTCTGAGGAACAAGCCGCCTATCTTGCCGAGTTGTGCGAAAAATATCCAATCGATTCCATTGAGGACGGTTGTGATGAAAACGACTGGGAGGGATGGAAAGTTCTAACCGACAAAGTTGGTGATAAAGTCCAGCTTGTGGGTGACGACCTTTTTGTTACCAATGTCGATTTCTTGCAAAAGGGAATTGATCTTGGTGTAGCCAACTCGATTCTCATCAAAGTGAATCAAATTGGCACGCTCACCGAGACACTCGACGCTATCGAGCTTGGTAAGGTCAATGGTTATAACTCCGTGATTTCCCACCGCTCTGGTGAGACCGAAGACAGCACAATTGCCCATATTGCAGTAGCGACTAATGCAGGTCAGATCAAGACCGGTTCTATGAGCCGCTCGGACCGGATCGCTAAGTATAACCAGTTGCTTCGCATTGAGGAGACCCTCTGTGAAGAAGCCGTTTACGGCTGCTAGTCAGGGATCAACATTTTATGAATGAGGCCTCCACCCATCTGGGCGGGGGCCTTTTTTCTGTTGATCAAGGCGGCATTGGCCACAGCTTCCATAGGGCGTGCTTAGAAGCCGATCATGGCCACGATTTCATCACGGGTATAGATGGAAGGGTCCTCGGCAGCTACATTGAGACTTTCCTCGATGAACAATTCGCTCAATGTTGATATGCTGGCTGTTTGATTCTCCAGAGTCATGGATTCAACGGTTTCATCTGACTGGTCAGAAGGCCAGAACTCAAAAGTCGCTACGGCCAAAATACAAATGCACGCAACAGAGGCTATCCTTTTACTTGTTAACAGTGATTGGAGGCGCAAGAACAGAGAAGGTGAGCGCTTAGCATGAAGGCGAGTTTCTCGTATGATATTACGCGCAAAAAACGGGCTGGCTTCTTTCTTGGAAGCCTTTTCCAGTAAATGCCATAAAGGATCATCTTGCTCCTTGATGGGAGTTTCCTGGTCATTGCGGTTTGGTGGCATGGGACTCATTGCTTTGTTTAAACCATTCGATTGATCAAAAGTTGCGCGTTTTCAAGAAAATTACACACCTCGTTTGCTGCCCCAAAGCTGTATGTGGAGCCGATCACTGAAGCGGAAACCTTCGTCACGGCATATTTCAGCGAGCCAGAGGCGACGCTTTTCTAGCGTTGCGTCGTCTCGGCCTTCGGGCATGAGCAGGATACGCTGGCGGGGCAGGCAGTGCTTTTTGATGAGTTCATTGATCTCGGCAAGATCAGATTCACTAGTGACGACGAATTTGAACCAGGCTTTTGGTGATTTTGAAAAAAACGCCAAGGCTTTGCCGTTGATGCGCAGAGCGGGGGAGTTGCCCGAATTTGTCAGCTTTGGAGACACATTGTATTGGTGTATCTTGTGATCAAGTTCAGGACTTGGCGTGATCGTGCCATTGGTTTCTATTTCAAAGTAGTAATCAGAGTTCTTGGGTAAGAGGTGCTCAATCAGAGATTGCCACGCTTCATCCTGGAGGAGCGGTTCGCCACCGGTAATAATGACTCGAGGACATGGTATAGCGGCTATTTTTTCTGCGACTTCATCGGTATTTATCTCAATGAGATAATCCTCTTTTTTGAATTTTTGGTATTGTGGATCAGTATCTTTCTCATGTTTCCATGGTGTGTTTTCCCAGTTCCATGTGTAATCGGTATCGCACCATATACAGTGAAGATTACAAAGCGATGCCCGCACAAATACGGATGGAATACCCATGCTGACACCCTCACCTTGGATGCTGTGGAATATCTCAGGCTCACCGTTAAGGCGGGCTAGTTTGATGGTGGTTGTCGCCATGGGGATTGGTTGCAAAGGGCAGTGTTACAGAAGAGGCCTAAGGGGTTGCTTTTAGCAACGATGATGGCTGACATAATGCTAGATCTATTCCTATGAGGAGCAAGTAATTTGATAGCCGTCGGGTGCTTGCTTGTGCTATGCAATGGCCATGAGCATTATAACTCGTAGGGGCGATGACGGTAATACCGATCTGATGTATGGCGGGAGGGCTTCGAAGAATGCGGCCGAAGTGGTCGCCTGTGGGGCAGTGGATGAGCTGAATTCCTCTCTCGGCTTGCTGCGTGTCTCCGGTATTCCTGATAATGTTTCTCAAGAGATTGATGAGATCCAAGGGCATTTGGTGGCGTTGATGGGTCTGCTTTCTGTTCCCGCAGAAAATCGTGATAAATACCTGGCTAATGGCTATCCGTCTGTCACTCAGGCAGAGATCGATTGGCTCGAATCCATCGCCGTCGACATGCCGACGGAATTGAGTGGTTGGGCACGGCCAGGTGCTAGTGGCAATGTGGGGGCTGCCTGGATGGATATGGCGCGTACGATTTGTCGTCGTGCAGAGCTTTCGGCATGGGCGCTGGGTGATAGTCGTCCGGTCGTTGCTTGCCAGTACCTAAACCGCTTGTCAGATATTCTCTGGCTTTGGGCTCGTAAGCTCGAGCAGGATGCTGATGCGGGTGAGTAGCTAGTTGGTCTAATTCACCGTGGGAGTCATGGTGTAGAGCCCCCGGGTTACTTCGTAAGCATCATCGGCATCCATGGTCTTGAACTCATGACCAGCTCCCCATGAGTCAGTAAAGACGATCTGATTTTTTTCCTTGTTGTAACCATGGATCATTCTCATGTGGCCGCCACTTGCTTGTGGATTGATTTCAGGGTCTTCGGGTTTTAATCCCAGCTCCATGGCCCAGAGTAGGGGGATTCCGTCTTCGATATTCTTGCTGATAAATTTGTCATAAGATCGACGGGGTATTTCTTTGCCAACATATTTGTCGTCTTTGAGTTCTACCAGAGAACCATTGTGTGATACCGCTAGGCATTTGAAGCGAGTTTTAAACAAATAATCGATGCGGCTTAGCTGCTCATTAATATAGAGGCTGTTGGTGCCTTTGTTGGGGTCAGATTTGGCAAGTTGTGCAAGTTGATGCATGTCACATGCAATGCCGTAATACTCAAACAAACGTTGGGCAGAAGCCACTACACAGTAGCCTTTGTTTCCCTGATCAACCATGGGGATGCCTTTGATGAAGACGTAGCCTTTATTTTTTTGAACATTAGCCGCTAACTTTGATTTCCGAACAGTAGCTTGCGATCGTTCCTTAAGAGCGGCCTCATAGATTCCCTGCGCTTCTTTTGTTGCTAGTCTCATTCGAATAAACTCCTTTATTTCCGGGTTCATGGGGTCTTTGATGTCAGGATTGCATAGCAGGACGGCTTTTCCGCGAGGGGAGGACCAAGTATAGCCATGGGTCATGACTCCCTTTCGTATATTGCCATCTCGCTTGCGCGGACGTGCGTCTAGTTGTTTGCCGATATGTTTGCCAGTAGCCGCGAAACGCCTAGAAAATTCTTCATTGCTGATCTGACCGCCATCGCCCCTATTGAAAATAGAAATGGTTACACCTAGGAATTTTCCATCCTGAAAATCGACGATGAGTTCTTCAACGGGAACTGTTCCCTTAAGAATAGTAAGATCAACTTCAAGATTTGTCGCGGGCTGGCGTTTGAAAATAGCACGTTTTTTTTCTTTGGTGAGCCATTGGAAATAAGGATTGTTCTCGAAATTACCTTTTTGAAATTCCTTCTCCAGATCTTCGGGAGTTTTTTGATAGGCATCGGGAAGAATAATGAGCGAATCTAGGTTGGCTTCTAGTTTGAACTCATTGGCATCTGTGGGTGTCGAAACGCCAAGTGTAAGCATGGCGATGAGCCATGCTGACATCATGCCATAGCCAAGCCTGGAGTGAGTTGCTTGGATTCTCGTAGTTGCGTTTTGGGAGAGCATGAGAAGAATATTAGTCTCTTACTCTATGCATCCTTACTCCCTCGACAAGGCTGGAATGCCACGCTTGAGGAGTTCGGTGTCGACAACGTCAGCTATTTTAGCGTCGAGGTAAATCGTTCTCGGTGGGCCCTCGGCAAACTCAATGGTGTGCAGACCATCAGGACCTGCTTGTTCGAAAGCTTTGATGAGGGAAGAAATGTCTGCGATGGTCTGACCGTTGACTTTGTTGATGATGAAGTTGCGTAATCGTTCGTAGCCTGTGGTAGCAGGAGTGGGGATCACAGCACTGAGGAAAACGATTTTATTGCGCCCTTCCTCATAATCCTCTGGAGTCATCATGATGTCTAATAAGTTGAGCGGCGCTTTACGTTGCCAGTCTTTACCAAAGGCCTTGAGGTAATAGGCCGTCAGTTCCTGAAAGATGAGGCCGCCCTTAATGAGATATAGTGGTGGCTGATCATAAGTATCTCTGGCGACAAGAGGCTCCTCAGGGCGATCCAGGATAGCGGTGACTTTCTTCTCTTCACCGCTACGTAAGACCGTCAGCTCTGCCTTGTCTCCCTGCTTGAGAGACCCTCTGATAAGGTGACTCCAGTATAAGCGACCATATTGCTCATCGCTATAGTAGCCACGGCGACCAATAGCCATGCCGTTAATTTCGATGATGACATCACCTTTTTCCAGGCCGGCTTTTTGGGCAGCGCTACCTTTGCGGATTTTTGTCACATAAAGGCCGCCGACATCGTCGGAGAGCTTAAGCCAATCGCGAAAGTTGGGGTCAACGGTGCTGGTGATGGCAATGCCGAGGGAGGGGAAGCCTATGTATTCACCATCAGCGCTATCAGAGATGAAGGCATGGATTATCTCAGGAGCGATGATGTCTATGATTTGATCCTTTGCATCATAGCTGCTTAATAAACCCAGTAACTCGCCATTGCGGACGACGGGCACCGTAAAGCTGTTGGAGGCACTCTGCATGGATCCTTTGGCTTCATAGGTGAGAAAGAAATGACCATTGGCGAAGCTGGAAACAATATCAACACTTTGAATGACGGCATCGGTTACAATGGGCATGCCGTTGTCTTCAAGTTGCCAGACATCGACCCTGTCACCAATCTTAGCTGAAGAGCCAAGAGAAAGCGGCACGAGGTCTTCAAAGAATGAATCGATATCGCCGTTGTCTGGTTCCAGTAGTGCGAGATTGGCCTCGTAGTCGATGGCGGTCACTTTGGCGGGTATGATGCGGGTATTATCTGCATTCTCTAGTTCGATATAGGTGGTGTCTGCGGCCATCTCAGCAGTGGTAAGGACACGGTTGCCGGAGAGTAAGGCGCCAAGTGCTCTGCGTTTCTTTGGGGCTGATTTATCCCATGGCTGGGAAGCACTCCAGACCTGGATGGTTGAGTTGATTCGAACCAGTGATTGCCTGATCGTCAGGGCGTCTGAGCCGTCTGCGACCAGCGTCGTTTCCTGGCTAGCACCGCCTGAACCTTTTTCAGCTTGGCATGACTGTTTGTCGCAGCAGCTAGATAGGGCAAGCGGTAGGGCGATGAGGAAAGGGGAGAAGCTATCTTTTAGTTTCATGAGGTCAGTTCAGGGAATGAGGTTTAGTTGCTGAGATTGGCAGGAGTAGTAATGCCATAGCTGCTTTGGGTTCGCTGACTGGCGGCATCAGCTTTATCTCCCGGAATAACAATAGGTCTTTCTACGCCTTCACATTTAATCACAAAGAAATCCGGCGATTTCTCGGGATGCAGTAATTGGTGGGCATGCTCGAGGGAGCTGACATTCTCTCCATTGATGGACTCGATGGCAGTGCCAACATGACCGCTCAGGTGAGTGTTGACGGGGTCACTCAGGACGCGCGTTAGAATGACGATGTCTTTACGTTCTTTGAAAATTCCTTCATCAAGATAGTGAGTGAAGAGACGGCGTACACGCGTATTGGTGAGGTTGTGTGCTGAGTAGAGGTTGCGATCCAGAGGCTGAAGGACAAGCCCGGCAAAGGTGGTGTAACGTGGTTTGACATCATACTGCACCGCATACATTTGGCTGGGTGGAAACGGTTTTAGCGTGCACATGACATCCATGGATTTGCCATCACGAATGATGCTGAGATTCACCTGGTCACCAGAGAACTTGCGCTCAACAATCTCATTCATATTTACCTTTTCACCATCGATAAGGATGTTGCCGGCTGCATCTACCGCATTATTGTTGATGGCGGTAAGAATATCATCTTTTTGTAAAACTCCATCACAAGGACCATCTGGTGTGACCGCCGCGACAAGCACACCCGGTGATGTAGGAGTGAGACCAAACTTTTTTTGCATCGCAGGATTAAACATGGGAAAATCGGAAATGCCTAAATCCACGTATTTGTCATAGCGGCCATCTTCAATATCGGTAAGAAATCGCCGAACCACCGGGGTAGGAATCATGTAGCCAGTGTTGTCAGCTGAGCGGAGGCCTTGAAAGGCAACCCCTACGACCTTGCCATCTTGGAGCACAGGGCCACCTGAATTGCCAGGATTGATGGCGGCATCAATTTGAACTACCAGATGCTGGTCTGACCTAGAGTGACTGTAGGTGTTGAAATCTATACGGGAGACTACGCCACGGGTCACTGAGATGCGATTGCCGCCCACAGGGTAACCAATCACACGGACTTGGCTCTCAAGTTTAGGAACGCCGCCAATCTGAAAATGATGAAGGCCCATGAATGGGGTGAAGTCGTCTACCTCAAGTAGAGCTAAGTCACAATCATGGGCAATGTGTACAATTTTTGCCGGATGCTTTCTTGCCTCGCCGTGCATGGTGATTAACAAGCGGCGAGCGTTGGATACCACATGGGCGTTGGTAAGAAAGAGGTTGGGGCCGATCAGGAAACCCGTGCCGATGCCGCCGCTGAATCGACCTGCTTTCCATGGCTCGTTGTAGTTGGGCACCTGTGTTGCTACCTCAATACGTACAATGGAACTGTAGGTTTTTTCTGGGAGTGAAGCGCTGGCGCTTGTCTCGAGCGGTGCCAGAGAACTGATTGCTAATGGCTCGGCGATCGCGGGGTGCATGAAAAGCAAGAGTAAGGAAGCCAGTTTGATTGGCAGAAATCTTGGCAATGATTTGAACATGTTTTTAAGCTAATCCTATTTGCCATGATGAAAAGCGGTAAACGATGTAGCTATCGATTTATGACGCCATTTTATAGTCTCGAGTAAGGGTTCGTTGACAGTTTTTGCCCAATGACGTTACTCTATGTCATGCCCGTTAGTAAAGATGGTGGTCTGCATCTAGAAAAATCGCCTTTAAAATTAGAAGGTGCTCATTTGTGTGTGGCCTCACCACTGAGTTTTACTGAGGCATGTTTTTCAGTAGCTGCGGTTCGTGCTTTAAGAAATCATTGTCCTGAAGCGACGATCGCAGTGCTGTGCCCTTGCTCTCAATCGACACTATGGGGGACGGGTATCCCTGAGCTCGATCATGTGCTCAGCTATGCGGAAGCTGCTTCAGCAAAGCAGATCGCAGCTCAGTTGCAGGATTTTGATGTTCAATTTGATTCGGCAATTATCTGGCAAGCTGGTAAAGCTGCCAAAGCTATCAGTAAGGTCGGGGTAGCTCAGCGCCTGGGGTATCCCGCCAGAGGTCTTGAGAACTACCTCACAGATGTTGTCTCTGTGGCCAGTAAGCCAGGCCCCGTTGAACATCGAGTCAGGTACTATTTGGAATTAATGAGCCAACTTGGTGCTGATGCTTTTGTCCGTTCAAGTTTTGAGATGCCTTCATTGCCTGAGCCACCTGAGAAGATCAAAATTGCCCTCGCTCCATTCTCTGAATATGGAAGCGCATGCCAGTGGCCAGCGGATCGCTTTCTTCAGGTTATTGATATCATCAATGAACGACACGCAGATGTTTCTTGGACACTATTTGGTAGGCAGGGAGCGCAGGGAACATTTGCCAAGGTGGAGGGTCGCAATCTCTTTGAAGATTTACTCAATAGGGATGATTTAGATCTGAGTGAATGTGGTGACAGGGAAAGATTTTTGACTCAATTAGCTGAGAGTAGCGCATTGCTGGCTTGTGACGGAGATGTTGCGCACATGGCGGCGCATATTGGCTTGCCGGCTGCCGTTATTTTTGGGCCGAATGGACCAGAGTGGAAGAGGCCGCTGGGCAAGCAGAGTATTGTCATCCGAGAACATGTGGCATGTAGTCCATGCTATCACGCTAAGTGTCCGCTCGATCTTCGCTGTCAGAATGAGGTGACAGTGGAAATGGTGGTGGAAGGCCTCGAGCAGGCGATCCTTATGAGGTAAGCTCAAAGCCTGCCTGGTATCGAACACCAATTCTGACGATTAATCCTCGAGCTGAATGCGAGGGAACACAGGCTTGGGTTTAGCCAGTTCTTGGCCAACAGGAAGAAGTCCCCAATGCAGTTCAGAGAGTGTTAGCTCACTTAGATGCGGGGCATTAAGCTGAGACTGTATCCGCTCGCATGCCGTGGGGATAATAGGTTTAAGAAGCACGCTTGCTTGGGCAACGGCTTCGACCATGTGGTTGAGCACGGTGTGTAATTGCGCAGCTTTGCTCTCATCCTTGGCAATTTCCCAGGGTTTTTGCTGTTCTGCATAAACGTTGGTGCCTGAAATGAACTCGATGATTGCCTCCAGTGCGAAAGAGATATCATAGCGATCCATATGATGGCGGTATTTTTCGAGCACGGTATCCAACGAGGCACGTAGCTGCTGGCTAAATTCATCGTCATATTCAGAGGCCATAGTCACACCACCACAGTAGCGTTTGGTCATATTAAGAGCCCGGTTACAAAGGTTGCCTAGGTTGTTTGCCAATTCTGTATTGAAAAGCATGACAAGACGATCCATGTCGTAGTCTGAGTCACGTCCGGTATGTATATCACGCACGAGATAGTAGCGCACGGCGTCTTGACCAAAGGTGTCGACTAATTCAACTGGATCTACGACGTTGCCCAATGACTTGGACATTTTTTCTGAGCCTGCATTGCCTTGATCCGACTTCTTTTTGATATTCCACCAACCATGGCAGAGTAAAGAGGGGATTTGTTGGTCGCTAAAGCCCATGGCATGTAACATGCACATCCAGTAAATCGAGTGAGACGGCACGAGGATGTCTTTGCCGATAATGTGAATACTGGCAGGCCATAGTTTCTCGAAATCTGGCAGGCTGCTATCTGCAGCTTTGTTGTAGCCTGCAAACGAGATGTAGTTGATGAGGGCATCAAACCAGACGAAGGTGACAAAATCTGAGTCAAACGGTAGTTCAATGCCCCAGCGCAGTCGTTCTTTGGGGCGGGAAATACAGAGGTCGGTATCTATGGATCGCTCGATGGCATTGATTACATCGGCCTGCCTGAAATGAGGAATGACAAAATCTTCCTGAGACTCTACCAGATTCTTGAGCCATGGAACGTGCTCGCTGAGCTTAAAGTAGTAATTCTCCTCGTCACGCTCCTCAACTTCGCCCCATTCTTCGCCGAACTCTCCATCCTCATTGCGCTCTTTGTCAGTGAGAAACTGTTCTTGGCGGATTGAGTAGTGACCGGTGTAGCGTTTTTTGTAGATTTGTCCCTCGTCGTAAAGCTTCTGGAGGACGCCTTGGACACAGGACTGGTGCTCCGGGTTGGTTGTTTCAGCCCAGCCGTCATATTCTAGGCCGAGCTTATCCCAGGCATTGACAAAACCTTTGGTGACACGCTTGACGTAGGTAGCCGGATTGACGCCGTCTTTTTCTGCTGTCTGCTGGACTTTTTGGCCGTGTTGGTCGACGCCAGTGAGGAAATAGACTTCTTCTCCGCGCAAGCGTTGGTAGCGAGCGATAACATCTGCCAGCACTTTTTCATACGCGTGGCCGATGTGAGGGGCGCCATTCGTATAGTCGATGGCAGTTGTCAGATAAAACACTGGAGGAACAATGGTGAAGTATAGCTAGTGGGCGACTTACTGGCCTTCAACCGCGAGACCTTTGACGTCGGCTTCTTGGTATTGCTGCTGAAGCCAGTTGAGGAATGCAATCATCATGATCTGAGTTTTGCCATTATTGATGACCGATTCGATACGTTGTTTGCTTTCTTCTGTATCCGCTATTTCACGGCTGATAAGATAAAAGAAAAGGGAACGGTTATTCTCATCGATCGCCTCTGAGATGTCTCCAGGGTTGAGCCCGCTGGCTTTCTGATGCAGCAAACGGTAACTTGGGTCCTTAGTCTGAGTTTCACGGTCATTGATGGTGAAGGGGCCAATTTGATCTGGGGTGAGGCCTTGCTCCTTGGCGGCCTCATCAAAGCTCTTGCCTGACTCTACGAGTTCTGCAGTGGCATCGCGAGCAGCTTGAGCCGCTTCTTTCACCTTGATTGAGCCGTTTTCTGAAACCAGCTGGGCGCGAGCAGCTCCTCTGGCTGAGTTGTAGTCAAGCAAGCTAGGCTCAATAACTTCTTCGAGAGTGAAAACAATCCAGCCGTGCTCACCAACAGGGAGAGCATCCGATACGAGGTCATAGGGGTCCTGGGACGCCGTGCTGTGGCCAAAAATAAAATCAGCTAACGATTTGCCTTTGTTGAAGTTTCCTCGAAGCTGAAGTGCGGCTATTTCTTTCGGCAGCTTTGAACGTGAAAACAAGCCTGTTTGTTGAATCTGGTGATCGCGTTTGGCGAGAATAGCGGCGAAATCGAGTGGCGTTTTCTCTTCTTCGCTGTCGTAGATCTCTTGTGAAATCTGGTCTATTTCCTTTTGAATGGAGCGTGCCTCCTTGGCTCTTTTGTCTGCTAATTGCGCCTTCACTTGGGCTTCTGCATCGAGGCGGGCTTGCTCGGCTTCTGCGTGGGCTTTTTTCTGCTCCTCGGTAGCATCGGCAGCCAGGGTAGCTGGTGATGATTTGACCTGAGTCTCAGGAGAGAGAGTCAATAAGATGTAGTTGATGCGACGTTGTTCCTCTGTCTTGTAGGCGTCTTGGTGCGTGTCCCAGTAAGCTTTGATTTCCTCTTCGCTTGGCTGCTCTTTCTCGACAAAGTCATCACGGTTGAAGACGACGCGAGAAATTGAAACCGCCTGCATTTGAGCCTCGAGCAGATCCTGTGCTGCCTGGCGAGGTGTGAGTAAGCCGCCGCCAACGATCTCGATGATTTTGTTGAGGCAGAGGCTTTCGTGCACAATCGCACGTAAATCCTTTTCTGTCATGCCCAGTCGGCCGAGGCGCTTCTCAATGAAGCTGGCATACTTAGCATTGTCGAATTTGCCCTCGCTCGAAAAGCTGGGGGACAACATGATGGCGTTATTGATTTCCTCATCACTGGCGCGGACGCCCATAGTTTGCATTGCTTGTTGGATGATGATTCGATTACTGATAAAGCGATTGAAGTCATCTGCCTTGAGGTTGCGCCCCATGGTGAGGTAGTAGTTGGGGTAACCATATTGCAACAGCTGCATGGCTTGCTGAAGCTGGGCAGCATCGGGCACTATGAGAAAGTTAACATAAACGTGAAGCCCGGCTTCTGATGCAAGCTGCAGTGTGCTGTCACCCATACGGCGATATTCTTGCTGGTCGAGGATGCGGCCATTGGCCTCGAGCACTGTGGGTCCGGAGCCCATACCACCACCGCCACCGCCTGAGATGTCATTCATGGTGAATAAAAAACCTGCAGCAAGCAGGATGAAGACGGCGGCCATTAGACCGGTGTATTTACGCATGTTCTCAATCATTATAGAAAATATGAATTGTGTTGGTGATCTGCCTCTGCAGAGCGGCCGGCAACTTAGTGGGAGATTGCCAGAGTAGCAATACTAAAGCCTCGATTTTAGCTGGAAAACGATAATTTCCAGGTGGCAGCAAAAAGAAGAGCCCTAGTAAGAAAACTTACTAGGGCTCAAGATGGATCCTCTAGGCTGTTGCTCGCATGGCGCTCAACGGCTTTCGGGCATAGACTATGAATGAACTATGAATAAATTGAAAATGAACTATGAATTGAAAATTGAACCATCTTTCTTATTGGAGGGAATTAATACAGATGAACTGCTATTCCAATATATGTAGACTATCGAAGGCGCGATTTGTTCGAATCTTTCTGTAGATTTTTAAAGTTACTTGATATCTGACCTATTTAAAGGGGTTTGAGCTGTTCGCTCATAGGCACTAGCCCGGAGCACAGGGCGCAGAGCATAAGAACTGGTGACATAATATTGGCTTGCTTGTAGGCCGTGCCTGGATTTTTGTAATCCACATGCAATTCAGCAACGTATCAGCAGAGGCGAAAGCCAATATCTATTTTGAAGGTAAGGTCGTCTCCCATAGTATCACCCTAGAGGATGGTTCGCCAAAGACCTTCGGCATTATGTATCCGGGCTCTTATCACTTTAATACCGATTCTGCAGAGCGAATGGAAATCACCGATGGCACCTGCCTTGTGAAATTAGATGATGTCGATGGCAGTGATCATTTCAATGCCGGTGAGTATTTTGATGTTCCTGCTAAGTCGGGTTTCAACATTGAGGTCACCGAGGGCATTTGCCAATATATCTGCTCTTACTGATTTAAAACCCAGTCGTATTCACGGGCGATTTGCTCTTCGATGGGTATTTGCAGTTCGCTTGGGAGAACACCCCATGTGTAGGTTTCTATTTCTACATGACTGCAAAAGCCTGGGTTTGATTTCAGGTAATTGATGGCGTCACTCGCGTGTTGCTGAGTAGAATGAAGCGGCTCTGTGGGCGCTGCATACAGTGGTATATGAAAGTGAACGCGGGCGAGCTCTGTATTCTTCTTTTGCTCTGGCGCGTTGAGGAATTCGGGGAGATCGGTAAAGCGCTTCAGGCTACCGTCATGATTCTTTACGATGACCTGGTGCAGGTAGGTGGGCTCATCAAAGGCGCGGATGGCTTCAATAGCCTCATGGTCTGAGGGGTTAAATTCCAAGGCGGATGAAATGTGCAGCTTTGAAATGCGCAGGCCGGCAGCACGGAAGGTGTCGAGTGATGCGCGGCAATCATCAAACTCGAGGGCAAAGTGGCAGGTGTCGTAATTGATACCGATACGTTTTTTGATGAGCTTGGTATCGGAGCAGAAATTCAGCAGGCGCTCAAAAAACGCGATGGTTTCCTCCGTGTTTTCAAAATGGCCAAGAGGCTCGGGTTCTAATCCGAGATGAAGGTCCCTTCCATAATGACTGGACAGACTCTCAATATACTGCGCGCATGCTTCGAGATGAGTAAAGATCGCTGATTCATCCGCCTCGAATGCTTTAAATGATCCGGGCAGCGTGGAGACTGAGCCTTCGACTCCCTCGGGGACAAGTTGCGCAATGATGGTGAAAAGGTCTTGGGTATATCGTAGCCTCTCGCTGCTTGTCCAATCTGGCTGGTAGACTTTTTCCTTCACCCGGGTGCCGTGAAACGAGCCATAGGGGAAGCCGTTGATGGTGAATACGTAGCAGTTCTCATCCTCTAGCCACAATTTAAACTGGGTCAGATGATCGCCTTCGAGCAGTTCTGTTGCTGCGCGGGCAGATAGTCTGAGTCCTATGGCGTAAGGAGCGTTGGCAGGCGAGACATGATCCCTGACCTGGAGTGTGTGAGTTTTGAGAACGTGTAATGTTTCAGCCCAGCTCTCTGCGGGGTGAATATTAGTGCAGTAGGCCAGATGAGCCTCGGGAAGCTTAATAGATTTCACAGCGACTCTACGTTACGGAGGTCGAGGATCTTAACGACGTTAGCGTAAGAGTCTCTGAAAAAGAATACGGCGTGGCGGCCAAGGACTTTGACTTCAATGATTCTGCCGCGTGGGTCTGCAAAGCGGTAGTTGCCAGCGATTTCTGGGTTAGATTGTAGTCGCCCAAGAAAGGCTTCGATGAGCGCTTTTTGGCCCAGTTTTTTGAGGTGGTCAGCAACGTGACTGTGAAGGTAAACCAAGGTTTCAGTCATTGTCAGGAGATGCATTGACGCTTTTTAAGGTTTGCCAGTTTTCTGGGTCAGAGTCCTCGACTCGCTTGTGGAGACTGGGCATGACAAGGCGGTTGCGCTTCAGGCGCTCTACCAGAAGGAAGCCTGCGACGTGGTCCTGGTCTTCAACGGACAGCTGGCTGAGGCTTTCTTTGATTTGCTCAAGTTCTGAGAGGTTCATAGGGTCTTTAGAGGGAGAAATTGGGTGATTGGCTCAGGAATTTCACGGGGTTGTCGTAGACCACTTTATGAATGGTTTCTTGAGAGTGTTGCCGCTTTTTCATTTCCTGCATGCATTTAGCAACGGCCAAGGGGTCAGAGATACCCCAGTCACACGCAGAATTCATCCAGATGTTTTCCATGCCAAAGTTTTCAAGGATGTCGACGGCTCGAGGCAGGGTGCACTTGGACTCGGGGTAGAGCGTCATGCCGGCCCAAAAGCCTGCATCAAGCACCATGCCGGCGGTGTGTTCCTCAACGTGGTCAATAATGACTTTGCTGGGATCTACCTTGGCGTTTTTAAGTGCATCGATGATGAGGCGGGTGCCCTTGAGCTTGTCTTCGAGGTGAGGGGTATGGATGAGAATGGGTAAGTCGTGCTTTTGAGCGATGGCGACATGCTCTTCAAAAATAGTGAGCTCACTGATGGTGTTTTTGTTTAAGCCTATTTCACCAATGCCAAGGACAGTAGGGGCATCGAGAAATTCAGGAATGATGGCCATAACCTCGCGGGCGAATCCTGAGTCTTCAGCTTCTTTTGGGTTAATGCATAACCAGCAAAAATGTTTGATGCCGAATTTCGCAGCACGCTGTGGCTCATACTCGGTGAGTTGACGGTAGTAGTCGTGAAATCCTTGAGCTGAGCTGCGGTCAAAGCCGGCCCAAAAGGCAGGCTCGCAGATGGCCTCGCAACCGGCAATAGCCATGGCCTGGTAGTCATCTGTGGTGCGGCTCACCATGTGAGCATGTGGTTCAATATAGGGCATTGAGTATTATGGTTGGTTAGTTGCCTGCCTGCTTGTTGGGCGCTCCAAAAGCTCCTTGGATGATGGCTTTGGGGATGGGTTCTACAGTTTGATCAGACAAGGTATTGAGAACGGCTTGTGCGCGTGACTGCTCACCAGGCTTGAGC
>DBBL01000130.1 GCA_002292185.1 Akkermansiaceae bacterium UBA985 | reverse complement strand
TGTTCCATTCACGACCCCAAGGCTGGTATCGAATACGCTCGCAAGCTTGCGAAGCTAGCTGAACAGGTCAAACACCAGATCTATATTGTAATGCGTGTCTATTTTGAGAAACCGCGCACCACCGTTGGCTGGAAAGGTCTGATCATGGATCCAAAGCTTGATGGATCGGACAACATACCCGAAGGCCTTCGCCAGGCCCGCTTATTCCTGCGCGAGATCATCGACATCGGGCTTCCCACCGCTACAGAATTACTCGACCCCATCACACCCCAGTATATTGCCGACCTGATTAGCTGGTCTGCTATTGGAGCGCGCACGACTGAAAGCCAGACACACCGGCAAATGGCATCAGGCCTGTCGATGCCTCTTGGATTTAAGAACACCACGACTGGTGATTTGATTGCCGCGGTAAATGCTATCAAAGCGGCCTCGCAGAGCCAAACCTTCCTCGGTGTTAGCGAGCAGGGTGTCGCCTCTGCCGTCACCACCTCTGGCAACCCGGACTGCCACATTATCCTGAGGGGTGGAGATAATGGCCCGAACTACGGAGCCGATGACATCGCCGTGACGTCGGACCTACTTATAGAAAACGGACTACACCCATCCGTCATGATTGACGCGTCACACGCCAACTGCGGCAAAAAGCAGGAGCGTATGCCGGCCGTCTTTGACGAAATTGTTCGCCAACGCACAGCGGGAAACAAACACGTCACAGGAGCGATGCTGGAAAGTAACCTTATCGCCGGTAACCAAAACTTCCCCCAGCCCATTGATGAGCTCACCTACGGCCAATCCATCACCGACCAGTGTATTGATTGGGACACCACCGAGGCCATCCTGCTCAAGGCTGCCGCCGCTCTCAAAGAAGCAGGCGTTGCGGGTTAAATCCGCAACATGGCGAGCACCGTTTATCTGAAACAACCCTCATGATATCTGAGCACACCTTTGCCGCCATTGACTTCGAGTCAGCTGGCGCGGAGCGCGGCAAAACAGATGTGCCTGTTCAGATTGGCATGGCGACATGGTCACTACCAGCAGGCCACGCTGACCACTTCACCTCCTTCATCCGAGCAGATCAGAACATCACTTGGTCTGCGCAGAAGATCCACGGCATCTCTAGTGGTGATCTTGCCGATGCTCCTGCACTCATGCAATTATGGCCAAGCATCAAGGCCACCTTATCAGGCCGTATCGTCGTGGCACACGGTCACGGCACAGAAAAACGTTACTTACGCGCCTTCCCCAACCACGGATTTGGGCCATGGGCTGATACCCTACAGCTCTCACGCGCCGCCTGGCCTGAGCTCAAATCACATGCACTTGGAGATGTCTGCAACCATTGGAACCTAACCCCACAGATCGACAAACTGGTCACAGGAAAAACGTGGCATGACGCTCTCTACGATGCAGCCGCTTCACTAGTACTGCTCGAATATATTATTGATCAATTTGACCTCGTCAAATCTGATCCAGAGCCATTGCTTAAGCCTGACACGAGCTACTGGCACAGCCTGAAACGGCGAGACAGCTAATTACTCTCCTTGCCACTCACCATACTGGCGAAACTTCTGATAACGCTGATCAAGCAAGTCATCCAGACTTAGCGCCTGCAAGGACTCAATCTGCTTCAACACAGCATCTCGGAGATTTACTGCTGCTTCAAGGTGGTCATGGTGTGCACCCTGTTTAGGCTCTTGAATCACTTCATCGATAAGCTTTAGCTCAGCAAGATCGGGGGCGGCAATCTTCATCGCCTCAGCAGCTTCGGGTGCATGCTTGCGGTGCTTCCAAAGAATCGCAGCACAACCCTCAGGACTAATTACCGAGTAGTAAGCATTTTCCATCATCAACACTCGGTCAGTAACACCAATTCCAAGCGCTCCTCCTGACCCTCCCTCACCTAACACAACAGCCACCGTTGGCGTTTTTAATAACATCATTTCACGTAAATTATAAGCAATAGCCTCAGCAATATTGCGTTCTTCGGCACCGATACCAGGAAAGGCACCCGGGGTATCAATCAAGCAAACTACTGGCAGGTGAAATTTTTCTGCCAGCTTCATTAAACGAAGTGACTTACGGTAACCCTCAGGGTGAGCACTGCCGAAATTACGCTTCAAGTTTTCCTTCGTATCTCTTCCTTTTTGGTGACCAACAACGACAACACGTTGACCGCCTAGGGTAGCAAAGCCACCCGGCATGGCGTGATCATCTCCAATGTGACGATCTCCATGCAGCTCACAAAAATCATCAAAGACATGTGAAATATAATCGAGCATAAATGGGCGGTTGGTGTGACGCGCTATTTGAACACGCTGCCACGGGGACAGATTATCATAGATCTTAGTTCTCGTATCAGACAGCTTACCCTCCATTGTGGTAATCTCATCAGACATATCAATATCCTGAGTCTGCGCCTTGTTTTTGAGGTTTTCGAGTTCTGCTTCTAATTCGGCGATGGGCTTTTCAAAATCAAGAGGCTTCATATAAATTGGGTACCTGTTATCGTTATTGGGTATAATGAAATGAAAAAACGGATTGGTCAATCTCCGTAGCTTTAAATTCCGGCGTTTTAGTTTCTTATCTCAACATCATTCCCTGGCCTGAGCAGCAGAGGAAGCTCTTCCATATCGGCATGAGACAGCATAAAACCTAAGCTCTTTTCGCCATCACTATCACTTGAAAATCCCCTGATGGCGAGTGATTTATCAGACAAGATAATCACCTTACTGGAGCCAATATATTCCTCTGCATGACTAAGGTAGAGTTTACCTTGGCGAGCACCTCGAATCAGGCTGATTTTGCATCGTTTAATAGCGGTCTTGCCTCTGTAAGAAGCCTCCAGCATGGGGTATTCTTTAACAAATTCCCCTCCCTTCCAAATCGTTAAGGTATTAAGCCTCAAATCAATAACAACACGCATTTCCATGGGCATCACCATAAGCTTATCTCCGGGGTGCAAGCTGAGGTGATCGCTTCGTTTTAACTTACTCAGATGAACAAGGCTATCCATCGTTGTTTTATTTTGAGCGATAATACGCGAAAAGGTATCTCCTGGACGCACTGTAACCACCTTCTTGCCGTCGAGCCAGTCTGGGTCCAGCAAACGATCAAGATTAATCTCCCCCAGAATACGCCGGCATTCAGTTGCACATTCAGCAGATGGATAAAAACTAACGATGTATTTCATCTTTTCCTCTGCTTCCTCCATGGATTCTTCGGCTAATAATTCCTTGGCTCGTTGAAACGCTTTTTCACCAGGTTCATTACCCGAACTACCTCCCTCTTCGGTCTTGGTTTTGAGCTTCTCTTCAACCATCCGCTGGCGCTCCATCATAGCCCCAGGAAGATCCTGCACAGAACCTGTGTATTCCTTGATTAAATAAATGGTGCCACCAACCACCCCAAGCATCAGCAGCATAGCTACAGCCTTGATGATGAGCGCAATTCGCATTGGATTAATGGTGAATGAAACTAAAGAAGACCCTTACGTTTGAAATCGAACACGTTGATGTCCGTCGACTTGCCAATCATATCTATCGCAAATTTCAAAAGGCATACTTCCCAAGCATCGTCCACGCCTTCGATGACAGCAAGCATCGGGTCTCCAGTCGCTTTGACATCGGCCAGCACTCGATCACGAACGGTTTCCATGTTATCGTTGAGGATTCCCTCGGTGACATGAGTTCGTTTAAAAACAAAGCCATACTGAAAGAAAACAGGCTCGAGTTTGTTCGCCTTTAGCCAGTCAATAAATTCTCCAGCTTTCTCTTGAAAACCTTCTAGTTCAACACCCTTTAGCCCATCTGGGCGAATAATTTGAGGTTTTTGAGCTTCTATTTCTCCCTGCCGAATACGCACCTGCCCCACCGAATCCATCGGCTCACTGAGCATGGTGAATTTGAACCGAGTAGCTCCAAACGTGTCAATCCGCCTATCCGGCTCACACAGCAGCCGTGCGGTTTCCATCGCGTATTGAATACTGTCAGGCGAATGTTCCATAGAGGGCTTTAAATAAAATAAATCGGCTTGAATGATGTTCGCACGAATCAGCTAACATGCAACAATAAGCAGACGACTACCGATCAATTCAGCAAAAAAAAGAGCAGACTCACACTGAGTCCGCCCTAATGATAAAAACTAATCTTACTACCTACAGAACCTTAAGTTCTGAGATGTAGAGAGGCTAACGAATTGCTTAGGAGTTAGCGCTGACGTAAGTCACCACGTCACTGACGCTCTGCAATTTCTCAGCATCTTCGTCAGGAACTTCAATTCCGAACTCTTCTTCAAAAGCCATGACAAGCTCGACAGTGTCGAGTGAATCTGCACCGAGATCCTCGATGAACTTGGCTTCTGGCTTAACTTGGTCGGCACTCACGCCGAGTTGCTCGACGATGATATCTTTTACTTTTGATTCGATGTCAGACATTACTAATTGGTATAATTGGTTGGTTGGTGATGGTTTAGCCTCGGGGCTCTCTATTGGCAATAATGAAATAATTTTTTATCACCTAATCCCGCTTAGATTCTTCGTCAGGCGAGCCGGTTGCCATTTCTGGATCTTCAGCTGAGCTTTCCTCTTCATCGATATATTCGATAACCTCACCCTTGAAGTGTTCCATTAGGTAGCTGAATAGTCTTTCTGCAGGAGCACCATCCTCTTCCTTAAATTGGCCATACACCATTCCGTCCAGCTTGGTCTTCTTTTCCACATCTCCATCATTATAGTAGACCAAGGCAAGTCCTTTGCTATCCCAGTTTCGCTTATCAATGCGCAACATGTCGGCATAAGGGATACGCTTTCCATCCTGAGTATACAAAGCCTCCTCATCCACGCTGATACTTCTGCGCAGAGTTCTCAGCAAAAAATAGAGAGTGATCAGCGCCAAAACACCGGTTACCCCAGCAGCATAAAATTGCTCGCGAATCTTACCCGCATTCATCGGGTGGTCCATGGGTTCCGAATCCCATTTTCTTTCTGCCGCATATTCCTCCCATAGCTTAATGGCTCCATTCTGTCCCCCCTTCGAGAACATCAGCTCATAACTTGCGGCCAGAGACTCAGGCCACGCCATGGGCAAAGAAGTATCTTGAGGTAATATTGCATCTGCATCCTCGGGAAATTCGCATTGCTGTGAAGAGGCATATTGTTTCCATTGAGGCTCAGAAAAACCACTGTCTTCCTGCATTTTCTGAAACTGCAAGCCGGCACTCTTGAAATTCTCATAAATATAAAATTGCAGATTCTTCTCGCGATACCCAGTTAAGCCATCTTGCAAAAAGAGCACCAGGAATACAACAAGCATGAGCAGGATCATAAATGCCCGCCAAACAAACCACTTAGTAGGCCTGCATTTCAGCTCATCTTTCACCATTGATGTATCCTTAGAGTCATTCATAAATAAGTATGCCAAAGACTGCCTACAAAAGCCCAAACCTTGAAGCAAAAAAACCGCATAATATGGACTCGCTTTCGCAAGCTTCAGGTGCAACCCTCTTCTGGTCCAACTTTCGCCTCCATTGATAGCCCATCTCTTTTTGATGACTTTTAAAATAACCAAACCCAATTTACGCCGCAATGAATCGTAAAGAAGTAGTCCGCCTCACCACTCTGGCCTCTTGTGCTGGATGAGCTTCCAAACTCGACCCGGGGTCACTCGCGCAGGTTCTGCGTGGTTTACCTCAATACCAAGATGACCGCTTACTTGTCGGTTCCGCGACAGCAGATGATGCCGGAGTTTTCAAGATTGATGATGAGCGCGCCCTCGTTCAAACGACTGATTTTTTCACGCCTATTGTAGACGATCCTGTTCTCTATGGACGTATAGCAGCAGCAAACTCACTATCTGATGTATACGCGATGGGTGGCCGGCCATTGACCGCTTTGGCCATCGCCGGAATGCCTATTGAGCATTGCGATAATGATACTATCCAAAAAATATTCAGAGGTGGAGCAGAGATGTGCGTAGAAGCACAGTGCAGCCTCATGGGTGGTCACACCATCAAAAATCCTGAACCTATCTATGGACTTGCCGTCACCGGCATCGTTCACCCAGACCGTTACCTCGGTAACTCCCTAGCCAAACCAGGGGAAATTCTCGTTTTAACCAAGCCCCTGGGCAGCGGCATTGTCTCAACGGCCATCAAACGTGGTCTTTGCAGCGAGGAGCTGGCGGATCACGCCAGTGAGCTAATGGCAACGCTCAACAAACCTGGAGCTACGCTTGCGGAGCGAGCATTACTGCGATGCTGCACAGACATCACCGGATTTGGTCTCAGCGGGCACCTAATCGAAATGTGTAATGGTAGCAATGTCAGCGCCGAGCTCGATGCTAGCGCATTCCCCCTGATGTCAACGGAGCTCACCAAGTTTATCGAGGCCGACTGTGTTCCCGGAGGCAGCAGAAATAATTTGGATTATTCTGCTCCCGATACCCACTTTGAGGAAAATGTAAGCGAAGCTCAGAAGCTTATCTACGCAGATGCTCAGACATCCGGAGGACTACTTCTGAGTGTGCCAGAGCACAATATCGACGCCGTCATGGAAACACTCGAAGAAACTTCTGCTCCTTGTGCTAGCATCATTGGTAAAACAACCGAGCGTCGTGAACATGCTGTTTATGTCACCACCTCCTAAATATTCGTGAAAAAGCATCTACAGATTGATCTCAATTCCTTACCCGAAGACGGCAAAACCTTCTCTGGAGAACTGGACGGTTCTATTTTTTCAGATCAGGGGGAAAACATTAAAACCAAAGGGCCACTTTATTATGACTTATTCGTGCAGAAATTCGACAATGAGCTGCTTATTAGGGGCAACCTCTCCGCGAGCTTTGTTTTCACCTGTGATCGCTGCCTAAACGAATTTACGCAAACCATTGATGCTGAGGAGATAGGGGTCTGCCCAGAGCTCTCAAGTTCTCAATTAGACATAGCTGATTCCCTTAGGGAAGAGCTTATTATTCGTTTTCCTGATTACCCACACTGCGATCAAGGTGACGATGAACAAGAATGTAATTTGGATTCTAGGTATTTAGCAGTAGACAAAGCCCCTATTGATGGGGTAAAGACCCCCCCGCACGAGGAGGAACCCAACCCTTGGGATGCTCTCGATGCAATAGAGGATTCGTCTTCATCTGAGTCAAGCTGATCACACAAATGATCTTAAAAACTCAAAATCAATAACTTAAACAATCTCAACCTAATAATACCATGGCTGTACCCAAGCGCAGAACATCCAAGATGAAGCAAAAGATGCGACGCGGCGCAAACCGCTGGCGCACACCTAACCTGAAGACATGCCCTGAATGCGAAAGCCGCGTTCCTTCTCATATTGCATGTCCTCATTGCGGAACCTACCGCGAGCGCCAAGTTCTCGAAGTAGACGCCCTCTAAGAGGCATCTCTTTGAAAACTACGTCTTGCTTACGAAGCGGAATGCCCTGGCATTCCGCTTGTTTCATGTATGCATATAGCTTTCCTTCGCAAGAGTATCTTGCTATTAAATTCATCTAGACCATGAAAATTGCCATTGATGCCATGGGCGGTGACCACGCGCCAACCGTTAATATTGTAGGTGCTCGCAATGCACTCAAACGCTATCCTGATATTGAAACGATTTTCCTCGTAGGTGACGCAGAAATTCTCAGGCAAGAAGTCGAAAAACACCAACTAACCGATCCAAGAGCCATTATCGTTGATGCCCCTGATGTGGTGGAAATGCATGAATCAGGTGCTAAAGCCCTGCGCAGCAAAAAGAAATCTTCTATCTCTGTCGCCACCGACATGGTGAAATCAGGTGCCGCTGACGCAGTCGTCAGTGCCGGCAATACAGGCGCTTCCGTAGCTGCGGCAACAGTCAAGCTAAGGACATTACGCGGAGTGGAGCGGGCCGGCATCGCCTCCGCCATCCCCAATGAATACGGCATTTGCCAACTCCTAGACGCCGGTGCCAATCCCGAGGCAAAACCAGAACATCTGGTTACCTATGCCGTGATGGGCGCGGTCTACTCGCACTATGTTCTTGGTGTAAAACGTCCCAAAATTGGCATTATGTCTAATGGAGAAGAGGATGAAAAAGGCACCAAATTCACCAAGGAAACTTTCGCCCTCATCAAGGAACTTGAATCATCAGGCAAAGCCCCTTTCGACTTTGTAGGCAACGTAGAGGGCCATGATTTATTTGAGAGTGATCTCAATGTCGTGCTCTGTGATGGTTTCACCGGCAATATTATTCTGAAAAGCTGTGAGGCGACGGCCAAGGCAATGTCGAAATGGCTCAAAGTTGAGTTTAAGCGCAACCCCATCCGAATCCTAGGCGCCATCATTGCCAAGGGTGCATTCAAAGCGGTGAAGAAAAAAAGCAGCTACGAGTATGTCGGAGGATCTCCCCTGCTCGGAGTTAACGGTGTCTGTATTATTGGACACGGTGGCTCTTCCGCACTCGCTATTGAAAACGCTGTCCGCGTTGCACGTGAAACGGTCAAACTTGAGGTCAATCCCCATATCGAGGAAATGCTCGATAAGATCCATTAAATGATCTTAGGGCACGCTGTGCAAATCCCTCTAGCCTTCGGCTATTTTGCTGTTCAAGCGTGAAATCTTGTTTAGATTTCTCGCATCTCCTTATCGATTGACCTTATGAATTCATCCACATCTGTCGTTCCTGTCACTATCGCTGGCACTGGAAGTTATGTTCCTGAGCGTATTTTAACTAATGATGAATTGGCCAAGTTTGTGGACACGAGTGATGAATGGATTACCTCTCGAACCGGTATCAAGGAGAGGCGCATTGCTGCAGATGATGAATTTACATCAGACATGGCCACCAAAGCTGCAGAGCGAGCCCTAGAGCAAGCTGGCATGGCTGCAGAGGATGTTGAGCTCATCATTGTTGCCACCATCACCCCTGACACACCGACACCCGCCACAGCATGCTACGTGCAGGCCAAGCTGGGTTCTTACTCTGCGGTTGCATTTGATATTTCAGCCGCCTGCTCCGGGTTTTTATACGCGATGAAAATCGCCAAGCGTTTAATCTCAGACGGAGCCTACAGCAATGCTGTTATTATTGGCGCTGAAAAGCTCTCCTCCGTAACGAATTGGGAGGACAGGAATACCTGTGTGCTCTTCGGTGACGGCGCCGGTGCCGCTGTGCTACGTCGCAGCAACGATGGCGAGGGGCGTATCCTGGCTACTGAAATGGGAACAGATGGACGCCACACGAGCCTACTTGAGATCAAGGGAGGCGGATCTGCCTGTCCCATTACCGCCGCCAATGCCGAGTCAAACCTCCAAACCCTTTCCATGCAAGGACGTGAAGTCTTTAAACTTGCCGTCAATGCCATGCGCACCGCGGCGGAAACAGTCATCGAGCGTGCAGGGCTCAGCCCGGACGATATTAAGCTGATAGTGCCTCATCAGGCCAATTTACGTATTATTGATGCCATTGCCGACCGCCTTTCTGTCCCTAATGAGAAGGTCTATATCAATCTCGATAAGTATGGCAACACTTCTGCTGCTGCCGTTGCCATTGCTTTAGATGAAGCGCATCGCGAAGGTCGCTTCGAGCGGGGTGACAATATCATCCTCGTTGTTTTTGGTGCCGGGCTTACCTGGGCGGCAACGGCGATTGAGTGGTAAAACCTAGCTGTATCGTCGGATCTGCTGAGGCGGTATTTCCTCATCCTCCTCAATTTCTACTTTGCGGTGCACCCAAACACTCTGCACCAGCCCCAGCAGGAACATAATCATCATAATGAATGTTCCCGAATAACTTACCAGCGGTAAGGGAATCCCCGTGATAGGCGTCATTAGAACACACATACCGATGTTCTCAAAAATATGTGCAAACATGAGCGCAACAACTGCCGCCGCAATAATTCGGCCCGAACTATCTCGACTATAAAAGGCGATGAAAAGGCACTGAATGAGAAGCATGGAATATCCCGTGAGCAGTAATAGACTTCCTCGGAAACCCTGCTCTTCACCAATCACTCCAAAAATAAAATCATTGTGGGCTGTTTTCCATGGAATGTATTTCTTGTCATGGAGAGATCCTCGCTGACTTGTTGCATTCCAACCTAGCCCTTTCCAGCCTGCTTTACCAATCGAAGTAGACACCCAGTAAGGGGCGTAAGCATCTCCACTAATATCAACATCCCGACCATTAAGCATGTCGAGATAAAGCTCAATGCGCTCGGCGCCACGCTCTGAGGCTTTGGGTAGGATAATGAAGTAGGCAAGAGCTACACAGCCAATACCCACTATACCGATCAGCAACATATAGCGGTATGGTATGCCGCTAACTAACATAATCACTGCCGTAACAGGCAGCCAAACAAGTGCTGAGCCCATGTCCCCCATGGCTACTACAATAAGAAATGGCACCCCGGCCAAAACTGCAATGACGCCCAACTGAATGTAAGGCAGCCGAAAGAACGCATGCCAACGCGGTAAATCCTGCAACAAAGAGCCCATGAGCACTATGCCTCCAGCAATGCCAAGTTGTGTCGGCTGAAATGAAATGACCCCCAAGCTAATTTGATGAGCATCACTTCCTTTATAGATAGCCAGGATCATGAGAGCTAAACCGGATAAATACATCGGTATGCCAAGCCAACGAATCCAACGGTAATCGACCAATGCCGTGATCAGGAAAACAAAACAACCTCCGATGATCCAGACTTTCTGACGCTGAGCATAGTATTCACCACCATTGGGCAAGTGACGAGCAGCGCTCTCAATAGCGTATACGCCAAAAATCGCCAACGCTAGCATCGTCAGCACCAGCAGCCAATTCATAGCGAGTATTTTTCGCAGTAACGGAATCATCATCTTACAAACGAAGCCTTCAAGCTATGATTGATATATTCATTCACTGGCAGCGGTTGGGGCCAATTTATTTAATTCTTTCAGCATCATTGCGGTAATGTCTGTTGCGTCTTTAAGGTAGATGAAAAAAGAAATCTGGTTGGTATTTTTACCCGACTTATCGAACACAAAATCATATTCTTGTTTCTCAGCAAAAGAGACCACCTTAGCCCGTACCTCAGTCATTATGCCCTGCATGCTGGCAGATTTACGCCTAGCTACCTCCTTTTTCTCCTCATACTCGGCTCGCTTCATCTCATCGATCAGCATCTTGCGCTGTTGATCAATCAATTGAAACTCTTGGCTGTATTTTTGCTTTAGATTCTCATCAAGCGACTCACTCTTGAGATTTTCAGCTAAAAACTTCAGCTGAGAAATCATTTCGTTGATCACCTCAAGCTGCTGATTCACTTTTTTTTGAATACCCGCGTAATCTTGGTTGAATTGCTTCTGCGCCGCCTCTGTTCTATAATATTGAGCGAAGAGCTTTTGCATGTCCACCATGCCAATATTAGGCTTCTCTGCAACAGAAGTAGCTACTGCCACTACGGAGAGTAGAACGATAAGGTATATTTGCTTCAATTCTCTCATTACAATGCCCTGATAAACGCAAAGACAAATTGCCTCTTTTAAGAGTGATCGTCAATAGCATCTCCCTCCCCAGAGACAGAAAAACACCCTCTCCCAAAGGAAAGGGTGTAATAAAATCAATCTTATTGAGTGGAGCGTGCCTCAAACGCCGCTTACTCACCTGCAGCCTTGGGCGCATTGACATTAAGCTTGCTCAAAAGAGCAACGGTAACATCGGTAGCATCCTTAGTGTAGAGGAGAAAAGGAACCTGATTAGCACTCAGTCCTGACTTGTCTAATACATAGTCGAAATCCTCAGCTTTTGCATGATCAACGATCAATTTACGGATCTCCTCGAGAATGCCTTGCATGCTTGCCTGCTTCTTCAGTTCAAGGGCACGAGTACGACGACCTAAAAACTCGCGTCTCTCACGATCCATTGCCTTTGCCTCATCGAGCTTAAGTTGAAAATCACGAGATTTATCACGCTTTACACCATCTGCGATGGTTGGATCTTCAATTTGCTTTTTGAGCCCTTGCAGCTGCTCCTCAAGCTCACGAATACCGGTAAGGCGCTCGTTGTTCTCCTTTTGAATACGAGCAAACTCCTCGCTGAATTTTTGCTGCTCATCGTTAGTGCGGTGGTATTCTTTGAAGAGGATCTGCATGTCCACGGTTGCAATTTTAAGGCGCTGAGCTGAAGCTGATGTAGCACTGAGCAACGCGACGAAGCAGATAGCAGCGGCGAATTTAAGGTGATGTTTCATAGTCATTAGTAATAATCATTGGTGTGGCCCAGGAAGTAACCCGAGACCTATTAGCTACGTGAAATAAGTGATCATTTAAACGATTGTAAAAACTTCACGTTGCAGTGCAAAGCTGCACGGAATAGCATCCTGCGTCAACCTCTATCCCAAGCTATAGCCCTTCTCCGCAGACAAAATGAAAGTTGCCATTACTACTTCCGAACTCCAGCCACTACTGGCTAAGATAAGCAGCCCGAAGACACGAGTACTCGTGCCCACCATGGGATCGCTCCACGAGGGACATCTTGCTTTAATCCATCGAGCTCGAAAAATCGCCGGCGCTAAGGGAGTCGTTATTCTTAGCCTTTTTGTGAATCCTACTCAGTTTGATCAAGCCGACGACCTTCGGTATTATCCGCGTGCGCTTGAGCAGGACTTAGCACTTTGCAAAAAACATGGCGTAGACATCGTGTTCGCGCCTGAGAGTGGTGACATCTATCACTCGGACCATTCAGTCACCGTCACCGAATCCAGCCTTTCACAAAGGCTCTGTGGAGCATCCAGGACGGGCCACTTCGATGGCGTTTGCACGGTAGTGTTGAAACTCTTCAACCTCACTCAGCCCGACATCGCCATTTTTGGGAAAAAAGACTACCAGCAGCTTGCCATCATTCGCCGCATGGTGAGGGATCTCAATATCCCCATTTGCATTAAAGGGGTTGAAACCATCAGAGAAAAAAATGGCCTGGCCCTATCATCAAGAAATCAGCGGCTATCGGAACAGCAACACTCAGATGCACAGCGCATAAGACGTGCCTTGCTCGCTGCCCAAACAGCCCATCAACAAGGAGAGAAATCTGCACAGTCATTACTTAATACGGCTAGAAAAATCATCGAATCATCAGAACTCGATGTAGAAATAGATTACCTCGAACTACTCGACCAAGATAATTTGCAGCCGGTCAAGACGCTGTCATCTCCGGCACTCATTGCCACCGCAGTGTTTTATGGGCCAGTTCGGCTCATTGATAATATCGAGCTAGCTTAAAGCTGGGCGAACTTCTCCCAAAACTTGGCTGTTTGGCGGGCATCAGGCACGACTTCAATCAATGTCGTTTTCTCTCGAGGTTCAAAATCAAAACCCTCCATGCCAACCACTTTGGTGTAATGCATATCCCACATTGTGGCCCATGCCTCAAATCCATGCTCATGTTGATTGGTAACAAGTCCGGAAACTTTTTCGCCAACCTGCTTCATCATCGGTAAGCGATCAAAGATCTTGCCTCCACCATTGTTGATGACCACCAGCATGCGACCCTGGCACTCCACCTGACCAAGCAGTGCAGGAGCCGCCAAATCATACATGGCTGTTAAGTCTCCAAAAACACCCCACGCATCTTTCTCGTCGGCACTAGCGCCCAACCAACTCGAAATCTGACCATCAATGCCGTTAGCTCCACGGTTCGCCCGCACACATTCATACGGTATTTCACGTTGAGCAAAATCATTCCATTCACGGATGGGTAGGCTGTTACCCAGATAGAGGCTACTCCCCATCGTAGCCATCACCGAGAGAGTGCGTATCATGCCGGGCTCACTCTCTGGTAAGGACTCCAACAGCTCGGAGAGTCGCCCGTGCTTACTTGCCGTAGCCCTAAAATGATCCATGGCATCACCCAGTGGCGCGACTTCACCTAGCGCTCGCACACATCGAGAAATGTCACCTGTAATGAGCTGATTTTCTCGGGCAAGTCCAGCAAAGCCGGTTCTGCTGATCGACACGACGTTGACCTGAGGTAAGCCCTCAAGATCTCGCCAAAACCTGCCGGTAGGAACCTCACCTATTCGCAAAATATTTGCCGGGGGATTTTTCTTAAGCACCCGATCCCCATCGATCAAAGCCAATGGACCTAGCAGCTCACGTAAACCGCTGGTGCAGTCAGCCAAAACCGGAACCCCAAGCACTTTGAGAAAATGCCATACCTCTTCACGATCGCCGGCATCGAGTCCACCAAGAATAACCACCAAACCCTTCCAGCCTTCTTTGATGCAATGCAATACGGGCAGCATATCGATGTTGCCTCGTGCTTCACCTATTTCACCTAAGCGGACCTTCGATCTTTTGATCGCACTGGCACCCTCGTTATCCTTATCATCTTTTTCTGTTTCAAAATCATCGATGCAGAGATTGATCTGCCATGGCGCACAGCCACTCCAGCCTTCAAAAATGTTCAGCTCATCTTTCCAAGCCAAATCTTCACAGGCTTCAACATAACCCCCAAATAAACCTGCCTGTTCTATGGCTTGAGGAGCACCTGTTCCGCGGAAATCGAGCGGCCGATCAGCCGAAACAACAACCAGAGGTCGGCGTTGATAATGAGCCTCAATGACAGCAGGCAACAATTCGGCAACAGCCGTTCCTGATGTCGTCACCACCGCACACGGGATTCCCGTCTGCATCGTGCGACCTAGCGCAAAAAAACCAGCAGCTCGCTCCTCAAAATGAGAAAACAAGGTAATCTCACCAAGTTCGCCAGTTTCCGCGTGATCAGCAAGAGCTACGACCGCGGAGAGATTCCTAGCACCCGCACATACTACGTATTCCTTAATACCGGCAGCAATACAGGCGACGATAACATCATTAACCCAACCCTTGTAAGACACTGCTTAGATATGAAAAAATCTGTCAATTAACTGCAAGGAGATACGTCTAGGCTAGTGATCCACGCAGCCGCTATCCGTTGGAGCGTCCGCAGTATCTTCCACCGGCTTAACCATGCTATGATCGAGCAGGTATTGCTCAACTTCATCGCCGGAAACATCCGCTAGCATTTCACCATTGATAGTGACACATGGGCTTAGCTGCTGGCTACTTTTCTGCTCCATCTCCCACCTGAATGCTGGATTCTTGATGATATCCTTTTCTTCAAATTCGAGGTCGTATTTGCGCATCACTGCGCGCACGCCCTCGCTCCAGCCGCAATAGGTCTTCAGGTAGCAAACGATTTCTGTTGGTGATGTTGTCATGCTCAAATCTTGTGATCTGCCAGAAACTGACCATAATACGAGCACTTTGCAACCTGAATCATTACCTCTCACCATTAGCGCTGACGGCAAATGCCTTAACGCAGACAAGCGCATTCGCCAACAGGCGGCTGACGGTTCTCTGGAGTTTCTCGAGATCATCATCGATGCCTCCCAGCTGCTTGGTGGAGGCAAGCATACCCTACTTGGAGATGAGACGAGCTATCTCCAATCCTCGGCTGAATTTATTTTGGAACATTTTGAACCAAGGGCAGACGGTACTTGTCTCGCACGCTACAAACGCCGCGATCAAGATTCAGAGCCAACCCCTTCCTGAGCCCCCTCACACTGCACCAATACCTCATGCCATCTCATGCCATCTCATGACCTAACGCCAACTGCAAACACCGCTATT
>DBBL01000018.1 GCA_002292185.1 Akkermansiaceae bacterium UBA985 | reverse complement strand
GTCGAGGTGGTTGGTGGGCTCGTCAAGCATCAGCAGATCCGGCTCCATCACCAAGAGCTTAGCAAGGTGGGAACGCATGATCCAGCCGCCGGAGAACTCACGAGCGGGCTTGTTGAAGGCGTCAGGATGAAAGCCAAGACCCGCAAGAATTTTCTTAGCCTTAGGCTCAAGTTGGTAGCCGTTAGCAGCGTCGAAAGTGTCTTGTGCGGCGTGATACTCCGGGCTGTCGGTATTGCCGGAAGCATCGCCCTCACGCATGATGCGGATAGCTTTGGCGAGCTCTGGGGTGATGCCGATGGCTATTTCCAGAATAGTCTCGTCACCGGGGTCTCCCGCCTCCTGGGCCAGATAACCCGTGATGGCATACTCATCCACCTCGACACTGCCTGCATCCGCGTCCTCTTCCTTGAGGACCATTTTGAAAAGGGTGGACTTGCCAGCTCCATTGGGTCCGACTAGCGCGACGCGCTCGCCCCAGTTGATGGTCATGTCTGCGTCCTCGAAAAGCGTGCGCCCTCCAAGGGTTTTGGTAAGTTTTCTAATGATGAGCACGTCGGCTGATTACCTTAAAATAGGTATTTGTCACTTCAAAACCGAGGAATTCGGTAAGGAGAATCGCCCACAAGGAGATGAAAACTCGAAAAAGAATGGCCACGCTTGCGACCTCATTGATGCGTAACTTTACGAGCCGATAATTTTGCTCTTCTCGCTGCGCAGCAGGGCGACTGAGTAGTGCGGGTCATCTGGCAGTACTTCGATGTCCACAAGGGTGCCGGCTTTTTCAAGCATTTGTCGGCAATCGGAGGAGAGGTGGCGAACGTGGAGAACTTTGCCGGCATTGCGATATCGCTCACCGAGTGCATTGATTGCTTCAAGGCCTGAAAGGTCGCAGACACGAGCCTCCTCAAAGTCGATGACGATATTCGGGACATCCGATCTTGCCTGGAACTTATCCGAGAACTCGCGCACGGAGCCAAAGTAAAGCATGCCCTCGATGCCATAGATACGCTCTTCTGCGGTGTCCTTGTGCATGGTTACGATGATGTGCTTGGAGCTCTCCCAGGCGAACACGAGGGCGGAGAGGATGACGCCAACAAATACGGCTAAAGCTAAGTCATGCATGACGGCGGTCACCAGGGTGACGGTAAGAATGATCAGCATTTCAGACTTAGCGATCTTACCAAAGCTTTTGAAGGTGGACCACTCGAAGGTGCCGATCACAACCATAAACATGACACCGACCAGGGCAGCGATTGGGATTTGAACGATGACGGGGCCGCCAATGACAATAAATAAGGCGAGGGATACCGCAGCAACAATGCCAGAGGTGCGCCCACGGCCTCCAGATTTGATATTGATCAAGGATTGGCCGATCATTGCGCAACCGCCCATGCCGCCAAAGAGGCCAGAGAGGAAGTTGGCACCACCCTGAGCGACACATTCGCGGTTTCCTTGGCCGCGTGTCTCAGTGATTTCGTCGATCAATTGCAGTGTCATCAGGGACTCGATGATGCCGACCATGGCAACGACAAAGGCGGTTTGAAGGATGAACATCCAGTGGTCACCCCAGACGATGCCGCTTGGCCACGCGGGGACGGGAAAGCTGCCACTCAAGGTGCCGTCACCGCCACCGTCTTTAAGCACATTTTCAATCGTCCTTGCATCAGGCCCGAAGTAGGCGATGAGGCCGACCACGATAATAGCCACCAGTGTTGAAGGCACCGCCTTGGTGAGTTTTGGGAAAAATTGGATGATGGCCATGGTGAGCACAATCAGGCCGATGAGGATGCCGAGTTCACCTCCTTGCATCCACTCCATAACGCGGCCGCCGCTTTCATCGAGGTGGGAAAATTTCTTAAAGAAGCCGAACTGCCCCATGCAAATGACAATGGCAAGGCCATTGACGAAACCAATCATCACCGGATGAGGCACGAGTCGGATGAACCGGCCCAATTTCAGCACTCCGAAGAGGATTTGAATGCACCCTGCCACCATAATAACGGCAAAAAGAAATTGAAGGCCAAGCCCATCGCCTAGGTTGTCTCCGTATTGCACGGCTTTTCCTGCAACGACAGCAATGGCACCCGTTGCTCCCGAAATCATGCCCGGCCGACCACCGCACGCGGCTGTGATAAAACCCATAAACACCGCAGCCCACAAGCCAACCAGGGGATTGACACCCGCGATGAATGAGAAAGCGATGGCTTCGGGCACTAAGGCAAGGGCGACTGTTAAGCCCGAGAGTGAATCATCTTTGAGGTTGCCGTTTTTTTTGCTGAATAGGTGAAACATAGGATAAGGCCCTTGATAGGAGGGCGTCCCGTAGAGCCTATCACCTATAATAGCAACCCTGATTCGGTGTTTTATTGTCTATCTTGGCGTCGCAGGGCAAGCCCGCCATGATGCCACATAGCTGCCGTGATGGTAGATAGAGGTTGTTTTACTGATGAAAATAGAGATTTTGTGTGCAGCCCATTCTATATGATTGATAACCAATTGATTAATTCAAAATTAGTTCAATAGGCTCACACAGACCTTGTGACCGGCGACCAAGGAACCTCATCACGACATAAATTTTTATTTCCCTCAACAATGGGAAATAATGCTTTTTGAGATACCTCATGGCGCAGTAGACCGGCTATGCGGCAGGAAATTTTTAAAAACTAGTGGAGACGGGAACCGCAGTCTAACAGGTGCATTTTTTTTTAGCCCCCAGCGTGGTAGCTGTGTTGGGCGAGAACCTTGCTAAAATAAGCCTAAGGGCGTCCATTTTTAAAGGGTTTGAGCCTCTGCAAGAAAAAAGTCGCTTTTAGAATTAAAAAGCAAAACCACAACATGTTGTATTGTTAATAATTTGTGGATACTATATGAGCAAAATCTCATTGACTAAAACGGTCATTCTCGAGCATGATGGCGAGGCTGTCTGATAATGAACTGTGTGCACGAGAGTTAAGTCAAATTAACTCAAAATGAGCTAAACAAAGCAGGTCCGAAGTAGATTCAATCAACTCCAGAGCCTTTTTTTAGTTAAGCGATAGTGACCTAGCGGCCAGCTCCAGAATCCCGTCAAATTTCCAACGAAATACTCTCCGTAACATTCTCCGAAATATCCTCTTTAGGTAAACAATTTTTTTCACAACTCAACCCTTACTGAAATGGCAGACACAATTAGCATCAAACTTGGCGAGCGTACATTTATCCTAGATCGCGAAAAAGCAGAGGACGCCTATTCTGCCAAAAAAGTGATCAACGGCCGTAACTCGATGTTTTTCAACATTTTACCGCTGAAATACACTTGGGCGTATGCGCTCTACAAGGAAATGAAAAATTGCCACTGGGAGCCCGGCGAGACTTCAGTTCAAACAGATGTAGTGCAGTGGGCTCAGATGGATGAGCCTTGCCAAATGCTTTATAAGGTGGCTCTGGGTGCTCTTGCTAGGTCTCAAGAAATTTCTCAATCCGGCGGGATCTACACCATACGGGATTTGGTGACTGCCCCTGAGCTCAAGCTCGTCTTTGGCCGCTTCGTTCACGAGGAAAACACGCGCAGCGATATTCTTGTCTATCTGCACGGCTCTCTTTCCATCAACCCGATGGAATGCTCGGCTCTGGCAAACACGCCCGCCATGGCAGCTAAGCAGCAATTCATGGTCGATCACCTCAGCCCGATCGATCGTGATACAGATACGACGATCTTAGAAAACAAGCAGGCGATTGTCCGCAATGTCTTTTTAATGACTCACTGCATGGAAGGAACTCAGTATTTCTCCCTATGGGCATCCATCTTCTCTTTAGCTGCGCAAAACAAGATTCCTGGAACGGGTAAGATATTCAGTAAGTTGCTCAGAGACATTGCCTTCCGCATTAGCTTGTTCGACAAGCTGATCAACGAACTGATCGAAGAAAACTCAGAAGTGTGGACGACATCGTTTCAGCAAGAGCTTGTTGATTACATGCTGAAAGCGGTAAAGATGGAGCAAGATCTCGCTGCTTCGCTGCCCGTTGCTGCTGCTGGCCTCGATCTTGAATCTCTCAATACTTACTTAGAATATTTGGCAGACAATCGACTCGCTGCCTGTGGCCTGCCACGTCAATTCCATCACGCTACAAGCCCCTTCCCATGGCTTGATGAGCAAATTCACCTCACCGCGGCGCAGGTTGCTCATGCCAGCAGCGCTTCGCTCGCCACAAGTTTCGAGGACGACGACCTCTAAAACGGCGTCCCGATTGGCACTCGACATGCTCGAGAGTCAATAGCCTTTATAAAAACGACAACCGACAATCAATCTCCCGCCAACAACCAACACCCTAGAACTAATGAATGCTCAACTCGATGATTTAACAATTCCGCTAGAAGAAGCGAAAGCGAAAAAGAACCTGGAATCCAAACGTGTGATTGGGGGTGATAAGATCAGTGGTTTTGGTCTTTTGCCGCTCAAGTACCCATGGGCATGGGATATCTACTCAGATATGCGTGCCAACCACTGGGAGCCAGAAGATATTCCCATGCAGAAAGACGTCGAGCAGTGGCGCTCTGATGAAGTATCTGACGCTGAGCGCTGGATCATTAAGATGGGCATCGGCTACTTTTCTGCTGCTGAGGGCATCGTAGGAGACAATATGATTCACGTTATTCGTGACCAGGTTACGGCTCCAGAGCTTGAGCTCGTTTTCCGTCGCCACGCCCATGAGGAAAATATCCATGCTGATTCACTCGTCTACATGGTGTCATCTCTGGGACTTAACCCGCATGAATGTGAAGCCATCTTTGAGGGTGTGCAAACAGTGCAGGAGAAAACCAACTTCGTGGTTTCCAACAGCAGATCACTGCGCCGCGATATGGACATGTCGCTTGTTGAAAATAAGCAGGCGCTCGCCCGCAATATCTTCATCTTTGGTCAGTGCATGGAGGGCACCCAGTTTTATGGACTATTCGGCATGATCCTCAGCCTCTATCGTCAGAACAAATTCCCCGGTATTGGTCAGATGTTCCGCTACACTCTGCGTGACGAATCCAATCATATTAAGCTTTTGCGTAACCTACTCATCGATCTTGTTAGTGAGAACCCTGAGATTTGGACCGATGAGTTCAAGAATGAATTGCGCGAAACCATGGCAGAGGCAATCAAGCTGGAGAAAAACTTCATTCGGGATTGCCTGCCTGTTTCCTCTATTGGCCTCAACCTAGAAGACTTTGAGCAGTATATTGATTTTATTGCTGATCGTCGCCTAGAAACCAGTGGCCTCGAGCCCCTCAAGGGTGGTGTGGAAAACCCATTCCCGTGGCTCGCAGAAATGATGGATATTAAGAAGGAGCAAAACTTCTTTGAAGGTCGCGTCACGGAGTACCAGAAATCAACGGCACTCGGAAACATCGACGACGACGAACTATAAACCATCTGCTTTTTTCTGATCAGGCCGGCACCGTCGGCTTGTGATCAATTTCTCTCCGATTTCTCAATCACCATTTTAATTAAACTCAAAAACACCATAGAATAACCTGCGCCCATGTATCGCTCAATCTCTTTAGAAGAAGACCTCGCCTTGAAAAAAGTCATCACTGACCGTGCCGCATCCACTGATAATAGTGGCTGCTTTGACTGGCGCGCCGTGCTCAGCGAGCAAACGGCAGACCGCGTTCCACAAATACTCGTCACTCGCGGAACAGAGGAAGAGGAGTTGTCTCTTGCTAAGGTAGCAGACACGATTGGAAGCGCACTCACAGACCTTCTTGTTTCACGCCAAGAACAACAGGATAAGATCTTCAACGACGAAAACCGCAACTTTGTCTCCAATGTTGCCCAAAGTGTTTCTAGGTCTCTTACAGAGCAAGTCCGTGATGGTGGCCAGCTACGCCTCTCCCGTAATGACTTGTATCTGTTGATCGAGAAAGCGCTCATTGAGAATGACGCTCACGATGTTGCAAAGTCGCTCGTGTTCTCACGTTCTCTGGAGAAAAACGGTGAGGTGATTGTTTCCGAGGAGCCGCAAACAATGCCCGTTAGACTGATTCGCCGTAATGGTAATGTCGTTCCATGGAGTCAGACCAAGATTGAGATCGCGGTCAGGAAGGCATTCCTCTCCATTAAAGAAGATCCGGAAGCCGCGGTGCGGGTTGCTCATGGTGTCACCGAGAGCATACGGTGTGGAGACTCTGCTTTTGCACACATTGAGAATGTGCAGGATCTTGTTCAAGAGGAGCTCATGCGCCAAGGTTACTTTAAGGCCGCAGAAGCTTATATTCTTTATCGTGCTAGACGTGCGCAAATGCGCATCGACGAGGAGCCAGCTGAGGATCCTAACCAGGAGTCCATGGTGGTTGTCACCGAACAAGACGGAAGCACCGAGTTTTGGGATGGCAGTGAGCTCAAGAAGCGCATTACGTTCGCTTCCATTGGCCTTACTCTTTGTATTAGTGAACAAGAAATCGAGCAAGAACTGCGCCGTTCCATAGGAGCTGAGATCTCTCGTGAAGCACTGAAGTCCACGGTTATTCTTAACGCGAAGTCACTCATCGAGCGCGACGCCGACTTTGCAAAGTTTGCTGGGCGTATTCTGCTGAGCTATATCTACGAGGAGGTGCTTGACTGGAATATCCTTAACGATGGTATTCGTGCCCTTAAAGTGGCCCATCGCGAACACTTCAGTAAATATCTTGCCTATGGCATCAAGATCAAACGCATTTCGCCCGATGTCGTTGCTCAGTATGATATAGAAAAAATTGCTGATGCGCTGGATCCAACAGCTGACCTAGATTTTGATTATCTCGGTGTTCAGACGCTTTATGACCGCTACCTTATTGTCGACAAAACCGGAGACAAACAACGCCGTATCGAGACGCCACAATTTTTCTGGATGCGCGTTGCTATGGGGCTTTTCCGAGCAGAGAAAGAAAATCGTGAAGACTGGGCAATCCGCCTCTACAGTCTCTACAAGGGCCGCCGCTTCTGCTCAAGCACACCGACGTTGTTTAACTCAGGCACGCTTCACTCGCAGCTGTCTTCTTGCTACCTTTACAAGGTTGATGACTCGATCGAGTCCATCATGCAGCGAGGTATCGCAGAAAACGCCTACCTCAGTAAATGGGCTGGTGGCCTCGGGGGATCCTGGACTGCTGTGCGCGGCACAGGTGGTTACATCCAAGGCACTAATGGCGAATCACAGGGAATTATTCCATTCCTTAAACTCCACAACGACCAACTCGTTGCGGTAAACCAGGGTGGCAAGCGCCGCGGTTCTGGTTGTGCTTACCTTGAAACATGGCACAACGATATTGAAGACTTTCTTGAGCTTCGTAAAAACACTGGTGACGAGCGTCGCCGCTGTCATGACATGAATACGGCAAACTGGATTCCAGACCTCTTCATGAAGCGTATGGAGGCACGCCAAGACTGGTCGCTTTTCCGTACCAATGAGGCACCGGATTTGCACGATCTTTATGGTAAAGCCTTTGAGCTCCGCTACGAAGAGTATGAAAAGATGGCCGAGGATGGTAAAATCTGGACCCGCAAGGTGCCCGCCATCGAACTTTGGAAAGGCATGCTGAAGATGATCTTCGAGACAGGTCACCCATGGATTACCTTCAAGGATCCATGTAACCTGCGCAGCCCACAAGATCATTGCGGTGTGATTCACTCCAGTAACCTGTGCACGGAGATTACGCTCAACACCTCCGATGAGGAGACAGCCGTATGTAACCTAGGATCGGTAGTGCTTGATACCCACATCACACCTGATGGCTCGCTCGATCACGAGATGCTGAAAGAAACGATTACGGTTGCTATCCGTGCTCTTGATAACGTTATCGATATTAACTTTTACCCTACCGAAGCTGCGAAGACTGCAAACAGCCGCCACCGGCCGATTGGCATGGGGGTGATGGGTCTGCAAAACGCGCTCTATAAAAAGGGACTCGCGTTCGCCTCTGATGCCGCCATTGACTTCAATGATGAGTTCATGGAGGCCATTGCATATTACGCCTACAATGCTTCCTCCGATCTCGCTGCTGAGTCGGGAACGTATTCCAGCTACAAAGGTTCTAAGTGGGACCGAGGTATCCTTCCTCAAGATACGGTTGACCTTCTTGAAGATGAGCGTGGTGTCGACATTGATGTGCCTCGTGGTGCAAAAATGGATTGGACGCACCTGCGCGAGAAAATCGCCAAGCACGGCATGCGTAACTCTAATGTGCTTGCCATCGCGCCAACGGCGACGATTTCCAATATCATGGGAACCACTCCCTGCATCGAGCCCAACTATAAGAACCTGTATGTGAAGTCGAACCTCTCAGGAGATTTCATCGTGCTCAACCGCGAGCTCGTCAATGACCTGAAAAAAGAGGGTCTTTGGGATCAGGATATGCTTGATCAACTCAAGTACTTTGATGGTGAGCTTGGAGATATTGAAGACATTCCTGAAAGCCTAAAAGAGAAGCACCAAACGGTCTTCAGTGTTGGCTACAAAGCAATTATTGATGCCGCAGCGCGCAGACAGAAATGGATTGATCAGTCTCAGAGTGTTAACCTCTTCCTGGCTGAGCCAGAGATGAAGACGCTCTCTCACATGTATCGTCATGCATGGCACACCGGCTTGAAAACCACCTATTATCTCCGCACCCTGCAGGCCTCTAATATTGAGAAGTCCACGATCTCGGTGAAGAAAGAAGTCCGAGGCGCAGCGGGCGCAGTGGGTGCAGCGGGAGCAGTCAGCGAGCAGAAAAAAGAATACACGGCTGCCGAACAGCAGGCGTGCAGCATCGACGCCATGATTAACGGCGGTGAGTGTGAGGCTTGCCAGTAAACATTGTCATTTGTTCATAGTAGAAGCTCTCCAGCACAGTAATGCGCTGGGGGGCTTTTTGTTGAAGCGCAGAATCAAACGCTTAGTAAACAGAGAGCTCTGCACATGGTGAGTGGCTTCAAGGGCACTCAAGCAGCAGGCTTAACGAATCACACCGCGCTCACTGCTGCGGATGAAGTCAATCAGTCTGGCAACATTGACATCCTCTGCCAACTCCGACTCGGCCAACTCTTCGGTGAGCTGAGCGAGATTAACCTTCTTACTGAGAAAGAGCTTCTTGTAGGTACGCTTGAGTGCTCGCCGCGTTGTATCGTCAAAACCTCGTCGCTGTAAACCGACCAGGTTGAGGCCTCTGACAGCGGCAGGACTACCATCCACAATGGTGAATGGGGGAACATCTTGGACAATTTTTGTGCAGCCTCCTACGAGGGAATGTTCACCAATTCGGCAAAACTGGTGGGCTCCGGATAGGCCTGAAATGATAGCATGATCTCCGACGGTGCAATGCCCGCCGAGTGTACCATTGTTGGATAAAATACAGTGGTTACCTACCTGACAATCGTGAGCTACGTGGGAGTAGGAGAGGAATAGGTTGTGATCCCCAATTCGTGTAGGAACCTCTTCAGTGGTTCCTCGGTGGATGGTGGTATTCTCGCGGAAGGTATTGTGATCGCCGATGAGCAAGGCGGTGGGCTCGCCGACATATTTCAGATCCTGAGTGATTTGGCCGATGGCTGAAAATGGGAAGAATGTATTGTTCTCACCAATCGTGGTATGGCCCTCAATAACGACATGTGATTTTAATACACTACCGGCACCAATATTGACGTTGGCACCCACCACCGAGTAAGGACCAATCTCAACGCCATCAGCCAGCTGTGCTGATGGGTCAATGACCGCAGTCGGATGAATCAGGGAGTCTGACATGGGAGCGCTATTTGCGGAGCGTGAGCTTAGTTATCGATCAGTGCGAATTTGAGTTCGCCTGAGGATGCGACTTCGCCATTAACAATACAGCGGCAAACGGCGGAGCCAATATTGCGGCGCACCTTGAGGATTTCGGCCTCAATGAAGAGTGTATCACCAGGTAATACAGGCCGGCGCCACTTAACCTTATCAACGCTCATGAAGTAGCCGATTTTACCTTGGTTCTCAGGTTTGCGTAGCAGCAAAATTGAGGCGACCTGCGCCATTGCTTCCACCTGTAAAACTCCAGGCATGACGGGATGACCCGGGAAGTGCCCTTGGAAATAGGGTTCGTTGATGGTGACATTTTTGACTCCTGTGCACTTGCTGTCTCCCTCGAAGTCGACCACCCGGTCAAGCATGAGGAATGGGTAGCGGTGTGGCAGGATTTGCATGACCTCATTGATGTCGAGCACGCCCTCTCCATCAGGGATTTTTAATGGTGGCACCATTGTGCGCATGCGGAGATATTCTGCTTTTAGCGTAGCTGCCATTTGCGTGTTCGGTCCGTGACCGGGTCGGACGCAGATCACGTGGCCCATGATGCGTTTACCGCTGAGCATGAGGTCGCCGATGACATCGAGTGCTTTGTGACGGGCGAACTCATTGTCAAAGCGCATAGGCTCTTTGCTCATGACCTCTTCTCCGCGCACGACCACCGCATTTTCTAAACTGCCACCTTTAATGAGTCCCTTGTCGAGCAGTGGCTTAACATCTTCGTAATAAACAAAGGTGCGTGCTGGCGCAATTTCAGTCTCGTAGAGCTCGGGGGTGACTTCACTAGAGAAATACTGTGTGAAGCGGCCCTCTGGTCCGATATTGGTGCAGGAGACGCGGAATTTTTTATCTGGGACGATGGTGATTAATGACCCGTCTTTGGTCTCCATGTGAATCGGCTCACGAATTTCATAGACCCTGCGGTGTTTGTCCTGAGCCTCGATACCTGCTTGTTTAATGAGCTCTACGTAGGGCTTGGATGAACCATCTCCGATAGGGGGCTCGTTAGCATCCATTTCGATAAGGGCATTATCAACGCCCATGCCGCATAGGGCAGAGAGGATGTGCTCTACGGTGTGAACTTTAACCGATCCCTCCGCTAGGGTAGTGGCTCGTTCGACGGTTTGCACCTTAGCGACATCAGCGTCGATGAAGGGCTGATCATCAAGGTCGACACGACGAAACTTGAAACCGTGCCCTGTTGGAGCGGGCTTCAAAGTCAGGCTGACTTTTTCCCCAGTGTGGAGAGAGGTTCCCTCAAGTGTGGCACTTGAGGCGACTGTATGTTCCATCTCGGCAGACATTCATTGGAGATAGGATATATGGAGCCCGTTGACAAGCATTTGCACGGTTATCTAAGCCGAGATGTTGATGCTGCTGGTTTGGGCGCGAAGAGCTAAAAGCTTAAACATACACTGGTATTAGAGGGATTCTTCAGTAAAACGATGGGCATGCACCGTATTAGCTTTTTGGATGCCTCGACAGTAGGGGACATTGACCTCGGCCACCTTGCAGCACTTGGCAAGCTCGAGGCTTATCCAGTCACCGCGCCCGATGAGCTTATTGAGCGGCTACAGCACGCCAGCATCGCCATTACCAATAAGGTGGTCATTGACGAGGCAGCGCTTCAGCAGGCACCTCAACTGAAGCTTATCTGCATTGCCGCCACAGGAACTAACTGTGTGGATCTGGATGCAGCTAAGGCGGCAGGGATTACGGTATGTAATGTCGCCGGCTACTCTACGGCGAGTGTCACACAGCATACGCTCGGACTTTTGATTAATCTTGCCACTGGCATGAACCGCTATGCTGGCGAGCTAAGTCAGTGGGCTCAATCGCCCATTTTTACCCGGCTGGATTATCCCATGATCGATTTGGCAGGAAAAACTTTGGGCATTGTAGGGCTCGGAACCATTGGCAAATCCGTTGCCAGGGCGGCTCAAGGATTTGGCATGAATGTGGTAGCCCTCTCACGCGATGGGGCCCAGCAAGGAGAGATCGAGCGCTTGGAACGTGATGCGTTTTTTGCCAAGTCTGACGCCATTACCCTTCACTGCCCGTTGACACCCGGAACGGAGAAAATGATGAATCGTGAGACGCTGGGCCTGATGAAGCCAAGTGCCTTTCTCATCAACACGGGGCGTGGCCAGCTCATTGATGAGGACGACTTGGCTGTAGCATTAAAAACTGGCGCTATCGCAGGGGCTGGTCTCGATGTGCTGACGGCTGAGCCGCCGCCAGTAGATCACGTATTATTGGACCCGTCCTTGCCTAATCTCATTATCACGCCACACACGGCCTGGGCGTCCCTTGAGGCTCGCAAGAGATTACTCGAAGGAGTTGCGGGCAACATTTCCGCCTTTCTAGCGGGAGTGCCAGAAAACGTGGTCAACTAGAATGTAGACCCTGAACGGACAGGGGCTAAGTGGTAAAGAGGTGCGGGTCTAAACCGTCATCAGTTCTTTTTCTTTAGCTGCCAAGTGCTCGTCGATTTCTTTAATGTATTTATCGGTGAGCTTTTGGATATCCTGCTCGTAGTCATGCATGCCATCCTCAGTGAGTGCGTTGTCCGCCTTCATTTTCTTAGCGGAATCCATGCCTCCCTTGCGGCATGAGCGCACACGCACACGAGCTTCTTCGGCTTGTGTTTTGACCATTTTAACCATGTCACGGCGTCTCTCCTCGGAGAGCTCAGGGACGGGAATACGGAGATGTCTGCCTTCATTGGCAGGGTTGAGACCGGTGTTGCTTTCGAGTATGGCTTTTTCTATGTCGCCAGTTGTTGAGGGATCGAAGGGCTGAACCATAATCATGCGAGGTTCTGGCACGGTAATGACAGCGAGGGCCTTAACCTTCATGCTACTGCCATAGCTGGGGACGTTGACGTCAATGTTCTCGACGAGAGCGGGGCTAGCCTTTCCTGTGCGGATCGCGGCAAATTCGTGAACGGCATACTCGACGGCCTTCTGCATGCTTTCCTGAGTATTTTTGAGTACTTCGTTTGGTTCCATAGTTAGAGTTGTGAATGTTAAATGATGTATGCTGTGATTACCTAGCCTTTATAAACAATGGTGCCGATATCAGCTCCAGACAAGGCCTTGGTGATATTGCCTTTACCGCCGATATCAAAGACAATGATTGGAATGTCGTTGTCCATGCAGAGGGTGAACGCGGTAGAATCCATCACCTTCAAGTTTTTGCTGAGGCAGTCCTGAAAGGTGACGGTCTCGTAACGCACGGCATCAGGATTTTTCTTGGGGTCGGAACAATAGACGCCATCGACCATGGTAGCCTTCATGATAGCATCTGCTCCGGTCTCGCTGGCGCGCAAGGCTGAGGTTGTGTCTGTGGAGAAAAATGGGCTGCCTGTGCCGGCGGCAAAAATAACGACATTTCCTTCGCTGAGTAATCGGTTGGCCTTACGACGAATAAAGGGTTCAGCCACGTTTTTCATTTCGATGGCAGACTGGACAACACACTTTACCCCTTCAGCTTCGAGTGCGCTTTGAAGTGCGAGAGCATTCATGACCGTTGCCATCATGCCTACGTAGTCAGCAGTTGCTCGGTCCATGCCGCGGGCGCTGGCACTGGCTCCACGCCAGAAGTTGCCGCCACCACAGACGACTCCAATTTCAATACCGCTGGCGGCACTTTTGCTGATTTCTTTGGCAACGCGTTCGACAATTTCTGGAGAGATATTGTCTTGGCTGCCCGGCTCTCTCAGGGCTTCGCCACTGAGCTTTAAAATCACTCGCTTAAAGGAACGGGCATTGTGGGAGATACTCATAGTGCTGCAGGTAAGAATCATGAATACGTCACGCTGAGTCAAGGAGCGAGTGATGGAAAGATTCTGTTCAGTTGGGCATCAGGTAATTTATTGATTCTTATCGGTGACATAGAGGGTTTTTTAGTTTATGAATTTTTAATGCATAAAGATGAAGAACGCGTCATTGAACTTGAATTTCTGAGGGCCACGGAAAATGCGGCGCTGCACAGCTCCCACTGGATGGGGCGCGGAGATAAGGAGGCGGCCGACTTTGCAGCATGTGATGCGATCCGGGGGATGTTTGACCTCATGGACATCCGCGGGGAAATAGTTATTGGTGAGGGAATCAAGGATGAGGCGCCCGGTTTGTTCATCGGCGAAAAGGTAGGCACCTGGGCTGAAGGTAGCCCCCGTTTTGATGTGGCACTTGATCCGGTGGATGGCACGACCAATGTTTCTAAAGGAATGCCTAACTCTATTAGCTGTATTGCAGCCGCCATTCCAGAAGAGGGGGAAGACTGTGCACTGCAGGAAATCCCAGCATTTTATATGAACAAGCTATCCTACCCTGAAGTGGTCAGGCAGGCTTGGATCAAAGATCCTTCTCTGCCGATCAGTGTGGATGCGCCCATTTCAGAAGTCATTAAGGTTTCCGCTAAGCTGCTTGGCAAAAACGTGCGCGACGTCACGGTGATGGTTTTGGATCGGCCACGCAATGAGTATATTATCGAACAGGTCAGAAGTCTTGGTAGCAAGCTGCGCATGATCGCAGATGGTGATATCACCGCGGCTATGGCGCCATCTTTGCCGAGCACGGATGTGGATCTTTATGCCGGTATCGGCGGGGCTCCGGAGGCAGTGCTTTCTGCTGCTGGTCTGAGATGTCTCGGTGGTGGTCAGCAAGCTAAAATATGGCCAGCAGATGAGGCGGAGAAGCAACAGCTTATCAAAGATGGTTGGGGCGATCAGCTCGACCGTATTTACAGGTCTAAGGATTTGGCTGCGGGTAACAATATCTTGTTTTGTGCTACAGGCATCAGTGCGAGCCCCTTACTGCAGGGTGTGCACATTGAGGGTAAGACGGCCGTGACCCACTCAGTTTTGATGCGCATCAAAAGCAAGACAGTCCGTTTTGTGGAGGCTCACCATGACCTGCGCACTAAAACAATCCGTCTGCGTTCGACCAAAGAGGAAACCAGGATGTAATTGGTGGCTGCCAGCAGGCTTACTGCACTCTCACTGGATCAAGTTGCCTTGGCCTATTAGGCGAACCTAGGTCAAGCCGTCCTTACGGGCTTGTTTCCAGTAGGCATACTCAGAGCGGTTGAAGTCGATATATTCGGGGGAGAGATCACTTGAGTAGACTTCGTACTCCGCCTTGCCGAGGTGAAGGTTGATGGTGATGGTGAAAGCATCCTTGGCAACGATTTTACGAAGGGCATCCATCGAGGTTGTGGCCTGCAAGCCTCCTAGGCATATAGCTTTGCCATTGATGTGGATATCAATGAGCTCTTCACGTACCATGGCGCGGGAGTAACCAACAGCGTGGATGATGCGTCCCCAGTTCGGGTCATTTCCATTCCATGAGCTTTTAACGAGGGCTGAGTTAGCAACGGCTTCGGCTACCTTGCGTGCGTCGAGGTAGGTGCGGGCACCTTTGACCTCGACTGTGACAAACTTGGTGACGCGTTCTCCGTCCCGGACCAAGGCCTGAGCCATTTCTAGCATGACATAGGCTAGTGCCTCACGGAACAGACGGCATTCTTTGCTGTTGCGTTTGATGCTGGGCATACCGCTCTGGCCATTTGCCAGGCCAATCACGGTATCATTAGTGCTCATGTCACCATCGATCGTGATGCGGTTAAAAGAGGTGTCGACCGCTTCAAGCAGTGACTTTTGAAAACATGAGGCAGTGACGTTGGCGTCAGTAGTGACGAAGCACAGCATGGTAGCCATGCTTGGACAAATCATACCCGCGCCCTTGGCACACGCGCCGATGCGGACTCGGTGGCCGCCGAGTTCAAGTGAAACAGCGATTTCCTTTTTGCAGGTATCGCTCGTCATGATGGCATGTGCGACATCCTCGCCCTTATTGGAATCAAGCCCTGTAACCAGCTCTCCTATCTTTGGTTCGATGCGCATCATCGGCATCGGAAGGCCAATGACTCCGGTCGAACAGATCGCAATTTGTCGCTGACGCAGCCCAAGCTCTTTGGCAACCAGTTTGCAGGTCTTGCGGGCATCGCTGATGCCTTCAACGCCGGTGCAGGCATTGGCATTGCCACTATTGGCGACAATGGCCTGCACCTTGTCGGCTTTTAAATAAGCTTGAGATACCTTAACGGGAGCAGCTTTGACCCGATTGGTGGTGAAGGTGCCGGCGGCACTGCATGGGTGCTTGGAGTAGATCAGGGCAAGGTCAAGACGGGGGTCGTCTGGATTTTTAATACCCGCACTAACAGCCGATGCAACAAACCCTCTCGGAGCACAGACTCCTCGTTTGATTCTTTTGATGTTAGCGTTAGGGGGCATGACAAGTTAAGACCCTGATCGGATTTTAAAAATTTTGCAACCCGGCAGTTTCAGGAAATGCGCAGATGATGTTGAAATTCTGGATTGCCTGACCGGCTGCGCCCTTACCAAGATTATCCTCAGCACTGAGCAGAAGCACACGTCCAGTGCGTGAATCATAATCCCAGCCAATATCGATAAAGTTGGTTCCGGTTACATTTTTGGTGTCAGCGCAGCCGCCTTTTCCTAGCAGCCTGACAAAAAACTCATCAGCATAGGCCCGCTCAAGCGCTTGCTGCACCTGATCAGGATTTGCCGTGAGTTGGGCGCTTGTCGTCGAGCAAATGCCATTGTGGACGGGTACAAGGTGAGGGGTAAAGGAGATCGCAACCTGTTGCCCAGCCGCCTTGCTGAGCTCCTGCTCGATCTCGGAGAGATGACGGTGTTTGGGCACCGAGTAGGCACGCACACTTTCATTGGCCTCACAGAAGATGAGAGGCAGGCTTGCATTACGCCCAGCTCCACTGACCCCCGACATCGAGCAGGTGACGATGCTTGTTGGATCGATGATTTTTTCCCGTAGCAGGGGAATGAGTGGCAGGCTGATACTTGTCGGATAGCAGCCGGGAGAGGCCACCAGCCGAGCACCTAAAATAGCATCACGGTGGATCTCAGGCAGACCGTAAACCGCCTCGGCAAGAAGCTCAGGTGCCGGGTGATCAGCATCGTAAAATTCCTTATAGACCTCTTTATCATCTAGCCGGAAGTCAGCACTGAGATCGACAATCTTGAGGCCTTTTTCAAGCAGGCTTGAAGCATAGCCTGCAGCCACTCCATGGGGTAGAGCTAGAAAGGCGACTTCTGCCCCGCTGGCGGCCACAGCATCCGGGTCAGGAGCAATAAATGTAAGGTCAGCAGCGGAAGCACCACTGAAGCGAGGGAAGAGATCTGCAATTCTCTGTCCTGCGTTTTGGCGAGAGGTGACACAAACTAACTCCGCGTATGGATGGGTGAGTAATAAGCGCAGCAGTTCTAGTCCAGTGTATCCACTGGCTCCTATGACAGCTATCTTTGCAGGTTTCATGAGACCTTGGAAATGCCATGAAATTACTTGCTTGCCAACTCCTAAGTGATGGGCTTAATTGCGCCCCCTTACCTTTAGATGCTAAATCTGAAGGTAATCACAACATCGGGACTTGGCGCAGTTTGGTAGCGCGCTTCGCTGGGGGTGAAGAGGTCGCAGGTTCGAATCCTGTAGTCCCGACCAATCTAAAAAACGGAATCACCTCTGGTGGTTCCGTTTTTTATTTGGGGACTACAGGATGAGAACGAAGTTCGAGCGCACGACAAAGTGCCGTGGATCACGGCAATTATTTAATCAGAAATGCGCCTTTGCATTTCTGCAAGCCCGCACAGCTTGTGCGGAGCACAAGCAATCCTGTAGTCCCGACCA
>DBBL01000195.1:12552-27373 GCA_002292185.1 Akkermansiaceae bacterium UBA985 | reverse complement strand
AGTCTGGGGCATGGGAATAATGTATCACATTTGATACACGTGTCAATTCTTATTATTGCCGAACGTCCAAGGTCTGACACCGGCTACCGGTGGCGCGCCTTCGACTGCTGTGTGAGGGTTGTAGCTGCGGAGATCATTTCGACTCGGAGCGGGTAGCCGGTTGTCCAGCACCGCCTTGTTCGCTTGAGAAATTTGTCGGGAATGGGCGTTTTTACCTCGGGTGCGATGGTAGTGGCGGAGGCGAAACGGGTGAGCGTGGAACGATCCGTTGGAAGAGGAGTAACAGCAAATAGACGATTCCCCAGCTAGGGAACCATCCCGCGATCAGAAAGAAAATCGGGCCGGTATCGGCGTACGCCTCTGCTGGCGCATTCGCACTACCCTGCCAGTTTCGATAGCCCGAGTCGGCAGCCATGAGCATTGCATACCAAAGAGGGAGAATCGCGGCGACGATAAGCGCCACGTGGAAGCTGCGTCGCATCCGGCGAGATGCCCAGAACGCGATCAGTGCAGAGATGGCCATGCCCCAAGCCATGTATCTCGGGTCACCGTAGCGAAACATCACCCACACGGTCTTTTCAACATGCAAAATCGCCGGCGATAAAACGGCTAGAGAGGCAATAAGCGGGATGGCTCTGTTTTTCATTATTGGAGCGAACGTAAAGGCCACCCATCCACTACCGGAGGGCGAGCTTTGTTATCAGGTTAAGGTTCATAATTTTCATTTAAACTTCGACTCGGAGCGGGTAGTGGATTGGTGTGCGCCGCCTTGTTCTGCAGAGGTTTTTTTCGAGAGTTAAGATACGAAAAAATTATGATTGTGATCACGGTCAATACTCCCCAAGTTGCAAATCTTTTATCATCGATGCCCTCAACGAAAGCTTCCCCAAAAGACATCATAAAATGAAATCCAAGAAGGGTAATACACCATAAAATCGATATGGTTATATTAGCTCCAATTATTCCAGATCGTGACTTTGCTTTGAACAAGACTAACAGGAATAGAATTAAAGGAATTATCGATAAAATCCCCCAATTAAGGAGGCTATCTCCATAATCTTGTAGGAAAACTTCGTGAAATGGCTTCTTATAAATTGAATGAGATTCTTGCACTTTTTATTTTAGCAGAACAGTTAAATGGACAGGAGGTGGTAGTTTATAAAATGGGTAGCAAGTGGTCCAATGTAAAATTGCAACCTAGTATCCGTTGTGTCCCCCGCCCTATTTCTTAGATTAATACACACAACACCAACACTTTGAACACACCTTCGACAAAACATCAAAAATTATCCTGTTAGTTTTTTTGTTGTCATTTTTTGTTAGCTATATTCTGTTGGTGTTTTTCTGGATGCTTTATGACCTTAGGCTCTCTCAGCTGCCGTGCGTCTAAATCATCTGGATGATGTATTGATTCGGTTTGCGAACTAACCCTTGTGCTCCCCTCGCCTTTTTCATTGATTCAGAAGGCACGTCGCTTTCATAAGAAAGCTCCTATCTAAATCATTTTTTTTAGTGGACGCGTCCGCTCATGGTCGATTTACCCGCGTACGGCAAAAACCATACTTTAGATTAGACAATCCTACGCCGAGCAAAAGCATGAATACGTTGAATTTTGATTTTTGGGCTTCGTCCCCCACCCCATGATGCGCTCATCATTTGATCATGTCTACTTCTCTACTCCCCTGCCCTTGTTTTGATGAATTTTAATATAGGTTTATATTTCCAATAATATAAAAATATTTGGTTCACGGGTGGTTTTTTAGGCAAACAAATAAAAACGGGAGTCAAGGGCTATAAATGGGTCTGCCCATTTCGATTTGTGCGGCTTGTCGGCTTTATTTTTACGGTCTGAGATTGTATTGGTGCGGGTCATCCACCAGCATATGATATTTGGCGCTATTCTCAGGGCCTTAAATAAGGCTTTTTATGGTCTTAAGTAACTCACCAAGAGTAATATATACCCACATCAATAAATTGGGGTTTTTTGCAGGTTTTTAGCACATGTTGTGCTGTTTTGATAAAAGCATACTAGATGTGCTATTTCCTGACTGAAGTTCGACTTTTCAGCAGAATGACGCGCTCAAAGGCGGCTCGGGTGACACCAAGGAGTGTTTATTTCCGCAAAGCGATGGCAACAATAGCGAGGTCTGCCGGGGTGATGCCGGAGACACGAGAGGCCTGACCGATCGTGGTTGGGCGGATGGTGTCAAGATGATGGCGGGCCTCAGCCTTGAGACCGGAGACCTTAGAATAGTCGAAGTTTTCCGGTATCTTTTTGTCTTCCATGCGATTGAGCCGCTCAACTTGGATTTGTTGGCGATTCAAATGGCCTGCGTATTTGAAGTCAGTCTCAATCAGGGGCCAGAGCTTGGCTGGCGCCTGGGAGAGGATTTCAGAGGGCAGGGTGGTGTGGGAATTTTCAGATCTGCGGAACCAGTGGTCTAGCTTCACGCCCTCATGGGACAGGGTGGGGAGGTGCGCTTTAGCAGCGGCCAAATCCGTTATTTTTTGCTCAGTGCGGGTAGCTCGAGTGCCTGTAACGAGGCCGTTTTCGATAGCGAGGGGCGTAAGCCGCAGGTCAGCATTGTCCTGACGCAGTAGTAAACGGTATTCAGCACGGGAAGTGAACATGCGGTAAGGCTCGGTGGTGCCTTTGGTAACAAGGTCATCAATCATGACTCCAATATAAGCCTGGTCTCGATGGAGGATGAATTCGGCTTTACCAAGCACTTTGAAGGCTGCATTCGCACCCGCCATGAGGCCTTGGGCTGCGGCTTCCTCGTAACCCGATGTGCCGTTTATCTGACCGGCAAAATAAAGGCCTGAGATTTTTTTGGTCTCAAGAGTTGGGGAGAGTTGGGTAGGGGGGCAGTAATCATACTCTACGGCATAGCCTGGGCGGATAATCTGCGCGTTTTCGAGCCCCGCAATAGAGTGGATGAAGTCGAGCTGCACATCATAGGGGAGGGAGGTGGAAACGCCATTGATGTAATACTCCCTAGTATGGCGACCCTCTGGCTCAAGAAAGACCTGGTGGCGCTCTTTCTCAGCAAATTTGACAACCTTATCCTCAATAGAAGGGCAGTAGCGTGGGCCAGGGCCTTCGATTTTCCCCGCATACATGGGAGATTTATCGAGGTTATTACGAATGATGTCGTGGGTTTGGGGGCTGGTGTAGGTGATGTGGCAGGGGATTTGTTCCACGTGGAACTTCTCATCTGTTGTTTCAGTGGAATCCTCATCTTGCTGATCATCTTCAGGCTTAACAAGGCGCCCATTGAGGCTATGAACATCATCTGCGGTGCGTGTCAATGTATCAGCCAGGTAGGAAAAGAAGGGTGGGGGACTATCACCATGCTGGGCCTCAGTTTTGGAGAAATCAATGGAGCGCCCGTTAATGCGGCAGGGGGTGCCGGTCTTGAAGCGTTCCACTTGAAAACCAAGCTCATAGAGGCAGTCAGATACGGTTGAGGTGGCATCACCCATGCGGCCTCCCTTTTCGTTTTTCATGCCGACGTGCATCAGGCCGCGCATGAATGTGCCGGCAGAGAGGATCACAGAGTGGGCGTTAATCTGCATCTGCAGTGAGGTGGCCACCCCGGTGATCGTGTCGTTTTTGGTGAGGAGTTTGGTGACGTTGGCCTGGTGAAGGTCAATACCGGGGGTGGATTCCAGGGTGTGTTTGATGCGGAACTGGTAGGCTTTTTTATCACACTGCGCTCGAGGGGCACGAACGGAAGGTCCTTTGCTGGCGTTGAGCATACGGAACTGGATCCCAGTGGCATCTGTATTCAGGCCCATAGCACCACCGAGCGCATCAATTTCACGAACCATGTGCCCCTTTGCTAGGCCACCAATCGCTGGGTTACACGACATCGCACCCATGGTATCCAAGTTCTGCGTAAGCACGGCGACTGAGCACCCGAGCCTGGCAGCGGCAAGCGCGGCCTCAACTCCAGCGTGACCGGCGCCGATGACAAGAACATCGTATGTTTGGGGGTAGGTGAACACGGTGGAGTCTTTACCCTTAAATAGAGGAGATTCAAACTCGAAATATCAGCTCTCATGCAAAAGATGATGGCTGCGGTGGTTGATCTCTTGGCAATTGTTCCACGTGGAACTTATTGCTCGGCGGCACAGTATAATGAGGGGGATAGAACGAGATGCCTTATGATCTTGATCCTCCTAAAGCTTTGTGGTAATGGTTTATGTGATGAAAGAGATTATTGCAGCAGTTGATTTTTCGGATGTCAGTGTGCCAGTCCTTGACGCGGCAGTGAAGATAACCCAAGCCCTGGGTGGGCAGCTTCACCTCGTGCACGTGGTTGAGGCGGAGCCAACCTATGCCGCCTACGGATTCTCCCCAGATGATTACCCCGCCATGCACGAAATACAGGTTGAGTCAGCATCTCGGGCTCAAATCAAACTCGGTAAAATGGCTGAGCAATCTGGCCTAGCGGGGGTTCAAACCAAGGTTGTACAAGGGCAACCACTGCATGCACTACTTCAATATGCTAAAGAGGTAGGCGGTGAAATGCTGGTAATTGGTTCTCATGGACACGGCTTTTTAAGTAGCTTACTGCTGGGCAGTGTTGCTGAGGGTTGTGTGCGTAAGGCTGAGCTGCCCGCTTTGATTGTGCCGATGAAGCAATCAGACGATTCTTAGTGCTGATACGGTGACGCACCCCGATAAGTGGGGCTTGTTGATCCATTATGTTGCTTGCCTTGTGCTGTCACTTGGGGCATTGATTGGCGCATATGTTTGAGGTCAGGGACAAGCCGGAAATGGTGGAACGGGCGCTACTGATCCGGATCTACTCGGATAAGCGTGAGGAGGAGGAGGCTATTTCCCTACTAGAGGAATTAGGTGAACTCGTGAAGACGCTTGGTATCGGGGTGATAGAATCCTGTTTGGTTCACACCCGCTCTCTGCATAGGAAGTTTTTGTGTGGCACGGGTAAGGCACAGGAGATGGTTGATCTCGCTAAGGCTCATGAGTGTGATTGCATCGTTTTTGATAATATGTTCCTTCCCTCCCAGCAGAGAAACTGGGAAGAGCTTGCAGATACTTGTGTAATCGACCGCGAGGAGGTGATTTTAGATATATTCTCTCAGCGGGCTCAAACTCGTGAGGCAAGGTTACAGGTTGATCTCGCCAAAATGCAGTATTCATTACCAAGGCTCACTCGGATGTGGGGTCACCTAGACCGTGAGGGTGGTGGCGGCGGTGATGGCGGTGGCGGCAAGGGGGGCGGTGGTGCCTCCCGTGGAATGGGTGAGCAGCAGGTCGAGGTGGACCGGCGCCTAGCCAGGACTCGCATTGACCAATGTAAACGTGAGTTGGCAGAAGTCAGAAAGCAGCGCGGCACTCGCCGTAAGGAGCGTGAGAAACAGGGGGTCCCATGCGCGGCAATCGCTGGATACACCAATGCAGGTAAATCAACACTGTTAAACTGCCTGTCAGGGTCTGATATAATGGCCAAGGATATGCTGTTTGCCACACTCGATACCACCACCAGGGCGATCGAACTCCCAGATGGTCAGCCCTTATTATTAACGGATACGGTTGGTTTTGTCAGAAATTTACCACACCGCCTTGTGGAAGCATTCAAAGCAACCCTAGAAGAGTCCGTATTAGCAGATTTCATTATTCATGTGCTTGATGCCTCTTCTCCTGAGGTGGAGAAATATTACGAAACCACGATGGAGGTTCTCGAGGAACTAGGGGCAGGGGACAAACCCGTCATCACGGTGCTCAATAAAATCGATGTGCTCAATGACCCAGTCAAGCTAGCTGGGCTTGAGGTCACATTCCCCAATACGATCTCAGTGAGTGCCATCACAGGTAAGGGCTGCGATGAGTTATTGGTCAGGTGCAGTGAGATGCTGGCCGACCGAGTATCCACACAAACCTACCGGATCCCACAAAGCCGTGGTGATTTGTCAGGTTTGTTACACCGTGACGCTAAAGTTTTGGAAACGGAATATGATGGTAATGATGTAATCGTGAAGGCGGTTGTGCCTGCGCGAATATCAGGTAAGCTACTCGAATACAAGGAGTTGTAGTTTTTTCTGCAAGGGAAAGCTGTTGGCTTTAGTCTACTAAGGCGCCATATGAGTCACTAAAACGCCGGCCAAAAGCGGTATGATGCGCATGATTCTATTACTGTTTTAGGGGTAATGTCTTAAAAAGTTGGCTTGAGTTGTGCGCAAAGCTTTACAAGTGCATCAAAGTCAGCATAAATCCTACAAATTTAGCAACACCCGATGCCCAAAGACGAAAGTATCAAAAAAATTCTGGTGATCGGCTCAGGCCCGATCGTGATCGGACAAGGATGTGAGTTCGACTACTCTGGAGTGCAAGCTTGTAAAGCTTTGCGCGAGGAGGGTTATGAAGTCATTCTAGTAAACTCAAATCCGGCAACGATTATGACGGATCCGGAGTTTGCTCCCAAAACGTTCATTGAGCCCATTACTCCAGAAATCGTAGAGAAGATCATCATCAGAGAAAAACCTGATGCCTTACTGCCAACCCTGGGTGGCCAAACCGCTCTTAATACATCGATGGACCTCTTCAAGTCCGGAGTGTTAGATAAGCATGGTGTCAAAATGATCGGTGCCAACGCCGATGCTATCGACAAGGGTGAGGATCGTTTACGATTCAAAGAGGCGATGTTAAAGATCGGCCTCGACCTTCCTCAAAGTGGTGTAGCTCACACTATGGAAGAAGCTAGGGTGATTTGCGCTGAGATTGGATCATTTCCAATGATCATTCGTCCCGCTTTCACCTTAGGTGGTGCCGGTGGTGGTATAGCATACAACAAAGAAGAATTTGAAACCATCGTCAACCGGGGTATCGACTTATCTCCCGTTGATGAGGTATTGGTTGAGGAAAGTCTGTTAGGTTGGAAAGAGTATGAAATGGAAGTCATGCGTGACTGCGCTGATAACTGTGTTGTGATCTGCTCGATTGAAAACTTAGACCCTATGGGTGTGCACACCGGAGACTCCATCACGGTGGCTCCTGCACAGACACTCACAGACCGTGAATACCAAATCATGCGTGATGCATCATTCGCATGCATCAGAGAAATCGGCGTTGAGACAGGAGGATCTAACATTCAATTTTCCGTTGATCCAAAAACAGGGCGCTGCATTGTCATCGAGATGAACCCCCGGGTATCACGATCATCAGCACTGGCATCTAAAGCAACCGGGTACCCAATCGCAAAAATTGCAGCTAAGCTCGCCGTCGGGTACACGCTCGATGAGCTTCCCAATGACATCACCCGAGAAACTCCCGCGTCGTTCGAGCCAACGATTGATTACGTTGTCACCAAGCTACCAAGATTCACTTTTGAAAAATTCCCAACGGCAGACCCTGTTCTAACAACACAGATGAAAGCTGTGGGAGAAGCCATGGCGATTGGGCGGACCTTTAAGGAGTCCATGCAAAAAGCGCTACGCTCTCTGGAGACGGGCCGCTTTGGCTTTGGTTTTGATGGTAAGGGTAAAGAGAACCCTACGCATGAGGAAGTTGAACGCATGCTTCACGTGCCAAATGCCGAACGCATCTTCTGGCTTCAAACCGCCTTTGAACAAGACTGGACCGTAGAAGAAGTATTTGAAGCAACCTCGATCGATCCTTGGTTCTTGGAGCACCTCAAGATCATCGTTGATGAAGGCAGGAACTTGGCAACGATGGATCTGCGTAAAGCGAAGCGCCTCGGTTTCTCCGATCATCAGATTGCTCATGCAAGGGGTGTTTCTCAGGATGAGGTCCGTGCAGATAGAAAAAAAGCCGGCGTCATTCCAACGTATCGTTTAGTCGATACCTGTGCAGCTGAATTTGAAGCTCACACACCTTATTATTACTCCACCTATGGTGATGAGAATGAGGCTAAGGAAACAGACCATAAGAAGATTGTAATTCTTGGTGGTGGTCCTAACAGGATTGGTCAAGGTATTGAATTTGACTACTGCTGTGTGCACGCGGCCTTTGCCCTTAAAGAGCTCGGCTATGAGACCGTGATGGTAAACTCTAACCCTGAAACGGTATCCACAGATTACGACACGAGTGACAAACTTTATTTTGAACCTCTCACACTTGAGGACGTATTAAATATTTGTGATCAGGAAAAACCAGACGGCGTCATTGTTCAGTTTGGCGGACAGACACCCCTCAATCTGGCTGCTGATCTTGAAAGACACGGTGTGCCTATTGTTGGAACGTCTCCCAAATCCATCGAGCTTGCCGAGGATAGAAAATTCTTCTCCGCACTACTTGATAAAATCGGCTTAAAACAAGCAGAAGCTGGAACAGCGGTGAATGCTGAAGAGGCTGTCGTCGTGGCTGAGAGAATTGGCTATCCAGTATTAGTCAGACCGTCCTTTGTTCTGGGTGGTCGTGCGATGATGATTGTCTACAATAGTGAAGACCTCGTCGGTTACATGAATGATGCTGTTGATGTGTCACCAGACCGCCCGGTGCTTGTAGATCGGTTTTTAGAGGCTGCTGTTGAAGTTGATGTGGATTGCATTTCAGATGGTGAGACTTCTGTGGTTGGAGCTATCATGCAGCACATTGAACAAGCTGGTATTCACTCAGGTGACTCAGCCTGCGTGATTCCTGCATTCTCACTGTCAGAATCCATCAAGACACAAATCCTCAAGGCGGCCAAAGATCTCGCGAGTGAGCTTGGTGTGCTCGGTTTGATGAACATCCAATTTGCGGTCAAGGACGAGGAACTCTATGTCATCGAGGTTAATCCTCGTGCCTCACGCACGGTTCCTTTTGTCTCCAAATCCATTGGTGTTCCTCTTGCAAAGCTTGCTGCCAAAATCATGGTTGGTAAAACACTGAAGGAACTTGGTTTTACAGAAGAAATTCTCCCGGCACACTACTGCGTCAAAGAAGCTGTGTTCCCATGGCCGCGCTTCCCGGGCATTGATATTGTTCTTGGGCCAGAGATGAAATCCACGGGTGAGGTGATGGGTATTGATGAAGACATGGGCATGGCATACGCCAAGGCGCAGATTAGTGCCTTCAACCCACTTCCAACTGAGGGCAATGTGTTTTTCTCTGTCAATAATCGTGATAAAGACCGCGCCGTGCCTATTGCTCGCGAGTTAGCTGAGCTTGGTTTTTCTATTGTTGCAACCGGGGGCACCTATAAACGCCTCAAAGCTGAAGGCGTCGAAGTAGAGAGGCTTTACAAACTGGCTGAGAAAAAACGCCCCAATGTAATGGATATGATGAAGAATGGCGAAATCCAATTTATCATCAACACCCCAAGTGGACATGAGGCAAGAGAAGATGAGGTAACCATTCGATCAGGAGCGGTGGCCAATACCATATCTCACTGCACCAACCTTTCTGCGGCAGAGGCATCCATCCTAGCCATTCGCTCTCTCCAGGAGAACGAACTCACAGTAACAACACTTCAGGAATATCACGCCTAGTGCTTAATTGGCTCAGGGCTTAAAAAACCGCCACAATAATAGCTTGAAGTTGAGTTGTTGACATATTTCATTTTTTCTGTATGTTGCCGTGCCTGATCAACATTACTGAGTTACTTTACAAGTTTCAAGGTGGTGGTGGTATCAGGCTTCTGCACAATAATGTCAGAAACTTCTCGATTGGTGAGTGCGCTCCGTTGGTCGGTTAAAATAATAATAATGCGCAACTTTATACAATAATGAACATCTACGTAGGTAATCTACCTTACTCCGCAACTGACTCACAACTACGCGACCTCTTTGGTCAGTTTGGTGCAGTCAGCAAAACAAACGTTATCTCTGACCGTGACACTGGTCGCTCAAAGGGCTTCGGTTTTGTTGAAATGGAAAGCGCCGAAGACGGCGAGCGTGCAATTCGTGAACTTGATGGCAACGATCTTGACGGTCGTAACCTCAAAGTAAACGAAGCTCGTCCACGCGAGTAAGAACAGCAATCCGCTGTTTTTTAAGCAAACCAGCTATCTCTCATTTTTGTTTGCCTTCAGGGTAAACAAGTTGAGGGGGAGTTGGTTTTTTTATGGTTGCGCGCATCATAATATCACTCCCTATTCTGGTAAATTGTTGTTCTTCTAAAACAACTTCAGGGGTTAATTGCCCAAACCCAGCATCCGCACCGCCGGTAAGCATCGGGGCATAAAATATAACGAGTTCATCAGCGAGCTCTAGTTGAAGAATGGCCGCCATAAGGGTTCCGCCTGCTTCCACCAAGACAGAATTACACCCTTTGTTGGCTAGAGTTTTAAGCGCTGAGAGTATGTCTCCATGTTCTTGAATGAGAGTTCTGTTGGCGTGCTCATCGCCAAAGAGTTGGTAATCTTGTGGTAGGGCTTCTTTTTTCCCACGAGTAATAACCATGCGCCACGGTTGTTGTTTATCAGGTCTGTTCGTTGATCTTAGTGTGAGTGATGGGTTGTCCATCCTGACTGTGTTGCCGCCGGTGATGATCGCATCTGACTGGTATCGCATTTTTTGCACGTATTCTCGTGACTCGGGAGAACTCAACCACTGGCCTTCAGCTGGGCGACGGGTTGTTTTGCCATCTAAACTGATTGCTGACTTGAGAGTCACCCAGGGCAATCCTGTTTGCTGAACCTTTGTAAAAGGTCTGATGAGTTTGTCACATGCAGCCCGATAAACACCGCTGTGCACTTCTAACCCGGCAGAGTGCATGATTGTTTTTGCTACCCCAACATGCTTGGGGTTGGGGTCTTGGGATCCATAGACAAGACGTGTGATTCCTGCAGCTATGATTCCATCTGTGCATGGTGGCGTTAGACCGTGGCTCGAGCACGGCTCCAGTGTCACGTAAATCGTTGCGCCATTAAGTGCTTCGGGTTGGTGTTGTTTCAGCACGTCTGCGATTGCTTCGCGTTCGGCGTGCGGTCCTCCAGTTCTTTGGTGCCACCCCTTACCAATGAGTTTGCCCCCTTTAACGATAACAGCCCCTACAGGGGGGTTCGGTGATGTGGTGCCCACCCCGTTGCTCGCTTGCTTTAGAGCAAGTTTCATCCAATGAATATCTTCATCTGGTGTAAGCATGGTTGAATTATGCGCTTAGCTTTTTCTTTTTGGCAAGCTGTGAACAAGCCCCTCTAGAATGTGAGTAATTTGTTAATCCCTGTGTTTATTTGTGTCTCGTTTCTCTATAGCCCTGTTTCACCCTGATTGTTTCCGTGGTCACCCCCATCTTATTAATCACGTGGAACACCTACTCCTATGCTGAGAAACGGACATTTTGATGAGTTACTCACAAATAGAAGAAGAAGAATATATATGGGTACCAAATAGAATCTTAATATAATAAGTGAATAACCTCTCTTATCGTTCGTTCAACCAGCACACGACAAGAACTTACTGTATTTAAACAAGCAGCTTGACGAGTCGATGATGCTATGGAGAAATAGAAACGAACTTAATTTTAAGAACCACATGAATAACGACGACTTGTTACACACAGAAAAGATTTTAGCAGACCGTAAAACGTTTTATTTGGACTTAAAGAAAAACGCCAGAGGCATGGTGGTAAAAATTACAGAAGATGTGTCGGGTAACCGAGACACCATCATGGTGCCAACAGAAATCCTAGGGGACTTCATCGCCGCCTTAACAGACATTCAGGCAACCGCAGAAGGAGAATAGGTTAAATATCGGTATTTTTAATCAAACCAGCAAGCACTACCCGAGGAGATGCCCCCATTGGCTTGTCCATTCGCCAGGAAGACGAGTAGGGCGTGCCGGCTTACCGTCGCCCATTTGCACCATCGCGAGTGACTGGCGGCACGTGACGAGCACCTTATCGTCACTTTCTCTAGTCATTACAAAAGAGCACCAAAAGCGAACACGCTCGAGCAGTTCGAGTTTCCCATAAATTTTGAGTTTATCTCCCAGCACGGCGGGAACACGATAATCGATTTCTGTTCGTAATACGGCCGGATAAAGCTGACTCGAGCCCATCGATTGAAAATCCATGCCCATTTTTGCTCCTAGGTGAGTACGACAAGTCTCAATCATCCTGAGATAAGCAATATTGTTAACGACTCCAGCACAATCAGTATCAAAAAACATTACATCTTCATGGGTAGTAAACTCGGGGATATTCATATGGGTATAAATGCTTCTTACACCTCACATTACAAGCAATCACTGTATCTTGATAGTGCTGATAATACCCCTTTCTTAAACACACCCAATACCGGCGGTAGACTTAGACTTGCCGTATGATAATGAATCATGCAGTCTGCCAACCATGGAAAGGTTAACGGGTATACGCTCAGTCAACATAGCAAGGTTGGTCTATTTATTGATTTGTGAGCTAGCTGGGGCAGCGATGGCAAACCATATCGCAGGATCAGAAAAAATATGGATAGGGGTCGTAGGCGGCTTGGTCTTGGCCGTGTTTTTCATATTAGTTGAATCATTGACCAAAAAATTTACCTTGCGTGGGTTTTCTAATGCCACAGTGGGTCTATTGATAGGTGTTTTCTGTGCGTGGTTGCTATCACGGGGTTTGGTAAAATTGGTCGAAGCTACGCTTCAGGGAAAAGTAGAGCAATTTGAGTCCATCACCCTGGTGCTAAACGCATCACTTTACGCGAGTTTAGGTTTTCTTGGCTCAGTATTGGCACTACGAAGCGGAAGGGATGACTTCTCCCTGCTTATTCCTTACATTCGATTTCAACAAGACTCATCCCCAGGTCGACCAATACTACTGGACATCAACGTTATCACGGACAGCCGTCTCTACAGGATACTTAAGACGGGTTTTGTTGATGGAAACCTCATCATTCCCCGCTTCGTTTTTGAGGATCTGCACATCATGGCCAACTCAAGCACGCCAAGCCAACAAGCACGCGGACAAAGGGGTTTGGATGTTTTAGAGCGTTTACAAACAGGGGACCAGTTCCAGATAACCATTCAGGACTCTGAGACGGAAGATGCCTCTGATTCAATGGACGCACGCCTGTTGTTTATTTGCCGTTTGCTAGGTGCCAAACTACTGACAGCCGATGAGGCCTTGGCTAAAACGGCACGCTTACAGGGCGTCAAAACATTAAACATCAATGATCTTACTCACGCACTTAAACCCAAAATAGCGGTGGGTGAGCGCATCCGGCTGCCCCTCGTGCGTGCAGGCAAGGATGAAAATCAGGCGGTGGGTTATATGCCGGATGGTTCGATGATTGTGGTGAACCATGCCAGCAACAAGCTAAACACCACCCAAGACGTTACCGTTATTAGCACCCTCGAAACAGATGCCGGAACGATGGTTTTTGCTGAACTAATAACGTCAGCAGTAGAGCCAGAGGCGGGCAAAAAATAAACAACCTCACGAAGAGAAATCAGAAGGCGGACGGGTATCGTTTGCTTGTTTGAGGGGTGTCTAGAGGGCACCCGATCTGAGACCCTCATGGCTCGCCTGCGGATTCCCAGGCAAGCGGCCTAATAGCGGTGAACGTTTATGACGGCCCACCGTTCAGCAGGCTTCTTACCCCCCCGTTTTAGGATTGCGCTTTTTCACCTGCTTTTTGTCGCTTGGTGTAGCGTTTCGCATTGGCGCTTTGGAACCCTCACCTGAACCGGCTTGCTGTTTTTGCATTTGCTCTGCGCGCTCTGCCATGCGCTGCATAAATGTTTTTTTACCAGGCTTCCCTGGTTTATTACGTTTTTGTAGCTCGGGCTCTGGCATGCGATTGGTAAACCAGGTTTGGCCAATAGAGAAGATGTTCTGAGTGGTCCAGTAGAGTGCTAGTGCGGAGGCAAAGTTGTAACAGAAGAAGAAGAACATAAGAGGCATCAACATGAAGATGCGTTGTTGCATCTTGTCACCTGTCTTGGGGGTCATCTTCATTTGTAACACCATGGTCACAGCCATCAAGATGGGGAGCAGGTTGACCGGTATATTCTCTCCCAAGAACGGCAAACCAAACGGTAGCTCATAAACAGTATCTGGCATCGACAAGTCATCGACCCACAAAAAGCTCTGACCGCGCAACTCAACGGCATACTGAAGCATACGATAATAACCAAAGAAGATGGGAATCTGAAGGAACATCGGCAGACAGCCACCCATCGGGTTAATACGATAATCCTTGTAGAGCTTCATGGTTTCCTGGTTCAGCTTAGTAGGATTGTCCTTATACTTCTCCTTGATGTCTTTCATCAGCGGCTGCAGCTTGGACATGCGCTTCATGGTGCGTGTCGATTTATTGTGCAGTGGCCAAATGACGATACGGATTAGGATTGTAAGAGCGATGATGGAAAGCCCCCAAGCCCACTTGTCGGCAGTCTTAGAAAATGCGGTGCTATGAAGCCAGTTGAGCACATTACTAAGAAGGACACTGATAGGAGTAAACCAGCCGTAGTTCATGACTTCGGCAGTGTCGTTCTCCATTTTTTTCAGGACGCTGTAATACTTGGGCCCAAGGTAAAGGTTACATGAAAAATTTTCCAATTCACCGGGAGCGAGTTTGCGCTCAGGGAGTGAAAAGCCGGATCGAACAGCGTATTTTGGACTATCCGGATTATCACCTGCGATACGAATACTACTCGACTTGGCCCAGAAGTTGGAAACGTACTTGCGGTCGGGACGAATCAGTGTGGTAAAGAATTGGTTGGATACACCTGCGTATTCGAGGTCGTTGACGGTTTCGCTGAAGAGTTGACGAGCGCCGCGGAAAAACCCCTTTTTGAACCAATTACTATCCTTGTTGGTGAGTGATCCATTATCGAGGAAAAAGGCCCCGCCCTGATTTTCCCACTCACTCGGGTGAAGTGGTGAAGCTGATCCAGCAAAGAGTGAGTA
>DBBL01000195.1:8856-12438 GCA_002292185.1 Akkermansiaceae bacterium UBA985 | reverse complement strand
AGATCATAATAAAGATCAGCAAAATCGTCTGGGCCGTCACAAATAGATCCTATCGTTGCTGGAGAGTGCATGTTGAGCACGACCTTCTCTGTGTCAGAGCCTACAGCATACTGACCTAACAGGGTGGCTGTTTTGATACCACCACCACTTGATGAGATAGCAAACTCAACTACATCCTCTCCCTCTTTATTTTTGGATGTAAGGGTTTCGATGTTTTCACCGACAGCGGGCACGGGCGGCTCATTGAAAAGCCCGCCTTGCGGCTCTGCTGCTGATTCCATCCCAGTAGCGCTTTTGTTACCATTAGCAGTGCTGCTCGGCTCGCTGTTTTCTGGTTGGGTGGTGACCGGAGCTCGTTGAGGTGGCTCTGGTTTGTAATAGAAGTTGAGTGCGAGTAGTATCCCGCAGATGGTGAGTATGATCCAAGCTTTCCGGTCCATGCTAAGTAATGATTAGTGGTTGATGATGTTTGTTGAAAATTATTTTTTCGGGGGAACTGGGTCGTCTCCCGATTTACCCCAAGGGTGGCAACGAAAAATGCGACAAGTGCCAAGCCACGATCCCCGATAAGGGCCATGTGTTTTGACAGCTTGTAGAAAATAGTTGGAGCATGTGGGGTGGAATCTACATCCAGTATGAGGACCAGTAACAGCCTTAATAGCTGGATTGATCACTTTTTGGTAGATGCGGATGATGCAGTAGATGAATCCGCTCAGGATCTTGGCAAGCATATGAGCAGGTGAGTTGTGTGAGTCGAATTAAATGGTGGGTTTAAGCATACCGAGCCGGCGTGCTTGTTTTAGCCAATCTTTCTCAAGTTCCTCGCTAGTAGCTTGTGGAGCGCGCCAGCGTAAGATGGTTACGATATAACGTTTACCTTGGGAGCAGTCGATCTCTTCAATGTGTTTAGCGAGAATATTGTGAATGCGACGTCGGAGTCGATTACGGGTAACGGCATTACCAATTTTTCGGGTGATGATAATCCCAGCTTTATGGTGTGGTAAGCTCGATTCAGGCAATGTGCTAACCACCAGATAATTACCACTTTTAGCCCCGCCCAGTTTGCGTGCCTGGGAAAATTCCCCATGGCGAGTCATGCTGTATTTTCTTGTGAGGCGCATGATGACTGGAAGCAAAAGGGGTGAATGTAAAAACGGCCACCTGTGATAAGGTGGCCGTGGAAATATTACTCACAGTTGTGTGTAGCTTAGGCAGCGACCATTAAGCAGCCTTGGTGTGCTGCTTGATGTGGCGCTTGAAATGAATCTCAGCACCCTTAGGAAGCAGGCGCTTGCGGCCCTTTTGACGACGGCGACGAAGACAATCGCGACCAGCCTTGGTGCTCATGCGTGCGCGGAATCCGTGCTGACGTTTGCGGGTGCGCTTGGATGGTTGATAGGTGCGTTTCATAGTGAAAGTGGTAGATGATTAATCAGTGATGATGAATGATGCCCGAAAATACAGAGCGGACGGGCGGGCAACCTAGGGAATTTTCGTCTCTTGTCAACCCGCCATTCTTACAGATTCGCAAATTTCTTAAAAAAAACTCCACAGAGGCCCAAATGATGCTAAAAAAAGCGTATCAGATGGAAAATTCACATTTAAACAAAGAGGCTTTCTTGCAGCAAAATGTTCGGGTAGAGCCGGCAACCATCGAGGATCTACCAAAGTTGGTGCAGTTGGTTGAAGAATTGATGAACCTCCAGGGTGATTTTATGCCAAACAAGCAAGCCCACGAACGCGGCTTGGCACTCATTTTAGAACAACCCAATCGCGGTCGTATTTTTGTGCTACGTAATGATGACCGTATTTTTGGTATGGTGAATTTATTATTCACTATTTCCACCGCGATGGGAGGCTTAGTGATTCTACTTGAAGACTTTGTGATACACCCAAACCACCGTGCACAAGGTTATGGCACCATGTTACTCGACTATGTTAAAGAATTTGCGAAACGTAAAAACTTCAAAAGGATCACCCTGCTTACCGATAAGATAAGTAGTGAATCTCAAAATTTCTTCAAAAAAGAGGGCTTCGACCACTCGAATATGATCCCGATGCGCCTAATCGTCGATTAACATGGGTAAACATTGTGCGCCTCATTACGCACTTTCATTGCAAGTAATGGGGATGTCAATCCAGTGAGATGGCTCGTCTTGATGCGCACAAAATACATCGACCTGATCAAAGCCACACCGCTCCAGAGAGTTCGACACAGCCTGTGAGGCAATGTCCGGGCTGTTGCAATCCGAGCTTAGGTGACTGAGCATGACTATTTTTAGTTTCTCACATGCAATTTCAGCAAGAAGATCGGCAGTCTGACTGTTGGATAGGTGTCCGTGACGGGAGACGATACGTTGTTTGGTTGCCCAGGGGCGTTTGGTATCCATCTCAAGCAAGGCGTGGTCATAATTTGCCTCAATATAGAGCCCGCCAGACCCTTTTAAACTCTCACGCATCAGATTGGTCACATGACCAACATCACTAACCATGCTGAGTCGGCTGCTACCCCCAGTGATAATAAATCCTACCGGTTCTGCAGCATCGTGCGGAATACGGAAGCTGTTAACCATCAGATCCCCTATACTAAACTCCTGACCGCTATGAAATACCTTCCATGTGATGGTGCTTTTCATTTTATGACTAAGTGCTTCACGCGTCAAAGCATTGGCAAAAACGGGAATGGACCGTTGGCGTAACAACACATCAACTCCTTGTGCGTGGTCGCTATGTTCGTGGGTGATTAAAATAGCATCCAGTTGCTCTGGAGATACACCTAATGCATTCATGCGAAGGACGAGTTGCTTAGCACTGAAACCAGCATCGACAAGAATATGGGTAGAACCACAGCGCACAAGCGCTGCGTTGCCTTTACTGCCACTGCCTAGGACAGCCATACTCATGCCACTTTGACCCATGGACAGGAAGCTGGCTTGGGGGATTTCATTTGGCAAGATTGTAGTAATACAGATACTTAAAATTATAGGTCGTCATATAATAAGTAACACAAGATTAGATCTTGTTAAATAAGGGTTCTTAGGTTCAAATTGCCCTCATGAATATCACGCATATTTTACTTGGCTCTACCGCTGCAATGCTGATTGCAGCGTTAATTTTGTCATACAGTGCGATGAAGGGTGGCGAGGCTGAGGATGGCCGCCGCACAAGTGCCAAGGCACTGATGGAAGAAAATTTCCGGCTTCAAGCGGAGATTGCGCGCATGCGAACTAGTCAAGCTTACGGGGGATCACCTCAAGCGGCATCTCCACCCCAAAATATGTCAGTGGAAAAATTAGGTGAACTTGAAGAACAGAACATCATTCTTCGGGAGCAGGTCGCAGCCGAGAAAAAGAAGCGTGAACAAGCTGAGGCAGAAACAGAGGTCATGACGGAGCGGGAGGCTGGTAAGCAGAACAGGGAACAGCGGCGGGCAAAACTCATTTCAATAGCAACACTCATGGCTCAGGTAAGTGAAGTGGCGCAGGATCAGGGTATCTATGTCATCGTGCTAGATGTTAAATTGGCCAACCAAGTAAGAGAGGGCACGGAACTCGCTATCAGGCGTGGTACAGGAATTATTGG
>DBBL01000195.1:8497-8845 GCA_002292185.1 Akkermansiaceae bacterium UBA985 | reverse complement strand
GGTTCATTCCCTGGTGGTAAAATTGATGTTAAGATCGGGGACGAGTTAATTGTTCCACCAGTTTGGTAGGAGCCCCCCCACCCAAAAAATAAAAGCACCCTTATAAAACGCCCTTATGTTTGGTCATTTCAACCCCAAAAAGTTCCAAGGTAATTTAACACTGATATTAATATGTACTCTATCAACCGCATCCACATTAGCACTTTTTGCTGATGATCAAGTATTAGGTGAGGGACTTCTCAATACACAAGAAGAGCAACATAGTTATCTAACATTTTACTATGAGAATGACCTCTTTAATGGCGAGGATGCGAACTACACATCAGGGGGAAGGCTTTCTTATATCAC
>DBBL01000195.1:1360-8460 GCA_002292185.1 Akkermansiaceae bacterium UBA985 | reverse complement strand
AGCTCGGAGCTGATGAAAAGTATTTGGGGACTGGGTGACAGATCCAAGGTTCGTTATAGCTATGGCTTTGCCCTTACTCAACAAATGTTCACACCTGAGAATAAGTTCTCGGCCGAGCCGGACCCAGGGGACCGGCCCTATGTTGGTTGGTTAGGACTTGGTTTTTCTGTACATGCTCGTGATCATCGCACGTTAAACTCAGTGGAAATATCATTAGGCACGGTGGGACCACATGCTTTTGCAGAAGATACCCAGGACTACATTCATGATATTCGTGATCTAGATAAATTCCAAGGCTGGGACAGCCAAATGCCCAACGAGCCAACACTTAACATTGTCTTTAACCAAAAAAGACGCTGGCATTTACTGGAAGATGCAAGCTTGCCGATGAACTTGGAGATCGATGGCTTCCATGAGACGGGTGTATCATTAGGTAATTTTCTTACAGACATTCACGTTGGTGGACTCATTCGTATCGGCTGGAATTTACCAGTGGAGTTTTCTGATGCTAGGTTGACACAGACGGCGCACACCCAGAGGCTTTTTAGCAATGGGGAAAGCGGTGGTGAGCGATGGTCGGGCTATGCTATCTTAGGTGCTCGGGGGAGTGCGGTTTTTCATGATATCACTATCGATGGGCCAGTGTTTAGGAGTTACGATAGTAATATCAAAAGGGAGCCGCTCCTTGGAGAGGCTTACATAGGCTTTGGGGTGCGCCGCGGTAACTGGGAGTTTGGTTACGTGCATACCTACCGCAGCAAGCAATTTAAATCTCAAGGTGACCCACAAGGATTTGGCTCGGTAGCCATCAGAAAGCAATTTTGATCGGTGACGATTTACTTGGCGAGGCCGCTTATATAACTCAGTAAACTGGCGGTTTCGTGCACGGTGAAGCTATTCATCAGACCTGCGGGCATGAGTGAGGTGGGCAGGGTGTCGCGCTTGGTGATGTCTGATTTTTTGAAGATACTTTGTTTGCTGGTGATGTCGCGGATGGTGACCGTTTCACCAGCTTCATCGGTGACAAATCCCATGTGAACAGCACCGCTTTTCAGGCTGATGAGGTTTGTTTTGAAGCCTTGGGCGATGGCTTTGTTAGGAATGATAAGCGCCTCTGCAAGATCTTTGGGCTGGAGGATGTTGGCAATAGATCCCAGATAAGGTCCCTTGGGGGGCTCATCAGCACTCACTGTGTGGCAGGCGTTGCAGGTGGCACGTGCAAAGACAGCTTCGCCGAGAACGCTATTAGCTTGTTTATGATTAAGGATCTGAGTCACAGCTTGCTCCGCTTTGAGTGTGGAAATCTTGGGGGTTTTATCAGCACCAGGAGCCTGTATCCCGAGTCGGCTGGCGGCTCCCTGAGCACGACGTTTGAGACCAGCGTCGGGAGAGTTGAGCATCATGCTAACATGGTCGTTGAGGTAGGGGATCTTGGTCCAGAAGGCGGCCTCCATCAGGCTGTGTTGCTGAGCGGCTCCCTTAGACCAGTTAGAGGCGATGGTTTTGCGGCTGCTTTCACGAGCTTCAATGCTGATATTCTTACCGCTGGCGAGTTGCAGTAGCGCCTGAGCAGACCAGCGCCCTTTGGCACTCCCAGGATCCTGCTCGAACAATGTGGTAAATTGATCGAGGTAGTTCTCGAGCTTGGGCGAGGCGAGTAACAGGTTGCGTATGTCTTCACGGACTTTGCTAGCACTGCCGTCATTGATCAGAGCCTCAAGGGAGCTCATAAGTGCGTCGAAGGCTTCGGGATGATTGAGGGTGAGTAAAATCCGGATGGCAATACTATGCGTGGTGGCGGGGTTTTTTGAATTTTTGGCTGCTTGGATTACAAGCGGGATGGCTTCGGTAGGAATACTTTCCTTATCCGCCAGCTGGGCCAGGAGGGTAGGAAGGAGCGAACTATCACTCTGAGCCAAGGTGATGATACGCCGTAAGCCGCGATCGTTTTGAATACGGTTCGTGCCGAGCAGAGAGACTAATGTGGAGTTTTCCTTGCTGGTGGTTGAGGGATCTTCGAGCACGTTATTGAGGCTGTCCAGAATACGTGTTGATTGCTCCCAAGTCGTCGGTTGGTAGTAGGGGCCACGAGTATCGGGACGTGTGCTCCAGGAGTCTCCCTTCCACTCTCCCTCACACTGGTAGAGGCGAGCAAGGGTGGCGAGAATAGCGCTGCGCTTGGCGGGATCGGCGAGGGTGTTGAGCTTTGCGAGTAAAGCGTCTACCACTTCTGTTTTGTGCATACGCATCAGGGCGAGTGATGCACCGGTGCGTGTGCTTGGGTCATCGGAGTCAAGCTTGGCGAGTGCTACTTCGTAGGCCCCGAGCTTGGCAAGGGAGCGGAAAGCAGTATGGGCAATGAGGGGGTCTTTGCTGGCGAGGTGGGTAGCAATGTCTCCAGCAAGTTCGTTTTTACCCTGGAAGGTCGCCGCGATGATTGCCTCAAGAACTGCACGATGTTGGGAAGCCTGTAGTTGGCTCCTTAGAAAGCTTGCTGGTGTCGGTCCAGGCTTGCCTAATGTGCGAGTATCAATGGCGAGCTCACCAAGTGCGCGGGTAACAAATGGCATGATGGGGTCATCTGTCGGGGTAGAGGCAAATGCAGGAAGAATGAGATCGAGCACACCCTGGCTTTGCTGGCTATCGACACCGCGCTGGCTGATGGCGTAAAGCGCTAGAATACGTTTGCCAAGAGTCAACGAGCTGTCCTGAGCGGCCACCAGTAGTGCCTTGTTAGTCTCATTATTAGCAGGGCGGCGTAGCAGAGCGCGTTGGGCGCTAAGTGAGCGCACATGACTGGGAGAGGTGCGGATTAGATCGACGAGCTGTTTGTCGCTGAGTGTGGCAAAGTCGGGGAGGGGGCTTGGCTGGTAACCAGTAGGAGTGACCCGGGCGATGTATCCATGCTCAGGCCCCTTCCAACTGAAACTGGCAGGGCCTTTCCACGAGGCCTGGTAAATATTACTCAGGCCATCGACGTCAGTATCGGTAGGGCGTGACATTTTGATCAGGATTTCCGGCTTGGCGGTCTCCTTGAAGGTAGCACCATTGGGCTCAAGAATGTGGCGGTAGGAGCCTTGGCGACCCCAGTCACAAGTATAGGGGCGGTGGTTCCAGGCAGCGGGGATGCCGGGTTCGCCTAGGTAGAAGGCACCAACACCCGAGCCGCCACCGTAGTCGGCAAGTGGAGCCACGGTTTCATCCGCAAAATTCATGTAGAGGCGGGGGTAGCCGTGATCCTCAAGGCCTGAGAGGTGATGTAGGCGCACGTTCCAACCGCCACCGTCATTGGTATTGTCACGGGCAAAAAAATCGAGCGTGGGTGTGATGGCAATGCCGTAGGTGTTGCGCGTTCCATCTGAGAAAGTTTCCATACCACTGCCGTCAGGACGAAAACGAACCACGCCGCCACCGCGCATTTGTAAGGTGCGCCCATCGGCACCGGTGGCCTTCATGAAACCGAAGTCTCCGACGGCGATGTAGATCCAGCCATCGGGCCCTATTTCTAAACCATTGGTGGTGTGGTCGGCGGGCCGGTCTTTATAGCCAAAGGCAATGTCAGAGATGAGGCGCTCGTTGGATTCGGAAATACCATCTCCATCCTTGTCGTGGAAGACGCTGATGTGTGGTGGGTGTAGCAGATAGAGGCGGTCATGATCCCAAAGCAGACCTCGAGGGGAGTCAACATCCTTGACGAACTCAGTTACCTCGTCTGCGCGGCCATCGTTATCGGTGTCGCGCAGGCGCAGCACGCGTCCGCGTCCGGGATCACGACCAACAGAGCCGTTGCCATCAGAAGATACATAGAGGTCACCATTTGGAGCGGCGGCTAGATAGGTGGGGTAGTTCGCCATTTGCCATGGGGCAAAAAGGCTGGCTGTAAATCCCTCTGGGACAGTGACATCTTTGAGTAGCTTAACCTCTTCCCCCGCACTCAGGCGATGAGGATGGGGTTTGTAGTTTCCTGACTTTTTATAGGAGTCTTTCTTAGCGGAGGGTTTAGCTGCTGGAGCTGCTGCTGCTGTTTTCTGTTCAACGCGGGGGAACAAGGGAAGTTTTTTGCCATCTTGGCCGAAGAGGGAGAGTTCCCAGAGGCTTGGCCATAAGTTGCTCTTTTGGCCAAGGATGTTGAGCTTGAGAAAGCGAATACCAGTGGCGGAGAGGGTGTCCTTACGCGTGCCACCTTGGGTGTTTTTTGAGGCATCAAATGCCTTGTGCCAGATTTTACCATCGGCGGAAGTCTCGATGCTATACTGCATCCACTCGCTGCGATGCTCCCAATCGATTTTGGCACCACTGAGGGTAGCTGGTTTTTCAAACTCGAACTGAATCCAGGCGGGTTTGTCTCCCGAGTTGGCGCACCAGCGGGTTTTTGGGTTGTTGTCTATTGCCTGCCAGGTGTGGTGGCCGTTGCCTGTCTGGGTCGATTGGGCGGTGACTTTGACAAAGATCGCGTTAGCGGGCGGGGTGCCTAGTTTTGTTCCTAAGGCTGAGCCTTGGCTTTTATTTTTTTTTTAGCCGCTTTGGCTGGGATCTCGGTAACGGTATTGGAGCCGGTGTAAGGAGTCATGTAGGCAGGGTTATCGATTTTACCGCAGGCCCAGAGGGCTCCGCGGGTGATAAGACCGAGGTATTCCTCGCTTTGAACGACCTCATTGTAATGACCTAGTGAAGTAGAGAATGAGGGAGCTCCATGTGTGGTATTTACCCAAGCTACAATAGCGGAGTCGGTAACATCCTTACCTCCTTTTTTGTAGGTCTGGTTACCGATCGCAAGTGCGTGAGCGTCGAAAACCTCGGCATTATTGTAGAGCTCATCTTTGGTGATGATCCAGCTTTTGAGAGGCTTAGTGATGGGGTGCTCTTGATCAACGATTTCGACAGAGATTGGTGCTTTGGGGCCATGGCTCGTGGATTGGAGGCCGAGGTGCTTAGCCCATTCCTTGGTGCGGTATGAGTGCATCGCGCAGTGAAGGTGGACGGCAGGCACTGTTTTGTGAGCGTTGAGGATGTTAGTTAATACCTGCGGATCTTTGTTGCCAGCGGCGCATTCATCATGAATGACGACATCATAACCTTTGGCCCAGTCAGCATTCTTGAAGAAATCGAAGGGGGGATCAACGGACTTGTCCGGAGTCCAGATGACGTCGACACGTATATTAGCGCGGCTTTGCAGGCCTTTAGAGATGATTTTGTGCTGCTCAGCGTAATCGTGGCAGCAACCGCCGGCGATCAGCAGGGCTTTCAAGGGCTTGGCAGTTGCCTGAGAATTGGTCGGTTCCGCGTTAGCTGTAGGAACGGATAAGAGAAGACCGGAGAAACCGGCAAGAATAGATCTGCGTAAGGATATCATGATAAAGGCGTGTTTTAAAACTTGTGTGATCAATACTTATACCACGATTGAAATGTTGCAAATTTTTGAGGAAATCAACGTCTGTGGTGAATAATCAATAGAGATTAATGTAGAGAGTTGTAAATGTTTGTCTATCCCCCCTTTGGGGTATGCCATTGGTTTTATTATCATCCTGAGTGAGAGGTTCTTTTAGAACTTGCTTGTTGGCGCACCATTTCTAATCCTTTGTTTCGTGAGTCAAATCCATGTTATCTATGGTTCAGATGAGGGCAATGTGGCTGAGGCGGCGTTGGCGCTCTTTACCAAACTGAAGCCAGAAGGCGGCGATGATTTTTCTCAGGAAACAATCGATGGCACGGTCAGTAATGCTGAGGAGGCCTACATCGCCTGCGGCAAAGCCATTGAGGCCTTACAGACCTTGCCGTTTTTTGGGGGTGGTAAGACAGTGTGGCTAAAAAATGCTAACTTCACCGGCAGTGACCGCACTAGTGAAGCCGAGCGCGCGAAGGAGGGAACTGAGGCGCTGATTAGCTGCCTTGAGGAGGGGCTGCCAGAGGATGTACATTTCCTGATAAGTAGTAGCGCAATTCATAAGGGCAGAAGATTTTACAAGTTCCTCAACAAAGTCGGAAACATTGAGGTGTTTGATAAACCTGATGTTGGCCGTGATGGTTGGCAGCAGGAAATGATTCCGATGGTTAAAAACAAAGCGAGGGAGTTGGGACTCAGTTTTTCTGGGCATGCTTTGGATCTTTTTATCACCTTGGTTGGCGTCGACACACGCCAGATCAGTAGTGAGCTCGACAAGCTGGATGTCTACTTGGGTGATCGCCGCGAGATCAATGAGGATGATGTGCGCTTACTGGTGCCGCTGAGTCATGCGGGTGTTGTTTTTGAAATTGGCAATGCCTTGCAGAGAAAAAATGCAGGGCGGGCATTTGAGCTGATCGATCAACAGCTTGCACGCAAAGAGAGCGCCATTGGTATTTTAAGAGCCTCCATCATACCGACGGTGCGTAACCTGTTCATGTCCGCAGTTGTTAGTCAGGGCCGCAATGTACCCAGTAATAATTATAAACAGTATGCCGGCGCCCTTGATGCTTTACCTGCTAACGAGCGCGCATGGCTACCTCAGAAAAAGGCAGGCGGGGTGAATGCTTACCCTTTATTTTTGGCCAGTCAGAATGCCAAGGCCTTTGGGGTAGAGAAGCTGGGGCAGGCGATGCAGGCTTGTTTGGATGCGGATAAATCGTTGGTCAGTTCAGGCCTTGATCACCGCACGGTACTCCACCGCCTCATAGCTACGGTTTGCACATCCTAACCCATCTACTTTTATCCTAGAATGAAGACTCTTGTCATTGCCGCCTTTACTGGTGTTATCGCTGGTTTACTAGGGGCGCTTTGTGGTGTGGGTGGCGGAATTGTGATGGTGCCAGCTTTTGTGACAGTTTTAGGTTTCGAACAAAAAAAAGCGGTAGCGACTTCCTTGGCCGTCATTGTCATTATTGCTCTGGTGGCCACGCTGAACACCTCCTTGCGTAAAGAGCCAGGCCTCATTGACTGGCGAGTTGTTGCCCTCGCAGCAGTGGCAGCAGCGCTTGCAGCTTGGTTTGGCACAGACCTAATGCACAAGCTCAGCAACCAATACCTGACCCGAATTTTTGGCGTCGTTTTACTGGTCTTTGGCATCAAGATGTTACTGAGTAAGTAACGCAATAGAGGATCACCCAGCAGGGCAGAGGGTCAC
>DBBL01000195.1:0-1288 GCA_002292185.1 Akkermansiaceae bacterium UBA985 | reverse complement strand
CCCACCGCTGCTACTGGGACTCCCGCTTTTTTCGCGGCTTTCACATCACGTATTTCGTCTCCGATATAGATGATGTCATCAGCCTCGATGGAGAAGGTTCTACATATGGAACGTAAATGCTTAGCTTTACCGGTCAGCTTCGAAGTGGATGAGACAAAAGAGAAAACATCCTGCAAGCCGTGATGCTTTAGAAACAGCTCTACATTCTCAACTGAATTGGACGTTAGGATGCCAAAATGATCACTCTGTTTTCTTAACTTAGGCAAGACCTCGTCCATACCAGTCACCATCGGCAACTGACTAATCCTAGACTTAAGTATGCGGGTGCCCTTATAGAGTAATTTGGGAACAAGCCTTTTCGGTACGGCCAAGTGATCTAGAAAATCACTAAGCTTCATATGCCGTAAATAATGTACCTCTTCGTCTTTAATGGTGCGCAGGTTATGCTCGCCTGCCATTTCATTATAAATGCTCAATGCCTCGTCGAGAGTATCAGCAATGGTGCCGTCAAAGTCGAAAATGAGTGAGCGATATTTCATGGGTGATGCTTAGTGTGATAGATGGTAAACTATTTTTTTTATTCTACGATGGAAAAAAAGAGGGGAGTCTGTCACTGTGTATACTGATTTATTTTTATGGATAACAACCGCCCAAGATTTAGCCCGGCACTGATTACCTTTAGCGCTCTTTATATGCTGATTGCAATCATGGCGGCTATTAGACAAGGCAACACGGAATTTGTTTTTTATATTGTGGTGATGGCAGTGCTGATCACGAGTTTAGTGTTGGTGCACAGGCGAGTGAATTTTTCCAACGGAGTGTTATGGGGCATGAGCTGCTGGGGCTTACTGCATATGGCAGGAGGATTAGTGCGCTTACCAGAAGCCTTCACTGAGAATGGTGCACAGCCGGTGCTGTATTCGTGGTGGATTATCACAGATTTGTTAAAATATGACCAGGTGGTGCACACCTATGGCTTTGGCATTACCACATGGGTCTGCTGGCAGATTTTAAGATCTAACATAAAAAAACAAACAGGCCAAAGTCCGGAGCCAAGCTATGGCTTATGCATTTTGAGTGCCGCTGGTGGCATGGGGTTTGGCGCCCTCAATGAGATGATTGAGTTTATCGCTACCCTGACGATTCCCGAAACAAATGTAGGTGGCTATAACAACACAGGCTGGGATCTTGTTTTTAATCTCATTGGCTGCGCTCTGGCCGCGATAATCATTAGGCAGGTGCGCACCAGGGAATGCTAGGCGAAAGAGCAGCTGAGAATGAGAATAGT
>DBBL01000112.1:20172-29383 GCA_002292185.1 Akkermansiaceae bacterium UBA985 | reverse complement strand
ACGCCCTACTTCCCCGTGACGAGGCCGAGGACCGCGATGCACTGCTCGAGATCCGCTCTGGTGCAGGTGGTGACGAAGCCGCGATTTTTGCCGGTGAGATGATGCGCATGTATCAGCGCTACGCCGAGCAGCGCAACTGGAAATATGAGCACCTCGACTCTACACCCTCGGAGGCAGGTGGATTCTCCAAAGTCGTCATCAAAATCACCGGTGAGGAGGTCTTCCGTTTTATGAAATACGAGTCTGGTGTCCACCGCGTTCAGCGCGTCCCTGCCACCGAGACCCAAGGCCGCATCCACACCTCCACCTGCACGGTCGCCGTCATGCCCGAGGCAGAGGACGTTGACGTGCAACTCAAGATGGAGGAGCTCGAAATCAAAGCGACCCGCTCAGGAGGCCCGGGTGGACAGCACGTCAATACGACGGACTCCGCCGTGCAAATCACCCACTTACCGACAGGTATCCAGGTTAAGTGCCAAGACGGCCGCTCCCAGACGCAGAACAAGGAGAAGGCACTGGAAATCATCCGAGCCAAGCTCTTTGAGGCCAAGCAACGCGAGCAAGCCGAGCAATACTCAGCCCAACGACGTTCATTGATCGGCTCCGGTGACCGCTCCGAAAAAATCCGCACCTACAACTTCCCGCAGTCACGCATCACCGACCACCGCATCGGCTTCACCACCCACAATATGGATGGTGTGTTCGACGGTGATGTTTTTGAGCTCACCGAAGCCCTGCAAAAAGTAGAAATGGCCCAGAAGCTCGAAGAGGCAGGCATGCAATAATAACTTGCCACGTTACGGCTGGGCCATTCAATGCACTCATGCCCATGCATCTGCCCCAACAAACGCCCACATAAGCTGGCACCAGTAAATTGCGGCACAAATCAACAAATCAAGATATGTAGATTTGTTCTTGTTTTTTCCCTGTTTTGTCTCTAGATTCCGGCCAGTAAATCTTTTATTCATAGCCCATGCCACGTCCTGACGCCACCGCCGAACTCACCACTGCGCTTGAAGAGCGTATCCTCATGCTCGATGGAGCCATGGGCACCACCATCCGTGGCTATGGCCTCACAGAAGAAGACGCCCGCGGGGAACGCTTTAAAGATACAGACAAGGACATCCTTAACAATGGTGACATCCTTACACTGACACGCCCCGATGTCATCAGCGACATCCACCGCCGTTTTCTTGAAGCTGGCTCAGACATCATTGAGACCAACTCCTTCTCGGCAACCTCCATCGCCCAATCTGAGTTTTTTGTCGAAGACCCCCGTGAGTCTGGCGAAGGTCGCAAGGACCCCGATTTCTATCAGAAAATCATGGATGATCCTTTCCTCAAGGATCTCGCTCATGAGCTCAACGTGGAGTCAGCTAAATTGGCCCGCGCAGCCTGTGATGAAGTCGCTGAAGCCACCGGCATTAAGCGTTACGTTGCCGGAGCGATCGGACCGATGACCGTCGGCCTCAACAACGCCGCAGTCGACCCCGATGATCCGGGTTTTCGCACCGTTATTTTCGATCAAGTCTACGAGGACTACAAACGCCAGATCCGTGCACTCGTAGAGGGTGGTGTCGACATCCTCATGGTGGAAACCATCTTCGACGCGCTCAACTCCAAAGCCGCCTTGGTCGCCTGCCAGGATGTCTTCGAAGAAGACGGCTTCACCCTTCCGGTCATCATCTCCGCAGCCGTTGGCCGAGGTGGAGAAACCATGATCTCTGCCCAAAAAGTGGAAGCACTTTGGAACGCCGTAGCCCACGTCAAGCCACTCGCCGTCGGCCTGAACTGCTCACTCGGCCCCGATGAAATGCGCCAGTTCATCTCGGAACTTTCACGCTGCTGTGAGGCCTTTGTCTCCTGCTACCCGAACGCCGGTATGCCGGACCCTCTCTCCCCTACCGGCTTCCCTTTCTTACCAGAGGACATGCATGATAAGCTCAAGGACTTCTCTGAGTCTGGCTTCATCAACCTCGCAGGCGGCTGCTGTGGCAACACTCCCGAGCACATCGAAGCGATCGCACGCGCCGTTAAGGGGGTAACTCCACGTAAGCGCCCTACCATTGAACCTCTCCTGCGCCTCTCTGGCACAGAGCCCTATAATCACTCTGAAGGTAAAAACTTCCTGATGATTGGTGAGCGCACCAATGTTGCCGGCTCCCCTGTGTTCAGAAAAATGATCCAGGATGGCCGACTTGAGGATGCTCTCGCTGTAGCGCGTCAGCAGGTTGAGAACGGTGCCCCCGTAATCGACATCTGCTTTGACGACGGTCTGATCGATGGCGTTGAGATGATGACCCGCTTCCTCAACTTGGTGCAATCCGAGCCAGACATCACCAAGGTGCCGATCACCGTGGACTCATCAAAATGGGAAATTCTTCACGCTGGCCTCAAGTGCCTTCAAGGCAAGGGTATCGTCAACTCCATCTCCCTCAAAGAGGGTGAGGAAGCCTTCAAGTCGAACGCCCGCACCATCATGAAGTTTGGCGCAGCCACCGTGGTCATGGCCTTTGATGAAAAGGGGCAGGCTGCCACCTACGAGGAGAAAATCCGCATCTGTGAGCGCGCCTACCGTATTCTTGTGGATGAAGTTGGCTTCAACCCACAGGACATCATTTTTGATCCCAATATTCTTACCGTTGCCACCGGTATTGAAGAGCACAACAACTACGCGGTCGATTTTTTCAATGCCACTAAGTGGATCAAGCAAAACCTTCCCGGCGCCAAAATCTCCGGCGGTGTTTCTAACGTATCCTTCTCCTTCCGTGGTAACAACCCGGTGCGTGAAGCAATGCACTCAGCCTTCCTTTATCACGCCACCAGGGCCGGTATGGACATGGGCATTGTCAACGCAGGCATGCTGGAAGTCTACGATGAAATCAAACCTGAGCTTCTCAAGCACGTCGAGGACGTCCTGCTCAATAGCGACCCCGATGCCACCGAACGACTGCTCGACTTTGCGGAGCAATTCAGAGGCATTAAAAAGAAAACCTTGGCTGAAGACCTCTCGTGGCGCGAGACCACGGTAGAGAAGCGCCTCGAGCACGCTCTACTCAGAGGCATCGATACCTTCATCGTAGAAGACACGGAAGAGGCTCGATTAAAATACGAAGTCCCGCTGAAGGTTATCGAAGGCCCACTGATGGACGGCATGGGTGTTGTCGGTGATCTCTTTGGTGCCGGTAAGATGTTCCTTCCTCAGGTGGTGAAATCCGCCCGTGTGATGAAAAAATCCGTGGCTCACCTCGAGCCTTTCATGGAAGAGGAAAAGCTCATCAAAGTCACTCAGATTGCGGCCGAGCTGATGGCCAAGGACAGCGATCTAGAAGAGGTTCATGCTATCGCTCAGGCAGAGAAATCGATGACCGCTGGCCGCATCCTGATGGCCACTGTCAAAGGCGACGTGCACGACATCGGCAAAAATATTGTCGGTGTGGTTCTCGCATGCAACGGCTTTGAGGTCATTGATATGGGCGTCATGGTTCCCTGTGAAAAAATCCTCGAGGTAGCCGCCACCAAGCAGGTGGACGTCATCGGTCTTTCCGGACTGATCACACCATCCCTTGATGAAATGATCAATGTTGCCAAGGAAATGGAGCGCCGTGAGCTTAGCACACCTATCCTCATTGGCGGTGCTACCACCAGCCCAGCCCACACCGCGGTAAAGATCTCACCTCATTACTCCGGCCCCATCATTCACGTACTCGACGCCTCGCGCTCGGTGCCAGTCACCACTTCTCTGCTCAGCGACAATGGCTGCGATGACTTCATCAGCAAAAACGAAGAGCGGCACGAAAAGCTCCGTGCGACCTTTAACAAAAAAGACAAAGCAACAGTCAGCCTAGTCAAAGCTCGGGCCAATAAAAAACTCATCGATTGGAGTTCTTACCATCCTCCCATACCAGAATTCACCGGCACGCGCGTCATCAAGAACCAGTCACTGCGCGAACTTGTCGATTACATTGATTGGACCCCCTTCTTTCACAGTTGGGAGCTCAGAGGTGTCTGGGATCGGGAAACTAAAACTCTCAAAACGAGAAACGCGGAAGCTGCCAAAGTTGCTGACAAGCTCTACCAGGATGCTCAAGAACTTCTTGAAAGCATCGTAGAAAGCAAACGTTTCACCGCCAAAGGCATCTATGGTTTTTACCCTGCTAAAGCAGATGGTGACGACATCATTCTGCCAGAGCAAAATGCCACCTTCCATACCCTGCGCCAGCAGATGGAAAAACAATCGGGCAAACCCAACTACGCCCTCAGTGATTTCATATCTGATACTCACCCAGACCACCTCGGTGCCTTTGTTGTCAGTATCCATGGAGCTGATGAATGGGCCGCCGAGCTGCGTGATGCCCATGAGCTTGATTCCGCCATTATGGTTCAAGCCATCGCCGACCGCTTAGCCGAAGCCTTTGCCGAACTACTCCACCACCGTGCCCGCGTTGCCTGGAGCTATGAGCGCCCCAATGAGTTCAACCATAGCGAGCTCATCCACGAAAAATACCAAGGCATACGCCCTGCCCCAGGCTATCCAGCCCAACCAGACCACACCGAGAAACGCACTCTCTTCCGTTTACTTGATGCCACTGCCGCCACTGGCACTGAGCTCACCGAGTCCTGTGCCATGCACCCAGGAGCTGCCGTTTGCGGCCTTATCCTATCTCATCCAGAGAGCCACTACTTTGCCATCAGCGAGCTGCAGAAGGACCAAATAGAAGACTATGCTAAGCGCAAAGGCTGGAGTGTCGAGGAAGCCGAAAAATGGCTTTCCCCGTGGATGGGTTACTAGTGCAGAGTAGTGCAGGCCGCGCACTCGCGATCAACGCAAGTCAGCACGCTCAACGCACTAAACGTAGGGCAGAGCTTCAGCTCTTGTTTCGATGGAATCACTGTTATCGAGTAATTCCTGAATCGGATCCCAACGAGCTGACATGAGCGCCTCACGAGCGGAGCCTGGCATGGTCACCTTAATGGTCGTATCACCGTAACTGGCTGTCATGGCATCAAGATCAATGCTAACCTCAAGCTTAGGATTGGCCTGAACTGCAGCTCCAAGCGCTGTGATCTCCTCAGCGGATGCACATACACATGGCATGCCAAGTCCCGTAGAGTTACCAAAGAAAATCTCTGCAAAGCTCTCCGCGATGACGGCATCAAAACCGGCACGTCGGATCGCCTGTGGTGCGTGCTCCCGTGAGGAACCACAACCGAAGTTTGGACCAGAAAGCATGACACTCGCTCCCTGAAACTGAGGGTCATCAAGAGGGTGATTGAGCGGCTTGCCATCAGGGTCAGTGCGCACATCGCGGAAAAGACCCTCAGCGAGATCGTCAAAGGTCACACAACGAAGATAACGCGCAGGGATGATGCGGTCGGTATCAATATCTGCGCCTGGAATATAAACTGCAGTGCCGGAAACTTGAGTAATAGATGGAATGGACATGGTCTTAGTCTTGGTCTTAGTCTTATAAAAATCGAGTTAGTATCAGTTCACAGCAAACACCTCGCGAGCATCGGCAATCTCACCCTTGATCGCAGCAGCGGCTACCATCAGTGGGCTCATCAACACCGTGCGGCCCGTTGGGCTTCCTTGGCGGCCTTTAAAGTTTCTGTTTGAGGACGAGGCACAAAGCTGGTCACCTTGGAGCTTGTCGGGGTTCATCGCCAAACACATTGAACACCCCGCTTCACGCCATTCAAAACCTGCGTCGATGAATATCTTGTCGAGTCCTTCTTTTTTACAAATGACTGCGGTGATCTGAGAACCAGGAACGGCCAGCGCCTTGACTCCCTCTGCAACCTTGTAGCCCTTCAAGTACTTGGCCACCTCACGGAAATCGGAGAGACGCCCGTTGGTGCAAGAACCGATGAAAGCGACATCTACATGGGTGCCTTTAATGGCAGCACCTGCAGGCAGCTTCATGTATTCAAGAGCCTCTTCGATACTTGCGCGCTCAACCTCATTCTTGGCCTGAGCAGGATCTGGGATGGACTCAGAAATAGCCACCCCTTGATCGGGAGAAATACCCCAAGTTACGGTGGGTTCGATGTCTGCTGCATTGATATTAACGATATCATCATACTGAGCATCAGTATCGGAAGCGTAGGACTGCCAGCGTTCAACTGCAGAATCCCACTCCGTATCCTTGGGTGAGTAAGGACGATTTCTGAGGAATTCAAAGGTCGTGGCATCGGGATTAACATAACCACAGCGGGCTCCACCCTCGATGGACATGTTACAAACCGTCATGCGTTCCTCCATCGTGAAACCATCAAAAATGCTACCACCATATTCGTAGGCGTAACCAATACCGCCATTAGCACCGAGTAGTCTGATGATGTGCAGTGCCACATCCTTGGCGTAGACACCGGGACTCAACTCGCCGTCAACATTGATACGGCGCACTTTCAGGCCCTCCATGGCAATGGTCTGCGTTGCCAATACGTCGCGCACCTGGGTTGTGCCGATACCAAAAGCAATGGCACCAAATGCACCATGTGTCGCTGTGTGAGAGTCACCACATGCAATCGTAGTGCCTGGCTGCGTGATTCCCTGCTCAGGTCCTACCACGTGCACGATGCCCTGCATACCAGATGCGAGGTCAAAGTAGGTAATGTCAAATTCCTCAGCATTCTTGCGCAGCTCAGTAATCATGGCATCAGCCAGAGGATCCGCAAATGGACGCTGCTGATTATCCGTAGGCACGATGTGATCCACTGTAGCAAAGGTGCGCTTAGGATATTTAACCTTCAAATTGAGGTCACGTAACATGCCAAATGCCTGCGGACTAGTCACCTCGTGAATCAGGTGTGTACCGATAAATAACTGGTTACGGCCATCTTGGAGAGTTCCTACAGTATGCTCGTCCCATACCTTCTGATATAAGTTTTTTGCCATGATTCTTGATTTGCTGAGGGGGGTTCATAGCGCATCTTCGGCGAAACGCAAACATGGATTGTCCCGCTCCGTCATAAAATATCAGCGAAGCGAGCCAAGCACAAAAACAGCCGCCAAAAGCCCGTCTAGATGCACCCTAAGGCACGTTTTAGGCGCAACGAGCTTACATTTCAGTGCAAAAGCGTGCACTCAAGCGACGATGCCCGACTTCGTGCAGCAAGCATCTATGCCTTATCTGCCGAAAAATGTGCCAGTGGTTTAACCAAACTGGCAGGTAAGGGAAACTGACGATCCTGGATGCCAGGCGCAATCTCGGGCGAACTTTCGTAGCCCATGCGCATCATCTCATACTTCGCATCCATATTATCGATGTAATGCAAGGCCATCGCCTCAGGCGTGCGGGGCAAGGTGGGCGACCCCCACTCATGCGTACCGTGATGGCTAGCGATGAGATGAAGTATATGCAGGTGGATATCCGCGGTGGCTGGCTCGAGCTCCTTCCAGCCCTCGGCACAGGGTTTTTCCATCACATCACGCCAGAGCTTATTGACGGCTTCAATACCGAGCGGAATATGCCCGAGCATCTCACCAGGAAGACTAAAGGGCTGGCTGAAACCAACTTCAGGGTAATTGTTTTCCCACATCTTGCCACAATCATGGAACATTACACCGGCGACGAGCAGGTCACGATTCAGTGCGGTATAAACCGAACACATCGCCTCAGCTGCCCTCATCATCTGAGCAACGTGCTCAACTAAACCGCCGCGGCGGGCGTGATGGTTTTTGCGTGCGGCTGCACTCCGTCGAAAACGATCGCCATACTGACAGACAAATTCAGCACAAACTTCATGCAATCTTGGGTCTGCAATCTCACCGAGCATGCGCTCAATATCTGTCCAATCCGCATCTTGTCTGGCTTTGGTCTCAGGGTCCCCCGCGAGAAACTCGGCCCCCTCTGTCTCGTTGAGCCTGCGCATGTCCCACTTACCAGAATCAAGGCCATATTGGTTTTGTGTCCACTCCCCGCTAAAACGCAACAAGCTGCCGTCAGCTATTTCCTGCAGAGCAGTGAACTGAGGACGATTGTCCCATACCTTAAGTTTCATTTCGCCAGTTCCATCAACGAGAAAAATCTCATAAAACGGTTTTCCCGTCTTAGTTTCTCGTTCCACTCTACGCTCGAGCTGAGCGTCAAAGCTAGCAGCCAACGCTGAGGTCCCAGCGGTTTGCTTGAGGCAGGCAATGGTAAGATGTTGCACGCCTTTACGCTAAACATTCATAACAGCGACTCAAGTACTAATGGCACTCAGAGTAGTAATCAGATCATCACTCAGTAACTAACTGGCCAAGCGAGCTCAAGCACTACAGAGGCAGATCGTAACTGCGCCCGTCTGCACCTTCATACCAGCGGACATAGGCCAGATTGACCGTAGCAAAACCACCAGGGGTGGGGTAATCACCGGTAAAGTACCAGTCTCCACAAGGGCCTTTAATACAGGCACGTAGGTTTTCAATGGTCTGATAAACGACCTCAACTTCACCACTCCAATCGATGTCCTCGGGGCTGACCATGCGGCCGATTTCTGCAGAAATTTGCTCATCGGAGAAATCTTCGTAAATACGTTTCACCTGATTGATGCGCTCAGCACTCGGCTTTTTGAGCTCAGCTTTACAGGCTTGATACACCTGCTCGAGCAGCTGGTTGTTTCCAGTGCGCTTGATGAGATTAACCGTTGCCTGAAAAGCGATAAATTTACCCAACTCCGACATATCGATACCGTAGCAATCAGGATAACGGATCTGCGGGGCTGTTGAGCAAATAACGATCTTACGTGGATTAGTTCTGGCGAGGATTTTAAGAATCGACTCCTTGAGCGTCGTACCACGCACGATGGAATCATCCAACGCAACCAGGGCATCGCCCTCTTTCACCAAATCATAGGTGATGTCATAAACATGGGAAACCAGCTGTGCCCGGCCTTTTTCTTGGGAAATAAAGGTGCGCATCTTGATGTCCTTATGCACCGCTTTCTCGCCACGTGGCCAGTTGCGCATGATGAGCCCATCAAGCAGCTCCTCGGTAAGCACTCCTTTTTGTGACGCCTCTAAAATCTCAGCGCGCACCTGCTGCCTGCGCAACAAGCGCAAGCCATCAAGAAATCCATAATATGCCGTTTCCGCCGTATTGGGGATAAAGGCAAAAACCGTTTTATCAAAGTCTTCACCGATCGACTTGTAGACCTGATCAACCAATGCCGCGCCCATTGCCTTGCGCTCACGGTAAATCGAAGGATCATTACCACGGGAAAA
>DBBL01000112.1:1781-20105 GCA_002292185.1 Akkermansiaceae bacterium UBA985 | reverse complement strand
GGCTCCACTTCTTTGACCTCTTCTTTAGAAGATTCGAACACCGTCATCAACGGCACCCGCTCAGAAGCAAAGGCAATGACCTCATCATCCTCATAGACATGGCAAGGGCGAATCCCCCTTGGGTCTCGCATCACAAACATGTCACCATTACCCACTACACCACTGATGGCATAACCACCATCCCATGGGTCAGCGGACTCCCTGATAATAGACGGAAGATCGATCTGATCAGAAATGAGCTCTGGTATATCGCGACCCTCAACTCCTTGATCACGTAATTTACGATAGAGATCGGTGTGATGTTCATCGAGATGAAACCCGATTTCCTCCAGCACGGTCTGGGTGTCTGTTCCAAACACAGGATGCTGACCACGATCCATGAGCTTACTGTTGAGCTCGCCGGTATTGGTCATGTTGAAATTACCCATGACCATCAAGGTACGGGTCGGCCAATTTGAGCGGCGCAGATAGGGGTGACATGAACCTGAGTCAAACTCCCCAGATGTGCCATAGCGGAGGTGACCAATGAGCACCTCACCACCAAAATCAAATTGCTGCTTCACCGACTCTGGGTCCTCAGGATCGAGTATCCCTTTGCGAGCCATCTTGTTGAAGCTCTTTAACTCCTTACGGAATACAGACGCCATTGAATCACGCGCTGCATCTCTGCGACGGAAAATATAAGGCTGACCCAGCGGCATGTTGAGTTTGACACAACCAATGCCAATACCGTCCTGGCCGCGGTTGTGCTGCTTCTCCATTAAGAGAAAGAGCTTATTGACCCCCCAGAGGGCAGTGCCGTATTTGTCCTTGAAGTAGGAAAGTGGTTTTTTAAGCCTGACTACCGCAATACCACATTCGTGTTTGATGGGGTCACTCATGAAAAAATACGTGATCGGTTAACAGTCAACACGATTAGCTTTCCATGCTCACCTTGACGCCTTGCGTATCAGTGATGGTGCCTATTTTAACTCCTCCTGGACCAGCGGACATAATGCGCTCGGCCTCATCGGGAGATACAATGACAACCCAGCCAAATCCCATGTTGAAGGTGTGGAACTTGTCCTCTGCATCTACAAAATCGAAGACCTTCTTCATTGCTGCGTTCTTCCAATCAGGAATCACTACATCTGCTCCGTGATTAGGAAGCAAGCGCTCGAGGTTTTCAGGAAGTCCACCACCTGTGATATGCGCCATTGCACGAGGTTTCACCCCTGCTTTCTTAATATCGGCAACAACATCATGATAGAGACGTGTCGGTGCGAGCAGGCTGACAATTTCCTCTTTGGAGAACGCCTCACCGTGCTGGGCAAGCACTCGACGAATCAGACTCCAGCCATTCGCGTGCGGGCCATCTGAGTGGTAACCAATCAACACATCGCCTGTGGCAATTTGGGTAGGATCGATCAAGTCGGGCTTCTCACAACAACCGATACAAAAGCCAGATAGCTCGATGACATCTTCAGGCACAATGCCCGGCATCTCAGCGGTCTCACCACCAGCAAGAATACAGCCGCAGTCTTCGAGGTAATCACACATGCCAGCGATTAAACGAGTAATCAGTGGCTTATCTAAAGCTGAGATTCCAATGTAATCTAAAAACATCAGCGGATCGCCACCTGTCGTTAGAATGTCATTCACACTCATCGCTACCAGGTCTTTACCTGCAGCCTCGAGTTGATCGTGCTCAAGAAGGAGTTCTAGTTTAGTGCCAACACCATCACAACCGGTAACAATAACGGGTTGCTCGTAATCGCATAAATCGAAAGCTGCTGCAAATAAACCAAACGCACCGTAAAGCTGCCTTTGGTTCTGAGTTCTGCGGACATGGGTGCCGATGTCCCCAACGAGGGCGGCGGCTTCCCTGGTGTCCACACCTGATTCCTTATAGGTAAGTTTTCCAGACATAAATGAATGGCCCAATGGCTGTTGAGGAGGCTTGTAGCAGTACGGCGCAGAGTGGCAATGGTTTATTTCAGCTTCTCGCCGAGAACCGCCTTTTTGGCTAACCGACATCCATGACCAGCACCTTCTGCCACCAGTCCTTGAAGGCATCTACAAAGACATCATGGTCAGGATCAGCTTGGTACACATCGTGATCAGCCATGGAGTCAAACTGCATCGAGAGCCCGTAATCAAAGCTTTTGTCCGTCACTGGTCGCTCTGGAGTATCCGCAGATTTGCCCCACCGGCCACCAGCCACCTCCTTGATTTTAAACAAATCCGCCAAACCCTGCTCAAACAAGGCCTGGTCGGCCGCATTCTTTTTTTCCTCCTTAAGCCAAAAATATACATGATGTTCCATGTCGATTATCCTCTCCCTTCCCCCTGCCCCTGCCAAGCACGAACCACCACATCCTGAAAAGATCAGCCCCCCTTCTCAATCACATCTGTCTTCTAAATCACATCTGTATAAGGATCATAATGCACTGGGTGATCATCATCGTCATCGGGAATATCTGGGAAGCCTTCACCGGATTGAACAATCTTCTTGGCCGCCATGTTTGGATATCTGGCGAGTGCTATGTGAAACAACGCATCGCCCTCATCCGCCTGGCCTTCATTGGTACGTCCTATCAGGATGCCCGTCTGCGTAGCAATCACCTCCTGCTCGTAATCACCTAGTGGATCTGCAATAAAGCCCAAAACATCGCCCTTCCGGACCGCCTTACCGAGTGCTATCAGAGGGATAAACAAGCCGCCCACTTGAGCACGCTCCCAGTAACCCTTTGCACAAACCACCGCATGCTTGGCTCTCTTCTTTGCCGCGGCGGGTCGCTTAGGCAGCATGCCCATATGCCGCATAACCGCCAGCACCCCTCGTTTACCAAAACGGATCGAAGGCGTATCGAGCCGAAGCGCCTCGCCACTTTCATAGAGAATGACCGGTATCCCAACGGCATTGCAAGCAGCTCGGATGGTACCCGCCTGGGTGGCCGCCGTCAGTGTTACCGATGGACCGAAGGCCTCGGCAAGTGCAAGAGACTCTTCATCCCCAGCGGTGACCCGTATCTGCGGCAGATTGGCCCGATTCAGCGCCCCCGTGTGGAGGTCTACCACCGCGTCACATAGCGGCAAAAGCTCGCTGCTCAGCACATGCGCGAGCCGTCCTCCCAGTGAGCCCTTGGGCGAGCCAGGAAAAAGACGATTGAGATCTCGGCGATCCGGCAAGTATCGAGACCTATTAGAAAATGCAGGCACATTCACAATCGGCACCGCGATCAACGTTCCCTTGAATCTACTTTTCAGACTCCCTGAGTTAATCAACCTACGAACGATTTCCGCCCCATTGATCTCGTCACCATGGATACAGCCAACAACCATCAAGGTGGGGCCATCGGTTTTGCCACGGATGACCCAGGCGCGCATGGTTACCGGCTCGTGGGTAGTTGTCATACCCACCTGCAGGCCGATCAACTTGCGCTCGCCAGGCTTAATAACCTGCCCCTGAATTTCGAGTTCCTTCATCTGTTGATGAATTCTGTTCTATTCCTCTCAGGCTGTCGAAAAAAATCACACCCCGACCCAGTATTTTCCAAAAGCGATCACCAGAGGCATCGTCAATAGACTCGCAATGGTCGTTGCCATTACCGCTGTTATGGCGACATCAGTACGGCCTCCATAGTGACGGGATAAGACAATGGGAAACATGCCAGAGGGCAAGGCAGCCTGAATAATAAGCACCTGCTTCAATTCCGTCCCCAGTGGTAAGCACTTCGCACATACCAAAATCACCAAAGGAATAAGCGCCAAGCGAACCAGCACAGCTCCCGAGCCAACCCTCCAATCAAACTTCATCTTGCCCATCAGGTCATGCAAAGCCGTGCCCACGAGCAGCAAGCTCAGTGGTATCGCACACACACCCAGCATGGAAAACAGACTGCGCATCGTGCCGGGAACGTGTTGCTCCGTGCCTGTCTGCATCAGCAGCATACCCACTAGCACAGCAACGATAGGCCCCTTTAAAAACACCCTCCACGATGGGTTCAACACACCTGAGAGCAGCATCAGCAACACCGTCCACATCGCCAGTTCCACCCCCAGATTGTGGGTGAACAAAACAGCCATCACATCGTCATTATTAGGATAAAGATAAGCCACCAGCGGGATGGCAATAAAACCATAATTCTGCAAGCCGGCTGAAACGGCAAAAGTGCGCCTACCACCACCCACCTTCAAACCAAACAAAGGCGCCATCAGATATGCCGAGAGAGCACCTAAGACAATCAGACCGAAACCCATTCCGGCTGATGAAAACAATACGAAGGGGTCACGCAGCACCTCCGCAGCTAACATCTTATCGAGAATCAGGCATGGGCAAAAAACATGTATCGCTAATACCATCAGGCCCTTGTCCATCCTCGGCTGCAACACCCTGAACCTGCGCAACGCCGCGCCCAGCAAAACCACCAGATAAACTGGAATAGCCGCTTGCAGTACCAACAAACTCTCGTGCATGGCAGGATCCTAGGCACAACCAAGCCGTTCGTCGACCCTGCTCAATGATGACAACCCTGCATCAACATAGACCTTGCCCTCCGCCTCCTGTTTTTTAGCATTTGCCTCTCGTGATTGACGCTCATCATCATTTCTGGAAATACAGGCCAACCGAACTTCCGTGGATCACCTCGGAGATGCTGGTATTACAGCAAGACTACAGGATCGCTGAATTAGAACATGCGCTTGAATTCAGCGGTGTCGATCAGGTCATCTCCGTACAGTCACGCCGGAGCGACCGTGAAAACCACTTCCTGCTCGAAGAGGCTAGGAAATCAGACAAGCTCGTCGCAGGCATTGTTGGCTGGGCTCCTCTTGACTCGCCCGAGCTCAGAGTATTCCTCGATCAATACCTGCATGAGCCCATGCTCAAAGGCGTGAGGGAAATCATCAACGGCAGCTCGACAGAAAAGTTCCTCAACAACCCCGACTTTGATCAAGGCATTACCGAGCTCACCCGTCACAACCTCGCCTTTGACCTCTTGGTTTCAGAAGACCAGCTCGCCGCTGCTATTGCCTTTGCCGATCGGCACCCCAATCAGCGCATCGTGCTCAACCACTGCGGCTGCCCAGAAATAAATCCAGAGACATTTTCTGCATCATGGGCACGCTCCATTCGCGAGCTAGCTCGCCGGCCACATGTCTACTGCAAGCTCTCCGGACTCAGTGGTCAACTCGGGCCCATTGCCAATAGGCCTATCCACAGCCAAATCATCAGACCCTATTTCGATACCGTCTGTCATGCCTTCGGCCCACAAAGAATGATGTATGGCTCAGACTGGCCAGTTTGCAATCTCGCCACCACCTACCCCGCCTGGCTTAACACCGTGGATGATCTGATTATCTCTCTCAGTGAGGATGAACAAAAAGCGATCCACCAAGATACCGCCATTGGATTCTACCAGCTCTGATCCCACCCTGTTTTCAGTCCTGTTTTTAACTCTATTGGGCACGAGCAATAGCCAGCACATCATCGTAGGCCAAGCGATCTAACATCCCCCATTGCTTATGTCCATACAGGCGAAAACGCATCATGGCGGGACTGTAAATACCGCATAAAAAACGTGCTAATCTCTCGGGGCTCGATAGCGCTGGACGCTTTTCAGCAACCACTGCTTGAATGCGCTCCAGCTCCTCTAAACTGAGTTCCTCCACCTCCGAAACAGGCAACTCGCCCAAGGGAGATGAACGACCACAGGCACTACAACGACCACAGCGACCCTCTAATGTCTCACCAAAATAACCAACCAGTGAGGCTGCCAGACAGCGACGAGATGTAGCCATCTCAAACACCGCATCAACACGAGCGAGATCATGGCTGCTGTGCTGCACAAATGCAGCCATCATTTCATCAATGAGATCACTCAGCTTTTCTGGCTGCCGTTTGATCCGGTAATGGATAAGGCTATGGCTAAGCTTTAAGCGCACCTCGCCACCCGCCTCGAGCTCACGAAGAACATCGAGTAAGCGGTTCATCTTGGCCACATCATCACCAGCAAGTTCAAGTAAGTTAACCCTCTGCTTGCTCGCCATCAGATCAGCAAGCATGTCACGAGCCCGCTTAGGAAAACCATTCAGTATTCTCTCACGGGCAGCCGCATCCCAGCGCAATGGCACGAGATGGCACCACATCCATGAACCACCATCAGGCACGATCCAGCCATCACTCTCAAGCCGAGCGAGTAAGACATCTAATAATTCAACGGGCACATCATTAAGCGTGCTGAGGTTGTAGCGAGATATTATCGCACGCTTCCCCTGAGCAAAAAGATTCTGCAGAATAGCCTCGGTTGCTTTGCTCCCAGGCTGTTTAGCCACTACAAGACTGCGCAGTGTATTTCGGTCATCACCGTTAATGATCAGTTGGCAGCGACTTGCTTTGCCATCGCGACCCGCTCTGCCGCTTTCCTGAATCCAACCTTCAGGAGACTTGGGAGGGTGGTAGTGAACCACACTACGCACATCGGGCATATCCACACCCATGCCAAAAGCGATCGTCGCACAAATCACCGGAAAGCGATGACTCAAAAACCCATCCTGCACTTCCGCCCTCGCCTCAGCGGGCATACCCGCATGGTAAGCGCGCGCGTTGATACCAGATGCTGTGAGCATAGCAGCCAACTCCTCAACATCGCCGCGCCGCGTTGCATAGACAATCGCCGGGGTCCGGCCCGCAGCTTGAAGCTCCTCCCGCAAAGCCTGCTGCTTCTCCTCCTTTGGGCAGGCAATCACCTCAAAGGCTAGGTTCTCACGAAAAAAGGAAGTCTGCACATGGTCTTTCTTGAGAATCTTGAATACCTTGCGAATGCCCTTTGCCGTATCCTTAGATGCTGTCGCGGTAAGCGCGAGGATGACCTGTGGCTTCAACGCACGCACCAGCTTGGGTAGCCTAATATAAGACGGCCTGAAGCTGTGGCCCCATTCCGAAATGCAGTGAGCCTCATCAATAGCAACAAGGGCAATGCTCGACTCTTTAAGCAGCCGCAGCATGACTGGTTCAGCCAGACGCTCAGGAGATAGATATAACAGCTTGAGCTCACCGGAATCAATACTCGCCATGGTCTGCTCAAACTCCTCGGCCGAGCTTGTCGAATCGATTCGCGCACAGGGAACCCCTTTCTTTGTCAAACTTTCCACCTGATCTCGCATCAAAGCAATCAAAGGAGAAATAACAATGCTCAGGCCCTGCATACACATGGCTGGGAGCTGATAGCAGAGAGACTTGCCGCCACCAGTGGGCAGCACGGCCAGAGTGTGTGACAAGTTCATGACGCGCTCAATCACCTCGCTTTGCCCGGGCTTGAGTGACTCATGACCGAAGTAACGCGTTAGCACTTCACCTGTTTGCAAATCGCTCACGCTGGACTTTGGTCAACCATTTCACAGGCGAGTTGGATGGCATGGATCATCGAGCTAGCACTCGCCTTCCCCTGACCCGCGATGTCATACGCCGTGCCGTGGTCCGGACTGGTGCGCGGCTTCGGCAAACCTAAGGTGACGTTTACCCCCGTATCAAAATCTAACAACTTAAGCGGGATCAATCCCTGATCGTGATACATGCAAAGCACGGCGTCATACTGACCATCTGCCGCCGGGCGAAAGATCGTATCAGGAGGATGCGGCCCGCTGAAGATAGCGCCATCGGCAGCTCGTCGTAACTCAGCTACCGCAGGCTCGACAATCTCGACATCCTCAGAGCCGAAGGCTCCATTTTCTCCCGCATGGGGGTTGAGCCCACAGACTGCAATCCGTGGCGATTGGATGCCACGTTGTCGGCAGAAATCTGCCAGCAAAAGCCCCACGCGCACAATCTCTTCCTGCCGCAGTAGCCCAGGCACATCAGCAAGCGCCACATGAATGGTGACCAGCGCCACCGTCAAATTTTTACCCGTCAGGCACATCGCGTGATTATCACATCCGAGCCGATCAGCAAAAAACTCGGTCTGACCGGGGAAATCAAAGCCGAGCTCGTGCAGGCCCTCCTTCCCCACAGGAGCCGTTACCACCGCGTCGACCTGACCACTTTTCAGCATCTGAGCAGCCTGCTCAAGCGCATCGAATGCAGCTCTGGCAGTAGTGGCATCTGGCTTACCCGGCACCGCGTCCACCTGCTCCCCAATGACCTGATATGAGCATGCTGAGCTGAGTTCACCTGAGACTAGTGCTGCCGCCACAACCTCAGGGCCAATGCCCGCCTGGTCCCCTCTGGTAATGCCAATGATTGCCTTGCCTTGCTCACTCATCCTTATGCCAGCATCATTCTATGAGATTAGGATAAGATCAACGAGAATAAGAGAAGGGTTGCATGTCACCACACCCAACGCATATAATTAGTTTATCAGTCATGGCCACGCAAGGCACCAACCCACCAAAACCCAACGCCTCGAAGGCCAGGAAGGCTTACGCAGGCATCCTGCCCAAGAAGGGCTGGCCTCGCAGGAATTACCACTTCCTCCGCCATCGCTTGTTACCCCAGGTTTTTCAGAAACGTAACGGCTCCAGTCAGGAGCCGATTCCTCAGCCGCCCGAGGCAGGAAAAATACGCATCACCTGGATCGGGCACGCCTCGTTCCTCGTCCAATTCCCCGATCACTCCGTCATCATCGACCCCAATTGGGCAAACTGGCATGGTGTTGTCAAACGACAGCGGGCTCCCGGCCTCGGCCTTGAACTCATGCCGCTGGTCGACTTGGTCCTGGTGACTCACGCCCACTTTGACCACCTGCATAAAAAAAGCCTCAAGATTCTCGAATCTCACGAGGGCATCGTGGTGCCCTCAGGCAGCGGCGCGCTGGTAAAAAAACTCGGCTTCAACAGCGTTCATGAAATGTCCGTCTGGGATGAACTCACCTTTGATGACCTCACCGTGACCCACACACCCAGCCATCACTGGGGAGCGCGCTACCTTCACGACACCCATCGTGACTACGGTGGCTACATGGTCTCATCTGGGGTCTGTAAAGTCTTTCACTGTGGAGATAGTGCCTACTTTGACGGCTTCCAAGAAATCGGCAAGCATCACACCCCCGATGTCGCACTGATGCCCATCGGCGCCTATGATGCTCCCAGCGGCAGGGACGTGCACATGAATCCCGAGGAGGCCATCCGTGCTTTTATCGAAATGGAGGCCGGCATTCTCATCCCCATGCACTATGGCACTTTCCCGCTGGGCAACGAACCCTATCATGAGCCCATCGAGCGCCTTGTATCAGAAGCCGAGCGCCTCGGCGTTGCCGATCGGGTGCTGGTGCTTGAGGAAGGTGTTGGCGTTGAGGTAGAGTGTTTGGCAGAAACGAAAAGCTGATCTGGTCCCCATGCATTGAGAAACCCAAGCATCAGCCCCCATCAAAAGCCCGTATCAACAGCCCGCATGATCAGCCTGTATCGCCACTATTTCGAAGTAATTACCGTCTTGCAGTTTGAATTTATTTAAGTAATCTTAACCATCTTCTTTCCCAGCCCGTTGCTCGGGCTCATGTTCGGCATGAGATCACGCAGAAAATCAATCAGTAGCAGACCGAGGCGGACACGCACTCGCAATAGCAGGCGCGATGGTCGCCCCACCTTGCGTCAGGCCTTTCACGATGCCAATCTCCGCGCCAAGCAGCGTGCCAACAGGCGCATGGGCAGACGCCACGGCCTGAGCTCCATGCAAGCTGCCATAGCGGGCACTGCCGATGACGGCATGATCCACCTCAACATCGGCCAGCGCATGCTTCGCTGGTTGACGGCCCTGATGCTATTGCCCTTATGCGTTATAGCCACTAGAGCCCTGCTCAATGTCGGGGCGGCTTCGGGCGCCAAGCAGACCTTTTGGAGAGATTTGCTCATATCGGAGCACTTTCTTTATTTTGGCATTGGCTGCGTCTTGATGATGGGTTGGTTTTTCACCGGCGTACTAGAGCGTCTATTTCTTTACTTTTATGTTCTGGGACACGAGCTCACTCACGCCGTTTTTGTCTATGCGTGTGGCGGCAAGGTCGGCGGCATTCATGTGACCGCTGATGGTGGCTACGTGATGACCAACAAAAGCAATGCGCTGATTGCCCTATCCCCCTACTTTGTCCCCTTCTGGTCAGTCGTCATTCTCGGCATCTCCACGATGATCGGATTATTTTATGAGATCCCTCATCACGATCACGCCCTCTACTTCCTGGTCGGCTTCAGCTGGTCCTTTCACCTGCTTTGGACATTGTGGATGATCCCTCGGGACCAACCTGACCTGAAAGAAAACGGCGTCTTTTTCTCACTCGTGGTGATCTATCTTGCCAACGTGGTCGTCATTTCTATTCTTCTATGCCTCGCAGAAGATGATTTATCCTGGGATCATTGGTACAATGAGCTGGTTAATTCTTGGGAATACCTAAAAAGTTTCATGTCTAAGATTGATATTTCATCGATATTAAACACGAAGATATGATGAATATCAAAAAATTGTGACTTTTTAGTTGCGCTTTTCCAAAAACTTTGTAATTTAAAGACATCGCTCAGCAATGGGCGACATTTGGGGGGGAACAGCTCCGTCAGCAAAGTCTTCGGACAGCGTTGACGGGGCTGTCATTTTTTAAGCCACTAAGCCCATAGAAATCTTGGGCCGCCCTTAAGATTCTTAGGCCTCTCTCAGGCCCTTTAGGCAAAGCCGTCATCATCCTCAGGCACTGGCGGGATGAGGTCATCGCGTAGCAGCAAGCGCTCCACGGAAAGATCATCCAACAAACCCTCTGGAGTCTGCTGAATCACTGCTGCGTATGGGGTAATGCGATCCACCTCGGCAATAGCCGCGTGCACCATCGATGAGATAATATCGGCATCAAATTTATCACGCTCAAACAGATTGGTGATGCGGAACATTAATTGCTCCCTGTCCAGGTCATATTCCAAACTTCCCAGCGTGAGCTTCTTGTTCGCTCGTGCCAGCAGCTCGAGAATCAAGGGTTCATGTTCTGCCTCCACACTCATCGGCGCCTCCCCCACAATGGATAGAGCATTGATCTGAATAAACGCCTGCGCGTGGAGATGCACTGAGGTGTGATAAGCTTCAAAAACGGTGCGGATGACGTCCTTGCCTTCAAGCGGCTCAAACTGCCAGCCTTGCTTACCAAAGGCATCCATGACGGACTGAATCTGAATTGATGTTGGGCGCATATGTGAAGGTATTAGTTCCTGCTGGCCGGGGATTAGTCAATGCCCTTACGTCATTATTCGCGCCCGCGATGACATCAATGGCTATTTCTCTATCTCTTGTTGTAATTGCTTGATCTGGTCACGTAAGTGAGCGGCTCGTTCAAACTCGAGCTTGGCGGCAGCTTCACGCATTTCCTCCTCGAGCTCTGAGATCACATTTACCACATTGTAGCTCTCCTGGTCGCTAGCTACGAGCCCCTGGTTCAGCTCGTCCGCCGTCTCTTTATTGGACTGATGTTGACTCAAACTCTCCTGAACAGCCCGGACCACACCCTGAGGAGTGATGCCGTGTTTCTCGTTGTGTTCCTTCTGCCGAGCCCGGCGATACTCGGTAATATCGATCAGTGCCTGAATGGAATCTGTGACCACATCACAAAAAATGACGCACTCACCATCGATGTGACGGGCAGCTCGGCCCGCCGTTTGAATCAGTGCGGTTTCATTGCGCAAGAAACCCTCTTTATCGGCATCAAGGATGCAGACCAGTGACACCTCTGGAAGGTCCAAGCCCTCCCGCAGCAAATTAATACCCACCAGCACATCAATTTCTGCAGCGCGCAGTGAACGCAGAATTTCGACGCGTTCAATAGCCCCCACATCTGAGTGAATATAACGCACCCTTAACCCTGTCTCTTGAAGATATTCGGATAAATCTTCTGCTGTTTTTTTAGTTAGCGTGGTAACCAGAATTCGCTCATTTTTCTCCACACGCGCACGGCACATATCGATTGTTGTATCGATCTGACCTTTGAGCGGTTTAAGCGTAAGAATAGGATCCAGCAGGCCCGTTGGACGGATAATTTGCTCAACCACCAGATTCGCTCCCGCTGCATGCACATCAAACTCATCGATGTCTTCATCAGCACCACTGGTATGAACATGTTTGCGGATTTTCTTGAGCGCCTGAGCCGCAGATATCTCACCCCGTTTCCACGGAATGTATTTTTTATTATCAGGCCTGGAGTTAATGAATTCAAAAGGACCAGGTGTGGCTGACACATAAACACGCCGGCCCGTCACCTCCATGAACTCGGCAAACTTAAGGGGTCGGTTATCAAGAGCACTGGGAAGCCTGAATCCATGATCTACCAATGTGGTCTTGCGGCTCTTATCCCCCTCGAACATACCTCCAACTTGTGGCACGCTGACATGGCTCTCATCCATCAGCAGCAGGTAATCATCGGGAAAGAAGTCCAGCAAGGTATAGGGCCGGGCACCTGGATCACGCCCAGTAAGGTGCCGTGAGTAGTTCTCAATGCCCTGGCAGAAACCCATTTCCTGCATCATCTCAATATCAAAATCCGTGCGCATGCGGATACGTTGAGCCTCGATAAGTTTGCCCTTCTCCTCAAACCAGTTCACACGCTCCGCGCATTCTTTCTTAATGTCATGGATCGCTTGGCTTAACTTATCCTTATCGGTGACAAACTGCTTGGCTGGGAAAAAGGTATGACTGTCGAGGATGTCAATGCGATTACCCGTGAGTGCATCGATCTCTGAAATGCGTTCCACCTCATCACCAAAAAACTCGACCCGGATCGCTGTATCCTCGAGGTAGGCGGGGTGCACCTCGACAACGTCGCCACGAACTCGGAACTGGCCACGGGAAAAAGCGATGTCATTACGCTCAAACATCAAGCTCACCAGACCCGCAAGAAATTCTTCCCGGTCCAGCTCATCACCGGTTTTTACCGGCAGCATCATGTTTTGATAATCCTCAGGAGACCCCAGGCCATAGATGCATGAGACCGAGGCCACCACGATGACATCCTCACGCGTAATCAAGGAACCCATCGTGCTCAAGCGCAGACGCTCGATCTCATCGTTAACCGAGCTATCTTTCTCAATGTAGGTGTCCGATCGTGGTATATAGGCCTCTGGCTGATAGTAATCAAAGTAAGACACAAAGTACTCAACCGCATTGTCTGGAAAAAAACTCTTCAGCTCGGAATACAACTGAGCCGCAAGCGTTTTATTATGACTCATCAACAAAGTCGGCTTACCAATGCGCTCAATGATATTAGCCATGGTGAACGTCTTTCCCGAGCCCGTGACACCTAAGAGCGTTTGATGCCCATTGCTTGCCTCGATTGATTTCACGAGCTTTTCAATCGCAGGCGCTTGGTCTCCTGATGGTCGGTAATCGCTATGGAGGGTGAAGGGCAAAAGTTTAACTGTTGGTGAATGCTCCCGTCCAATAACACAGGATTACTTATTGAACAAATGCTGATATCGGAACACAAAAGAACTCGTGACGGCCAATGACGATAGACCAATCGGAGAAAAAATACGCAGTGCATTACTGCCCTCTGGTCCCAAATCAATTGCCGAGCCAGAAAAAGAGCTGCGCTTCACTCGTGCCGGCCAGGCACCCCTGTTTTACATCATTGCCGCGCTCACGGTCGCCGCAGGCATTGGTCTTCTCATCTTATCGACTCAAAAATGGGGTATGGACGCCCCTCCCCTGCAAAGCTGGTGGTGGCTCGGCATCCCCGACCTCCTCATCGGGTTTTGGTTTTTCCGTCTAGGAATGCGCTGCAGCCAGCATGCCTATTTGATACTGACTCCTTTGGGCATCGAGATTTTTCCCTTTTTCAATGCCCAGAAAAACCTGCAAGTCATCTACTGGACTCAGATCGCTGCAGCCGAAGTCAAAGACGGCAAGCTGGTGCTGCATTTCTCTGAGCAAAAAAATAGCGGTGTCGTTGCCTCACTCCACCCGATTCCGCCACAGCAAAGGGAGTTACTGAAGAGGGCCGTCGAAGGCCGCATGGAACANNATGGAACAGCGTCAGATGGAACAGCGTCAGGCAATCAACAGCTAGGCCAGACACACCACAAAAAAAACCACGTCGAAGACGTGGTTTGTGATGGGGGTATTTAATGGGGTCTTTGAGTGTTCATTGTCCCGCCCATTGACACAATGACAATGGACGGGTGACAAATAGTTCAGATTGCTCTGCTAGTTGACCGCAACAGCATCGTTACCAGTTTCGCCGGTACGAATGCGGATTGCAGATTCAACAGGTGAAATGAATACCTTACCGTCACCGATCTTGCCAGTGTTGGCGCTTTTGACGATGGCTTCTGCAACAGTGGCTGCATCCTCATCATCAACGATGATTTCGATTTTCACCTTGGGAAGGAAATCGACGGTGTATTCACTACCGCGATAAATCTCGGTGTGTCCTTTTTGGCGTCCGAATCCTTTGACTTCTGTTACTGTCATTCCTTGAACGCCCACGTCAGCGAGGGACTCCTTTACTTCTTCAAGCTTGAAGGGTTTGATAATGGCTTCGATTTTTTTCATGATGGTCAGTGGTTGGTAATCTATGGTTTGTAGTTAATAAGACAAGCAAGCATCGTGCCAATTTATACAGATATAGCTAAAATTGTTTGTTTTTCGTGCTTATTTCCCCCGATTCTCAGTAAATCAGGCTCATTTTCTGGCGAATCGACCACCCGGCAACTGGCATACAAGACCTTGAATCTCAAGCTTCAGCAGCATGGCATTCACTTCTGGTAGCGGCAGACGGGTTTCCGTGAGGATTTCATCAACTCTCAGGGCGTCATCACCAAGGGCATCATGAATGACCCGCTCCACACCGTCAAGCTCTGGAAACACTGATAGCTCTGCTTCTGCGGACTCGGGGGCAAGCCCTTCGCTCTGCAGAGGCAGTATAGAAAGATCATCGAGAATATCTTGCCCCCCCGTTACCAGGGTCGCCCCCTCTCGGATAAGCGCGTTACATCCAGCAGAAGAAGGACGGTCAATTTGTCCAGGAACGGCATAAATAGGCCGGCCTAACTCACCCGCAATATTGGCAGTGATGCGGGCTCCTGACCACTCAGGACACTCAACAACCACCACAGCCTGCGACCATGCCGCTACAATCCTATTGCGCATAGGGAAGGTTTTTTTACTCGGCGGGGTATTTAATGAAAATTCAGAGACTACCGCGCCATAGCCTGAGGCAATTTTTTCAGCTAATGCCATGTTTTCAGGTGGATACACCTGCCCAAGCCCTGATCCGATCACGGCAATGGTACGACCATTGGCCGCTACCGCGCCCTCGTGAGCATGGGTATCAATGCCCCGAGCGAGACCTGATATGATGGTGAATCCGCTCGTTGCCAATTGAAACCCAAACTGGCGAGCTGTCTGAATCCCGTAGTGTGATGTTTTGCGGGAACCGACGATTGCCAATGCATGACGATCGGCCTGTTCGATTGATCCCCAAACGTAAAGCACCAGTGGCGGATCATAACTCTGCTTGAGAGCCTCTGGATATTCTTGATCCTCCAGGGTAAGGACCGACAAACCGCGACGTTCGACCTCACCAATCTCCGCCGCCAGGTCAATTCGGCTTTCCCAATCGCTGATAATCTCTGCCGTCTCTGCGCCGACGCCGTGCACCGCCATCAGGCTGGCTGGCGTTTGGCTTAAAATTTTACCAGCACTGCCAAAATGATCCATCAAGCGCCTCACCCTTACCGGCCCTATCTTGGGCAGCATATTAAGCGCTATCAGCGCCTCACGACAATTCATAGATTTAATCTAACGGATTTTAACCCAATGCCAAATCCCAAATGAAACAAAAGCAACCAGCTTACCCAGGAACACAAAAAACTCCTTTCACATAAAGCGAAAGGAGTCTTGAAAGGTCCGGATATATTCCGGATGGCAATGCTGACAAGCCGGTCCTGATTAGGCCTTGAGCTTGGGCTTGCCTGCTCGGCGAACTGAGCCGAAGCGCTTTTGAAATTTGTCGATGCGTCCCGCGGTGTCCACAAACTGTTTCTGACCTGTGAAGAAGGGGTGTGAATCGGACGTGACGCCCATTGAGATGATAAAGTGGTCAACACCGTCGATTTGCTCAACCTTGGCGGACTTAGCAGTGGAACGCGTTACAAAACGCGTGCCAGTTGTCATGTCTTGGAAGGCGACGGGGTGATATTCAGGATGCAAATCTTGTTTCATAATTAATTTAAGTTACTGCCACCACGTTTCCGGCGCGGCGGGATGGGGAAAATGCATTATTTACGAGCTGTGTCAAGTCGTTACCTGAATTTTTGATGCCCTCATGGAGCATTGATATGCCCGTTTCATGGTCTTTGTGCCGGCAATGACTCTCAAAAATAGCCTCCGTTATCGTGGCTTGAGCTTAGCGCTTTACGCTCAATACTTCCACAATTCATAATTATCCCATGATTCGCTGGCACGCTTGTTGCCGTTCACATAGGACTTGTTGATCCACTTTTTTGCCATCGCACGGTTTTTTTCAACCCCTCGACCGTGATAAAAAGATTCACCCAATTCATGTTGGGCTTTTGCCTGGTTTTGAATAGCCGCTTTTTCAAACCACTTGAAGGCATTCTCAGAGTTCTGCTCTGTGCCTATACCCTGCTGGTGATAAACACCGACGCTGTATTGCGCTTCAGCGTGTCCCCCCTCTGCCGCCTGACCAAACCATTTAAAGGCACTGAAAGGGTCTTTCAGAGTACCCTCACCATAGTGGTAACAAAGGCCTAAGCTGTATTGCGCTTGAGCGTCACCTTGCTGAGCTGCTATTTCGTAAAGCTCAAGAGCGACATTGGGAACAAAGGTTTTAGACCCTAGCCTATCGTCATGTATCGCCGGCAGAGCATCATTATCCACCCCAGGCAAACCGTCTAAACCTGACTGGGTAGACTTTTTTTGTTGTCCTGCAGGCATTCCCATCGTGTCGAGATTACGTAAGCGCTCTGAGCGCTCAACCCGCCCTTCTTCTGATCTTGATGGGAGCTCCGCATTACGCTCTTGGGATTCTGCCTTCTGTTTCTTAGACTTCATAATTTAAGGTATTTCGGAGTCTAGAATAAATGGCCTATCAGCGCAACACTCAAAGCTTAGCATGATAAGATCACTGTATCTAAGCAGCCTTACTGCGCAGCTACTACAGAAACCACCTCGCCTTTCACCCTAATGGTCTCAATAGGATATTCACCGACAACAACGTCCTCGAAATTGATCTCAGCTGATGCCTCGATGACATCATCAAAAGTGATCTTTTGAGCGCCTTTCAAATCAACACCTGATATATCACAAAATGAAAACCTGACAGTAATGCCCGTGACAGGATAGGTATTGTGGTTGGTCATTTTAAATTTCACCCGCATGTCCTCCACCTCGACCATATTGATGTCTTCAGGAGGATTCATCCATAAAGGAGCTGTCAGCACAATTGAGTCAGCAACGGGTTTCAAAACAATCTTCTCCTCTGGCTTCTCAACCTTTGGGGCCGCTACCACCTCTGGCTCAGCGGGATCATAGAGCACATAAGCCATGGTCACTGCCAACACGACAAAGCTCACAATAATAGCGATAGTATTGTTTTTTTGCTTAGGTATTGAAACCGCACCACCGGCAACCTGTGCATTGTATCTATGCATTTCCGAAGAATTGCCCGAACCCTGATGTTTTTGCATGGTGATTGGTTAGCATAACTTGATCTATTCTCACAACAAAAACCTCCATTGATTAGGCTGAGTTTTAGGAAGGACTATCCATGGCTTACAATCGTCACGCGCTAATAATGCGCTAACTTTGCGCCCTCCGGACACCGTAGCCAAAAAGTAAACGCTTAGCGCTCTGAGTCCTCACCCCCCTCGGCCTTGGCTTTCTCTGCTGCTTCTGCAGCGAGCTCGGCTTCAAAATCTGCCTCCAACTTCGCTTGGATTTCGGCTTCTGTCATCTCGGCGGCTTCCTTTTCGGCCTCCTCGAAAGCCGCGTCCTCTGCGGCCTGCTGAATCGCTAGCTTTTCGGCCCTTGCTTCCTCTTTAGCCAAACGCTTATCCAGCTTCTTCTGCTCTCGCTCGCGGCGTTTCTGATCTTTGCTTGGTGTGAAGGCCATGGGTCAATCTTGTTGTAGTTCTCGTGACAGGTGAATCGGTGACAGGTAAATACTGCTTGATAAAGCGGCGACATCCGCTGTTACGCCACTCTCATACATAGCGGAGGCCTTCTCAACCAAGAAAAAAGAAAAAATAAGCCAAAAAAACAAAATAAAGGACTCTGGCATAGCAACAATCCCATCCCGTCCCCCTTCTTTCCCCCGCCCCACCATCTTTGATTCTTGTTCCTTGTGCCGGACATTCTTGCTC
>DBBL01000112.1:1056-1719 GCA_002292185.1 Akkermansiaceae bacterium UBA985 | reverse complement strand
ACATTCTTGTTCCTTGTGCAGAACCCATCGTTGAACTAAGCATGTGTCCCCATGAATTCCTATTTTGAAAAGCTTGGACACACCGTCCTCGAACGCTGGCGGCAGCAAAACTTCTCACTCGAAGTATTTCCGGAGCTTGCCCAGATCGCTATCGATGAAGCCCCGCCGTCTGAGAACGTGGACCTCGAGGAGATGATTCACGAGTTCCTCGCCAACGACGACCAACCTTTCCAGAGCCAATCCGGATTCGGCCAACCCGAGTTGCTGGCCTTCAATGACCCACGCTTTTACATTCAGATCCTCTTCTGGATGGAGGGAACCACGGAAATTCATCAGCACGAGTTCTCCGGTGCCTTCCATGTCATGCACGGATCCAGTGTTCATTCTGAATTCGAATTCGCGGCAGCCCAGTCCGTCACGCCACATATCCGCATCGGCGAGCTCCACACCAAGAAGATCGAGCTCTTAGAAGCCGGGCGCACCGTGCCCATCAGCTCCGGTCGGGAATGTATCCACTCCCTGTTCCACCTCGATACGCCATCGGTCACCGTGGTGGTCCGCACTCATCACGACCCCGGCACCGGACCGCAGTATAATTACCTGCCACCCCACATCGCGCTCGACCCGATCCATGCCGATGCTCTGACCATGCGCCGCAAGCAA
>DBBL01000112.1:0-940 GCA_002292185.1 Akkermansiaceae bacterium UBA985 | reverse complement strand
GAGACCATCTCCCAGATGCGCCACCACATCGATAATCCGGACCATCGCTTTTTCTTAGCACTGCTGATGAACGTCCAGAACCGCGCCGATATCCTCTCCCTCATCAGCGAACGATTTCCAGACCAGTCACCGACCGAGATGATTCTTGGCTGGGCAGAAGAACTGCTTGAGCTCACCGACTTTGGTCTCGCCCTACTCGACGCCGCCTTTCCTGAAACGCTCGACGTAGACATCGAGGACCAGGCCGATTTACTGATGGGCGCACTGCAACACGCTCTCGAGCAAAACCCGGAAAACCAGACCGCTGCTGCTAGTGCAGAGCAAACCGAGATCCACAGCGCCCTCTCTAGCTCCTGCCTACGACCTCTGTTTGCGTGAAAGCGTAATTAAGGGGCTGACCATTTGCGGCGTTCACACTCCGCTTTATGAGCGCGATCTGTGATCAACCCTCAATCATATTGGCATTGACTTCCCTCTGCCCTGCCAGCTTATGGGCCTATGAAAATGATCATTAGAAATCTTTCTCGCGACACCACAGAATCTGAAATCAAAGATCTGTTTGCCAAGTTTGGCGAGGTGACGGCTTGTGATCTCGTCATGGATAAACAAACAGGAGGTTCCAAGGGTTTTGGTTTTGTCGAGATGCCCAATCCCAAGCATGCAAAGTATGCTATTAAGAATCTGAACGATAAGACCATCGCCAATAGCCGTATTCGTGTGAAGGTGGCTGAAGAGAAGTAAGAAGTAGATAGCGGGACTCAGAGGTCTCGATCTAGCCGTGCACCTCATTGACGGCCGCTGGATCATCTTGTCAGAATTTCAAGGTTGCAGACCCAGCGGGAAAAATGGCACAAGGAGGCATGAAGTATTTCCTCTTACTCGTTCTGATCGCGCAGCCGCTTATGGCTCAATTTTCAAGTGATGTTGTCAGTGAAGACAG
>DBBL01000052.1 GCA_002292185.1 Akkermansiaceae bacterium UBA985 | reverse complement strand
CACTATGGCATACTGGGGAGATCCATGCCTCACGTCCAAGTATCTTGGGTGAACTGCGGCATACCATTTATTATCTGCGTGATGTATTTCCCTCGGTCGTTGCAAAACTCGACGCCTCATTGGAAGCGGCCTGGTCCAATGTGGGTTGGGATGTTGCAGAGCTTCGCAAAGCATCTGCTTACCCTAAGCTGCAATTCGGCACCTGGGTTGGCGGCGATCGCGATGGTCACCCGCTTGTTACCGCTGAGGTTACCTCTGATACCCTGCGTCGACTCAGAAAACATGCTCTGCGTATTCACTCCAAGGCGATACGTGAAGCAGCTGATGTTTTAACCCTGTCGCCACCCTCCGCTCAGGTTCCTGAAGCCCTCAGCCGCAGAGTGGTAGAGCTTACCAAGGAGCAGGGAAATCAAGGTCGAGAGATAGCGGCTATCCATGCACGTGAACCATGGCGTTGCCTCTGCTACCTGATGCGTGAAAAACTCATTGATAGTAACAGGGCGCCTTACTTGTTGGCCGAGGATTATGATGCTGACCTCACTTTAATGGAGCAGACACTCCGTGAAGTGGGTGCATCTACGACCTCACTCAATGTCATCCACCCCTTGCACAGGCTGGTTCAGGTTTTTGGATTTCATTTGGCATCTCTGGATGTCCGCCAGAACTCACCATTCCACGACAAAGCGGCTATGCAAATGCTGGAAATTGTCGGGGTGGAAGATGCCGCGAACTATGGCTCATGGAGTGAGGAGAAGCGGGTTGATTTTCTCTTAACGGAGTTGAAAAATGAACGCCCGTGGCGTCCTTGGAAAGCGGATCCTGAAAGTGAAATCGGTAAGGTGATGGACTGTTTCAAAGTTTTGCGAAGGCATGCCCGTAAGTATGGGGACATATGTTTTGGTCTCTACATTGTCAGCATGACCAGAAACGTTTCGGACTTACTCCTCGTTCATTTATTGGCGCGGGAGGGTCACATGGCAGATTGGAAAAATGGAATGTGGCTAAGCCGTATTGCTGCCTGCCCACTCTTTGAGACAGGAGATGATCTCGATCGAGGTGGTGAGATTGTAAGAGCTTACTTTGCCACCGCTCCCAAAGGTCATTATATTACCTCTGACAGCGGGCCACATACAATGGCAGTCATGGTTGGCTACAGTGACAGCAACAAAGACAGCGGGCTGTTATCTGGTCAATGGTCTTTGCAGAAAGCGCAGGCGAAGATCACCGAGGCGTGCGCTGAAGCAGGAGCACGGTGTGAGTTCTTCCATGGCCGTGGTGGCACGATTAGTCGGGGTGCTGGTCCTGTGAAATGGTTTTTGCGTTCCTTACCTCATGGCAGCCTTAATGGCGCTATGAGAGTGACCGAGCAGGGAGAAGTCATCCCAAGAAAATATTCTCACCTATCCAATGCAACCTATAATCTGGAGTTGCTCGTGGCTGGCGTCGCCAGCGTGACGATGTTTAACAGCAAAGAAAAAGATACTGCTGCGTTAGGAGATTCTGATTACTGCGAGATTATGGACTGGCTATCCACAGCCAGCCGCAAGAGTTATCGTGAGTTGATTGAAGCACCCGGTTTCATTGAGTTTTATCGTCAGGCAACACCCATTGATGCTCTTGAGCATGGTCGGTTTGGCTCGCGACCATCACGCCGTACAGGTGGCGCTAGCCTAGATGATTTGCGTGCCATTCCATGGGTATTTAGCTGGACTCAAGCTCGTTATTACTTGCCCGGATGGTATGGCGTAGGTGCCGCCTTGCAAAAGCTTAAGTCTGAAAACAGAGCGGGCTTTGATGGGCTGGCCGTGATGGTGAAAACCTCACCTTTCTTGAGATATTTACTCACCAACGTGGAGACAAATCTGGCAAGTGCAGACCTTAAACTCATGAATGGCTACGCCGATCTAGTGAAGGACAAAAAACTGCGCACGTTTTTTCAGACCATGATAACCGAGGAGTTTGAGTTAACGGGTAAAATGATCGATGAGGTCTTTGGCTCCCCCTTTGCAGAACGCCGTCCAAGGATGTTACGCACACTTGAGACACGTGAGTTCTCACTGTATCTGCTGCACCAACAGCAGATCCGCCTGCTCGGTGAGTGGCGTGAAGCGATGCAGGGTGACGACGAGGAAAAAACAGCAGCCTTGCTGAATTCTCTTCAGTTTTCGGTCAATGCGATTGCTAGTGGCTTAAGAACGACGGGTTAAGATCCGGGCTGTGCCGTGTCTGACGAGATAAGCTCACTGAGTGATTCTGCAAACCACGCCGCCTGACTGAAATCTAGAATACTGGTCAGCCGGTTTGGCACGGCGAGCACCTCCATACCTGCAGCATGAGCGGCGTGCATGCCGTTGTGTGAATCTTCAATGACAAGGCAGTCAAATGGCTCGACATTTAATTGCCGCGCTGCTTCAAGGAAAAGGTCAGGTGCCGGTTTGATTTTGGGCGCGTCACCTCGGCAGACGGTGGTGTTGACCAGAGGCATCAAGTCGAGTTTGTTCATCCAGCCATCAACCCAACGATGTGATGAGCTTGATACGATCGCGGATGGGGAGTGTTCCAGTTTTTTAAGTAACTCTGCCGCTCCGGGCATGGGTTCGGCGTCTTCTAAGTCACGCGTCAGTTCGACCTGACGCTCGGCGTTGATTTTGTCCCAATCAAAAGTTTCCCCAGTGAGTTCCTCTAGGTAGGCAGGTGGTGACCAGGTATCAAAATCAGAACCAATGCAGCGGATGTAAATATCTTGTGATAGTTCATGTCCCTGACTTTGGAAAACACGTCGCCATGTTTGATAGATCGGCCACTCACTATCAATAATGACGCCGTCAAAGTCGATGAGTACGGCGGCAGCATTCGTGATGGCGTCGGCAATGGAATTGAAATTAGAATTGAAATTAGAATTGAAATTGGAGTTGGACTTGAACTTGGAATCTTTGCGGTCTTTTTGCACGCAGGCAGGCTTGCTTGTGCGGGGTGCTGAATCAAGCAGTAAGTCGAAGGAATATGAGTCAATGCTGGCCAGCTTCTGTAGAGCTCAGTTGAGAATCTCCTTGGCATGGTGGGGTGGGGTATTAACGTGAATTTAGCTCTAGTCATCAGTGCATAGCTGCGGTGAAGCTTCATCATTCAATGCGTAAACAATGACATCCTCTGAATCAGCCGATTTATTTGCGCGCTCTTGGTCACTGTATGATCATATTACTGAGCATAATTACATGTTTCATCAGGAGATCTATGCTGAGCTCTCTGAGTTATTGAAGCAGCGCCACGATGCCGGCCAATATCACATGCTTGATCTTGGCTGTGGCAATGCTCGCTATCTGGTGCCTGCCCTCATGGAGTCCTTGCCCGGCCATTATCAAGGTGTCGACCTCTCCCAAACCGCCCTCGATGAAGCAGCTGATTACCTTGTCAAACTACCTAGTGTAACATTAACCCATGGTGATTTACTCCGTGCGGTGGAATCCACATCAGATAAATGGGATGTCATCTTCACTGGTTATGCGCTGCATCACCTGCCGGCGGAAGATAAGGCGAAGTTTTTTCAAGCCGCCGCGAGATGCTTATCGGCTGGCGGTTGGTTGGTGATGGTCGATGTCGTTCGGCAAGAACGGCAGAGCAGGGAGCATTACCTAGAGGGGTATTTGAAATTCATGCGTGAGACCTGGAGCAAGGTTCCTCCCGACCAGCTCGACGAAGCTTGTGCTCATGTGGAAAGCTATGATTTTCCCGAAAGCCGCAGCACTTTAAATGAAATGGCACAAACCTCCGGTTTGAACCGTAGCCGTCTGATCAGCCAATATGCTCAGCACCATACGCTGTTGTTTGCTGGAGATCAGCTAAAGTATTGAAATTTCTGTGAGGATTCTTTTTTCGCCCTTTGCGTGCTTGCCTAATCTGTCCAGCATGGCGCTGTGAGCGAGCTTCCGCAGATTGATTATCCTGACCTCCCCGTGGCACAGCGCCGTGATGAGATCATGGAGGCAATGCGTGGGCATCAGGTGGTGATCGTTGTCGGGGAGACGGGCAGTGGTAAAACAACGCAGCTGCCGAAGATGGCCTATGAACTAGCCTGTGAGGAGGGTAAGAAAGGCAGAATAGGCTGTACTCAGCCGAGGAGGTTAGCAGCGGCAACGGTGGCGCGCCGAGTAGCTGAGGAGATGGGCACGGAACTGGGTGAGCGGGTGGGCTATCAGGTGAGGTTCGTGGAAAAGGTCAAGGAGACAACCAACATTAAGTTCATGACGGACGGCATCCTGCTGGCTGAAACGCAGCGAGACCGTAATTTGAAGCAATACGATACCCTGATCATCGATGAGGCACATGAGAGAAGCCTCAATATTGATTTCATGTTGGGTTTCTTGAAGAACTTGCTGCAGCGGCGCAAGGACCTGCGAGTGGTGGTGAGTTCTGCCACACTTGATGCGGGCATGTTTTCTGAGTATTTTGACGGTGCACCAGTGGTCAATGTCGAGGGCAGGACATTTCCGGTAGAGGATCATTATCTGCCGCCGCAGACAGATCGCGAAGATCTGCCTGGTCACGTGATGCGGGCGGTCGAATACGTGAGTGATTTGGATAGTCGCGGAGACCTGCTCATTTTCCTGCCAGGCGAGCGTGAAATCAGGGAGTGTGCTGACGCTTTGGAGGGCAGGAATTTTCCGGGCACGGATATTCTGCCCCTCTTTGCTAGGCTCGGGCTTGATGCCCAGGAGCGTGTCTTTCGTGCTGATGGGCCTAATCGGCGCGTGGTGCTGGCTACCAACGTAGCGGAGACGTCGGTGACGATTCCAGGCATTGTTTATGTGATCGATAGTGGTATGGCGCGGGTGAGTCGGTGGAATCCTGCGCGGCAGATTCAGAGACTACAGGTGGAGCAGATTAGCCAGGCAAGTGCGCGACAGCGTAGGGGGCGCTGCGGTAGGGTCTCAGAGGGCGTATGTGTGCGGCTTTATAGTGAAGAGGTGCATGAGTCTGCTGATGAATACACGGATCCTGAAATAAGGAGGAGCTCACTTGCTGGGGTGATCCTGCGGATGAAGTCGTTGAAACTTCCGGACGTACGTCAGTTTCCTTTTTTAAGTCCGCCCTCAGCACGTGCGATCAGCGAGGGGCATCGGACCCTAGAAGAGGTGGAGGCGATGGCGGAAGATGGAAGCCTCACCGATATGGGTTACAAGTTGGCAAGACTTCCGCTTGATCCACGCTTGGGCAGAATGTTGATCGAGGCATCACGGCGTAAGGTTCTCGATTCTGTATTGGTCATGGTGGGTGGCATGAGTGTGATGGACGTGCGTGAGCGACCTCAGGAAAAGCAGGCCGAGGCTGACAATGCGCATAAGAAGTTTAATGATGCGCAGTCTGATTTTCTGACTCTGCTGCATATTTGGTCTGCTGTTTCCACGTTTCGTGATAAAAAAGGCTTTAAGCGCAATCAGCTACGGAAGTATTGCAAACAAAACTTTCTGAGTTTCCGTAGGGTGCTTGAGTGGGATCAGATTGTTAGGGAGTTGAGCCGCTTGGTGCGTGATACTCTGAAGGTGAAGACGGCAGCACTACCGGCTGACCGAAAGCAGTGGGGTGATGAGGATGAGATGCACAAGTCGCTGATGGCAGGTATTCCGATGCAGTTTGGTTTCTGGGATAAGGAGAAGCGCACTTATCGTGGCACGGGCGGGCGGGAATTTGCGATCTTTCCAGGTTCGGGCTTGTTTGGTAAGAAGAAGGTGGAGTGGTTGTTGGGTTTTGAGCTGGTCGAGACCACGCGTGTCTGGGCAAGGAAGGTTTCTGCGATTGATGTGAAGTGGGTGGAGGAGATGGTGCCTCACCTTTGCCGTCATCGCTACCACTCACCAGTCTGGGACGAACATCAGGGCGCGGTGTATGGCAAGGAGACCGTGCTCTGCGGCGGTTTGACGATTGTTGATGGGCGTAAGGTTTTTTACGGCCGGGTTAGCCCAGAAGATGCGCATGAGGTTTTTGTCAGAGAGGCTATCCTTGGGGGTGGCCTGCGAACACGGGGCGAGTTTCTTGTCCGATTAGACGAAGTGCGTGATGAGATTGAGGGCGCTGAGCACAAGCTGCGCCGCGCCGGTGGTCTGTGGTCAGATGAAGCGGTGTTTGATTTTTTCTCAGCACGGATTCCGGGGCATATTTGCACGGCTAAGGCATTTCAGAAATGGCGCACGACGGCTAACAACGAAGAGCAGCTGATGCTCACTGTGCAAGATTGCATCTGGGGTGAAATGGAAGATCTGACTGATTTTCCCGATTGTGTGCATCACGGTGAGCTGAGCTATGATGTCAGCTACGCGGATAATCCCGGGGGGCGGGCAGACGGGGTGGTCTTTGAGATCAGCCTAGATCAGGTCGTTGATTTTCCAGATCATATTATCAGCTGGGGAGTCTCTGGTATTTTGGAGGAGCGGGTGTATCTGTTAGTGAGGTCGCTACCGAAGAGTCAGCGGCAGGTTTGTTCGCCAGCGAGGGACGTGGCACAAGCTTTTGTGACGGAGTGGAAGGACTGGGAGCCAGCGCGGCAGCTGAAAGTGGAACTGGCCGATTTCCTCTCGAAAAAAAGTGGTCATATTATCGAGCCTGAGATGTTTGATGAGGATCGACTGGCCGATAATTTAAGGCCTAAGCTTCGTGTCTGGAGTGATCAGGAAGAGGAGCTTGCGTATACTGAGTCTGTCGAGGAGATGAGGCAAAACCTTGCGGGCATGATGAGGGAGAAGCTTGAGGTTCAGGTCAATGAGGAGTGGGAGATGACGGGTGGCGAAGGCTGGGATTTTGGCGAGGTTCCAGAGGAGGCAGAGCAGGGGGTATTTCCCGCTTTGGTGGATGAAGGCGAGACCGTTGGTATGCGTGCGTATTTGGACCGTGCCATGGCAGATGAAAGTCACCGTGCTGGCTGTGTGCGCTTATTACTGATCAATCAGGCGAGCCATTGTGAATACGTCATCAAGAAGTTTCCTCTCGGCATGGCAGGTAAGCTGATGTTACCGGTGATGGAGAACAAGAATGGTGAGGCTCTTGAGCAGATGTTACGCGTCTCCTGTGAGGGAGCTCTGGGCAGTCCCTTGCCGCGAAATGAGGAGGATTTTTTGGCGGCATCTGACAGGGGGAAAGGAGAGCTTTTTCACTGTGCGGAGAACATTGCTCATGGATTTGAGGATATGTGTGAGAGTCGTGGGCGGGTCTCAGAATGGATGGAAGATCATCGTAATGACCGGCACTTGCAGGTGGTGGTCGAGGACTTGGAGGAGGAAATGGATTGGTTGTTGGCGAGTGGTTTTATCTGGCGGGCGGGCTACGAGAGATTTTGTAAATATGGACGTTATTTCCATGCGATGGAAGAACGACTAGTGCGTTTGCAGAGTTTGCCTCAGGTGAAGGATGATGAGAAGCGCGAGAGGGTGCAGCATTTATGGAGTCCATGGTACGCGGCATGGAAAGCGGATCCTAATGATGTCAAGCTGTGGCCGTGTGGTTGGCAGCTCATGGAGTGGCGTGCATCTGAGTTTGCCCCTGGATTGCGACGCAGGACTAAGGTTTCGCAAAAACGCATCCGTATCATGATGGATGACCTCGACATCCGGTAGCCGCAATGTAGGTTCAAAACGCGTGAGCATGGATAAGCAGATAGCAAAGCAGAACGTTCAGTTTATTGCAAAGAAGCTGGGTTTTGATGATTGCCGCATATCACGAGCCAAGGTGGCTACGCATGCTGAGGAGTATAAGCGCTGGATCAAGGACGGCTGTGCTGGTGACATGAAGTGGCTTGAGCGCAATGTGGAGCGCCGTGTGGATCCCGCCAAGGTGCTTGAGGGCGCGTTTTCAGTGGTGAGCTTGGCGATGAATTATTTTCCGGGAGCTGAGGATCCAGATGTGGATTACCGCATTGCGCGTTATGCGTGGAACGATGATTACCATGATGTCATTGAGGAGAGGCTCAAGGAGATGAATCTAGCGATGGAAGGCCTGGGTGGAATACAGCGTTTCTACACCGATACGGGTCCTCTCTTAGAGCGTGATTTTGCGACCGATTCAGGGCTCGGTTGGAGTGGGAAATCCACGGTGCAAATTCATCGCAAACTGGGCACTTGGTTTTTTCTCGCTGAGTTGATCACAACATTAGATCTTCCTCCTGATCTTCCGTTTGGCGATCACTGTGGCAAATGCACCCGCTGCATTGATGCCTGCCCAACCAATGCCATTACCGCACCGCACCGTATGGATGCACGGCGTTGTATTTCTTATCTGACCATTGAGCATAAGGGCTCAATTCCCTTGGAGTTTCGTAAACAAATAGGGGATCGTATTTATGGCTGTGATGATTGCTTGGACGCATGTCCGTGGAATCGTTTTGCCCAAATCAGTCGTGAAACGCGCTACCACGCGCGGGAGTCTATTTTTCAGAATCGCTTGCGGGATTTTTTGGAGCTCGATGATGATGGTTTCCGTCAGTTATTCGCTAAGTCGCCGATCAAGCGTATCAAGCGTAATCGGTTTTTACGCAATGTCTGCGTCGCCTTAGGCAACGTCGGTAGTAAGGAGGACCTGCCCGCCCTGAAGCGTGCTGCCAGTGACCCAGATGCCCTGGTTGCCGAGCACGCCCAGTGGGCGATTGTTGAGATCAAAAAAGGGATGTGACCTTGCGGCCACATCCCAGATTGTTGATTGCCGATTAAACCGGCGTTCGTAAGTTATTAATGAATCTCGTAGAGGTTCTAGAAATACATGCGGTAAGCGGCCCAGAGAGTGGTGTTGTTGGCGTCACCTGTTGTAGTGTCGAGGGTCTCATACTCAGCACCCACCTGAACCTTGGAGTTGTTGCCGCAGAGGTAGTAGTTGAGACCTGCATAGATGCTGTGGTAGGAATCTCCGCTTTTAGTACCACTGACATTATCAATACTGGAAGATTGGAAATAGCGACTGTTTGTTTTGATACCCTCGTCTCCCTCAGATGCCTGATACACGTAACGAGCGACAAACTCGAGCTTGTCGTCGATGAGGTAGGTCGAAGGCATGACTACAAGGCCGTAGAAGTTGCCTTGTTGTTCTGGTGCAGAATAATATTCACTGTCGCCATTGTCGCCGTAGACAACGTTGACCATAAGGTCCCAGTTGCCGATCTCTGTCTCGTAGGCCAGTGAAGCGGCCCAGTTGTAGTCGTTCATGGCAGAGTCTGCATCTTCATCATCAGACATGTGGAAGAAGTCAAACAGCAGGTTGCCACTATTTAGCTCCCAGGCAGAGCTGAGGTAAAAAGCTGATCCTTGGCTCATGCTACCCCAAGCATCGCGCTCCTTCTTGTCATCTTGGCTGAAGTAACCAATGATTCCGTTCCAGTTGCCTTGTTCAAGTTTCAATTTAACACCAGTCCAGCGTTCGTCATAGATCTTGTTGGACAATGGGGAGCGCTCAACAGTCTTGATCTTCTTGGAGGAAGTGTGGGACTCGTGGCCCATGGCTACCTTGTGGCGGCCGTAGGAGATGCCCGCTTTGTCAAAGCCAGCCACGTCTTTCTTTGAATAGCTGAGGGTCAGTTCATCCCAATCCTTGTGTTCGAACTCACGTGTTCCTCCGGATTTTGCGCTGTCATTAACGAGGTTGATGTTGCCCTTGAGCTTAAAGCCATTGAGAAACTTGATCTCAGAGCCGAAGCGGAAACGACGCACCTCGTCGATTCCCTCGCTGAAGCTTTCTCCATCAACACCTTCGCCGTCAATGTGGGCGTATTGATACTGGAACCGGCCGAAGAACTTGAGTGACTGAATGTAGGGATCATCTTCGTTCTTGTAGAACTTGCCAACCGTCTTGAAGCCAGCACACCAGTCACCATTGTTTGAAGGAGCTGGGGCAGCAGCTTCAGCTATGACATCTCCAGCAAGGGCAGACCCTGAGAGAGCGATCGCTGTAGCGACTGAACTATTTAATAAGTTAATTTTAATCATGTTTTGTTTTGGTTATTTGTCTAGTTGTTGTGTGCAGTGGCTGATTGGCATAAGCTGCTCACCAACTGCGACGATCGATCTTTTACAGCAAAGTATTCGGATGACTACTAGAAATAATGTGACATTTTAGTCATGTAGAAGTTCCTATTTATAAATGCCGAGTGCCTGACGTAGGCAGGCGATGGCGAATTGTAATTTGCCCTTCGTGGGGCGGTCAGGAGTAACAAGTTGCCAGCCATGTTTTTGCCCTTCTAGGCGCAGTTTTTCCGTGGGGTGCACCATGGTGGCGTGTTCGCAGATCAGTAACATGGGAAGGTCTGCATGGCTGTCTGAGAATGCGTGGCTGTTTGGTAAAACATCACCAGCGATCGGGTCAAATCCTTTCGGGAATATGCCGCGCATTTTGCGGATTTTGTTGGCGCCTTTATTGTTGCCGCCCAGAAGCTCTGGAAATAGTTGGACGCGTCCTTGGATTTCTAAGGTGGTGGCGAAGCAGTGATCAAAGCCGAGCTTTTCTGCAATGGGCATGACCCAGATATCAGGGCTGGCGGAACTTAAGATCATGGTGCGTCCAAGTTTTTTTTGTTGTTCGACGAGCTCAAGCATTTCCCCGTAGAAGGAATGAGGAAGGTGTTGTTCGACAAATTCCGCGGCAAACTCTTGGAGCTCATCGCGGCTTAGGCCAACGAGGTAGTTGAGGAAGACGCGCTTCATGCCACCGGCACCAAGGAGCTTGGTGAGCATAAGAAATGGAACCAGAATCAGTAGATACAAGCGACGCAGTGGCATGCGCTTGAGTATGTAGTTGCAGAAGAGCAACTGGGTATCCCAGGGCACGAGGGTCTGATCCAGATCGAAGAGGGCGTAACCCGTATTAGCGGCAGAAGGATCTGCTGAGTTGTCCCCTTGATGTTGTTGGCTTGGTTGCACGTGGTTAAGATTTGCTGCTGATGCTATGCTTGGCAAGCGCTCAGAGTGTCGATGAGGTGTTATTTTTTAAGCTGGTGAGCTTTGATCTGTGGCTTGCTATTGGCTGCAAGTTGCCAGATGGCGGAGATAGCAGGACGGTGTAAGTTTTTGTGGGTGGTGCAGAGGCCTACCACGTAGGGTGCGAGATTTGGCGCGCCCTGAATTTTTCTGATATCGTCACGGAATGGGCTGCGCTCCAGCACGAGTTCGGGAACGATGCCAATACCACAGCCCATGCGAACCATGGCAAGAATGCCCTCGTTTCCCGAGACCTCGGTATTGATGTTGGGTTCGATGTTGTGTTGTTTTAACCACAGGTCGAGTCTGCGCCGAGATAGCCCCGTGCGGGGTAGGACGAGGGGAGCACTGGAAAGATCAAGTTCATCTGTCTTTGTGATGGGGTGCTTTGATTTTTTGGGGGCTACAAAAACAAGATTGGTCTCAATGAGCGGCATGAACTCGAGCCGCGGGTGCTGTTGGTCGGGAAGGGCGGCAACAGAGATGTCGATCTCGCCGTTGATGACCTGTTGAATAGATGCTTCGGCAGATCCTGTGCGCAGCTCGAGGTGAACATCGGGGTAGGCTTCTCGGCAGGATTCTAACAGGTCGGGCAGTAGGCTATAGACCGCCGTGACGGATGCGTAGATGGAGACGAGTCCAGAGATCTTGCCATGATCATTGAGGTCTTCGCGCATGGTTTCCCAGTCACGGATGGCTGAGCTGGCGTAGGTGCGGAATTTTTCGCCAGCAGCAGTGAGGCTTACGGTGCGGTTATCACGCAGAAATAGGGGCTGTCCCAGAGACTCCTCGGTGCGCTGGATGCTGCGCGTCAGTGCAGAGGGGCTGAGGTTGCATGCCTGGCTGGCCTTGCCGAAGTGAAGAAGCTCGGCGAGAACGAGGAAATTTTTGAGCTCGTGAAAGTGCACAGGCTATATTCTCTATTAAATTGCGTAAAACGCAACACTATGTATTGAATAAATCAATTTACGCAATGTTCTTACTAGGCTTGAATGCGTCCGTTAATCAAACAAATACAAAACTAATGAGCCAAAACTATTTTAATTCACTTCCGCTGCGTCGTCAGCTCGACGAGCTCGGCACTTGCCGATTCATGGACATTGCAGAATTTGACAACGGTATTGAAGCCGCCAAGGGTAAGAAGATTGTCATCGTTGGTTGTGGTGCCCAGGGGCTTAACCAAGGCCTCAACATGCGCGATAGCGGTCTAGACGTATCTTACACACTCCGTGCTGAGGCCATCGAGCAAAAGCGTCAGTCCTATCTTAATGCCAGCGAGAACGGCTTCAATGTCGGCACTTATGAGGAAATGCTTCCGAGTGCAGACATCGTCATGAACCTCACGCCTGACAAGCAGCACACGGCTGTGGTGGAGACGGTCATTCCCCACCTGAAAGAGGGAGCTTGTTTCACCTATGCTCACGGCTTCAACATCGTGGAAGAGGGCGTTCAGATTCGCAAAGACCTGACGGTATTCATGGTAGCTCCTAAGTCACCTGGTTCTGAGGTGCGTGAGGAATACAAGCGAGGTTTTGGTGTTCCCACCTTGATTGCTTGTCACGGCGAAAACGACCCCAACGGAAACGGCATGGAAATCGCCAAAGCGCT
>DBBL01000125.1:1365-2533 GCA_002292185.1 Akkermansiaceae bacterium UBA985 | reverse complement strand
TGACTTCGTGCTCACCCTGTTACCCGTTCTGGACTCCACCAAACACATCGCCAACACCACGTTCTTTGAGAAAATGAAACCTGGTGCTCGTTTCATCAACTCCGCTCGCGGGGCACTGGTGAGTGAGAATGATCTCTACGATGCCCTAAGCAGCGGCCACCTTGGCGCAGCAGCACTGGACGTCTTTGAAGCAGAGCCTTACCAGCCACAAGATCCAGCCAAAGACTTGCGATCCCTGCCAAACATTCTACTCACTCCTCACATCGGCTCCAACACCGTCGAGTCCAACGCCGGCATGGCAGAACACGCCGCGCGTAACGTGATGCAAATCCTCACCGAAGGTCCTGAAGCATGCCCGAACATCGTCAATCGCTGAATCAATCCATCGTACTGATGGGTGTAAGCGGCAGTGGCAAGTCCACCGTCGGCAAGCTGCTGTCTACAAAAACTGGCGCCCTTTTTTTTGATGGTGATGATTTTCACCCTAAAGAAAACATACGCAAAATGGCAAGCGGCACCCCACTCAATGACGAAGACCGTCGTGGATGGCTGGAGACACTTCGTGACTTACTTAACGATCACGATCAGTCTATCATCATCGCCTGCTCAGCACTCAAACAAAGCTACCGAGACATTCTGACCAGCGGAAATATCAAACCACGCTTTGTCTACCTTCAAGGTAGCAGGGAGTTGCTAGAAGAGCGTGCCCATGCACGTTCGGGCCAAGAAGATCACTTTATGCCGGCCAACCTGTTAGACAGCCAGCTCGACACCCTCGAGCAACCCAGCTCGGAGGCTCTTACGATCTCTATCGAGCTCGCTCCTGAACAAATCACCGAAACCATCCTCGCATCGTGAATACCGTTTCCATTGAAGACCACAACGCATTGGTTCAAGCAGCTTACCAAGCTCGCGGCTACCTCGCTGACGAGGCGCGTGATGCTGCGGAAATGTGTGCCGCCGCCACCTGGCATGGCAACAACACCCACAACGCCATCAAGGCCCTGCATCTTGACGACCTATTCGGATCAAAGACCGGAGGCTGCACACCGGGTGCAGAGATCGAAGTGATCCAGAACCGTTTCTCTGCAGCAGAGACATGGAATGCCCACAAGAAACTCGGCCAGTCAGTCGCCATCCAGGCCTTCAACCGCGCCATTGAGCTCGC
>DBBL01000125.1:0-1348 GCA_002292185.1 Akkermansiaceae bacterium UBA985 | reverse complement strand
GACCAACACGGGGTCGGCATCGTCAGCGTGGATAACTGCTTTCACTATCTCTGGGGTGGAGGCTACGTCATTGATGCCGCCAAGCGCGGCTACATCGCCTACACGAACTGCACCTCATCATTAGCAGAAGTCGTTCCCTTTGGCGGCAAATCCCCCACCCTCGGCACCAACCCCCACAGCTGGGGTCTTCCCACTCAAGACGCCATAGGCTTTCCTATATGTGTGGACTGGGCGACATCCACCTGTGCGATGGGCCGTGTCCAACAACTCAAGCGCGAGGGAAAACAACTCCCCCCCATGGCAGCCGTTGACACTGACGGCAACCCAACCCAAGACCCCGGGGAAGTGGCAGCACTCTTACCTTTTGGTGCCCACAAAGGCTATGGACTATCGCTTATCAACGAACTTTTCGGAGCTTACATCGGCGGCTCACTTCCGACTCACCGCGGCCGCTCCCTACCAAGCGAAGGCGAGAAAAGCAGCACCTCGTTCTTTTTCCAAATTATCCACCCCGAAGCCATCAAAGCAGGAAATTTTGCCATGGGGAGAAACCAAGCCGAAAACGTCAAGGCCGTGATTGAGAACATCCTCGGACCTGGCAATGAAAATGCTATTCTTCCCGGCCAACTAGAAGCTGAAGCCGCTACGCGCTCTGAGCAAGCAGGTGGTCTGATCTTCTCTGACGCTGAGCTTGCTGAACTCAACGAATTGGCATCCCAGCTTAACATGCCCTCTCTCAATACTAAGTCATTACTCGCCCAATAAATTTCCAGCTATCCGCCCAGCCTTATGTCGCACCTCCTCACCAGTAAACTCGCTGAAACCCTCTACATCTCGATAGAGGGACTCCCCATCGTGGATTACCATACCCACCTGCCTGCAGATGAGATTCTCAACGACCACCAGTTTGAGAATATTTGGGAACTATGGCTCAAGCATGACCACTACAAATGGCGGCTGATGCGTGGCTGTGGTGTTGAAGAAAAGTTCATCACCGGGGACGCTAGTCCCTATGAAAAGTTTCATGCCTTCGCCAGCATTTTACCCCTGGCCATAGGCAATCCTGTTCATCAATGGGCGCACATGGAGTTAGAGAAAGTTTTCAATATCACCATTCCTCTGAACGCGGAAACGGCAGAGAGCATTTGGAATCAAACCAACAGGGAACTGAGCGACAACATCTCAGTCAACAAGCTCCTCCAGCTCTTCAAAGTCAAGCTCATCGCAACTACCGATGACCCCTTCGACGACCTATCCAGCCACAAGGCCATCGCGGCAAAAAATCACCCCACCCAGGTGCTACCGACCTTCCGCCCTGACGCGTATCTCCTCGAGGACAAAATCGATC
>DBBL01000152.1:23914-35125 GCA_002292185.1 Akkermansiaceae bacterium UBA985 | reverse complement strand
AAGGCGCTTGGAGCGGCTGAAGCGAGTTTGGGTAGCGGTATTGCGGATACGCTTTAATGCGTTGATGTAGGGTAGGCCCGTTTTTTTCTTGAGTCGGATCGTTATTTCTTCGGCTTGATTGAATTTTCTTTTTCTAAGCCTTGCCCAATGAAGGGGAACCGAAACCAGGATGCCGTCATCAAGGTATGGTGTAAATCTGGGGTCATCCAGACCTATGCTTAGTAGGTCTCCCAGCGTATCGGAAAGATGAATTTGGCGACGGTATTTATAGTCATGCAATAAAGTCCTGCTTTGACCGTCACTGTGAAGAGGTGCGCGAGCGAATTCAAAGTCGAGCTTGAGGTCGTTGCAGTTAGGGCAGGAGAAATCAGAGCTGATATCACCATCGTAACACTCGCCACAAAGCTTGCAAAATGGAGCTTGTGTATATTTTAGAGATTCTGAGCAGGGCTCACATAAGTGCCTGCCATGAGTTAGCGGGCATTGGCAAAGGTGACAATGAGCCGGGTAAATGTAATCGAGGATTCTTCTGGTTTGGCTTAGCATTGAAGCAAGTGTCGACGCGTTGTTATAAAAATAGGCGCTTTTTATGTCTCAGATTTCATGTCTCAGATCTGCGTTTTGATTCGGATACCTGGATGAAAATATGAACAAGTAATGCGCTGAGGAGCAATAGGCAAAACGGCAAAAGGCCTGATCTTCCATCAGTGCCGATGAGAAGTCTCGACAAGGGAGAATGTTGTGTTCCTGACTCAGTGAGTTGCTGCAAAGTTTGGTAGGGGAAGATGAAGCCGAAATGCAGGCCGATGGGCAACCAGAGTGATGCTGTTCGGTAACGAGCATAAGCAAGAACAAGGCCAAGACTGAAAAGTAACATAAAGCTGAAGGTGAACTTTTCGGGGCTTAGTAGATTCTTGGCGATCGTTATAATCATTCTGAATCCAGCGTCAGCTTTGTCAGGATTGGCGATCATTTCGTTCCCGTTCGGTAACAGAGAGTAGATGATAGCATAGAAGAGAGAAATAAAGACCATCGCCATGGCTGGGCGCATGGCGCGTAAGAAAACACCCATTAAGATGCCGCGGAAGATCCACTCACTCAGCAGGGTAATGACGATAGCGGATGCCACACCATTGCAAATAGCGCTCCAATAATCAGGCGACTGAGCAAACGAAAACCAAGCGATCATCTCGAGCAAGCATATTGAAATAGATACCAGGCTGCCTGTGATCAGAAACCCAATGGCAAGATGAAGTTTGGCCTTTGGATTGCGGCATAGGGCCTGCCCGTTTTGTCTGGTGTTAGCTGATGTTGGAAGCCTAATTCGCCATGGTTTCGATGGTTGCAGGGAGCTTTGATTCGAGAGGCTGAACCACATGATAAATGGTCCCGCTAAGATGATGGCGCAACCCAGCAGCGTGTAGTTATAAAAAGCTGCAAAGGTTGCATCTGCACAGCGATTTGCCAACCAATCGAGCAGGGGGTTCAGTGCGCGTGACTGACCGACCTCGGCAAGAAGCATCCCTGCATTATAGACCCAAGGCGAAGCGATGGCCGAGGCGATAATGGTAAGGGTGAAAAAGAGGATGACTTTGCTGAAGTCACTTTGGATGAGGCGCAGCACGGCGTGCATTGTCATGAAAATAAGGCCTTACGTCAATGACTTGAATCATGGAAGTTTCGCATTCTCTTTCGAGAAAATTTGGCTTAGCTAAGTCTATGCAGAAACATCAGTGGAGAGAAGAAGGTGACGATGGTACATTTTATTATCGTGCCACCTATCATGCTTCTGAGTGGAAACTCTATTCTCAATCAAAGGGAGATGAGGAATGGCAGCACCATGATCCTATTCCAGAAGAACTGCTGCATAAGCTACGTGAGGTGATGTGGAACAAGTATCAGCGGGGTAGGTGCCCTCATAAACTAGTGACGAAGATCGATAAAATGTTAGGAAAGGACTAGTTGTCCAGCAGATCCGGCCTGTTCGCTTTTGTGCGTGCGAGCGCTTGTTCTTTTTTCCAGCTTGAGATTTTCCCGTGATCCCCACTCAGCAACACATCTGGAACCTTCATGCCACGAAACTCATTGGGCTTGGTGTATGCGGGCGCTTCGAGCATGTTGGGATCAGAGAATGATTCTTCTAAGGATGATCTGGCATCACCTAAAGCACCTGGCAATAGCCGAACGACGGCATCAGTAAGCACGGCGGCAGCTACAGCGCCATTGGTGAGTATGTAGTCCCCAATAGAGATTTCCTCGTCGACGAGGGCGTCAATAATGCGGTGGTCTATACCCTCGTAGTGACCACACAGAATAATCAAATGCTGAGAAGTGGAGAGGCGCTGGGCGTCTGATTGTATGAATGGTTTGCCCTGTGGTGTCATCAGTATGATGCGTGTGTCATCCTGTTTGAGCTCATCTACAGCTGCGAAAACTGGCTCTGGCATCATGAGCATTCCTTGACCACCACCACAGAGATAATCGTCTGTTTTACGATGCTTTCCCGTGGCCCAATCGCGTAGTTGATGGGCGTGTATGTCCACCAAACCCTGTTCTCGTGCGCGTTTGATGATGCTATCGCTCAATGGGCTGAGGGCAATTTCCGGGAAAAGCGTGATGATATCAATGCGCATGCGGGTTCAGAATCATGAATCTGAGGGCAACAATCAAGAAGGAAGAAGAAAGATTGAAGTTTGCAGTTTTTTTTAACCTAGCTATCCATGTCTTGGTGAGCGGAGCAAATCAGAAATCGATCTACATTGTCGCAGGTGAGGTCAGTGGGGATACTCATGGAGCCTGCCTGATGGAGGCGCTGCTTACCCGTGTGCCCACGGTTTCATTTCATGGTGCAGGCGGGCCTGCGATGCAGGCGGTGGCGGGCAAAGGCTTAGCGAACTGGGTCGAGGATGCCGCGGTCATGGGCATATGGGAAGTTCTCAAGCATTATCAATGGTTTAAAGAGCGTTTCAATGAGATGCTTGCGGAGGTTGAAGAGCTCAAGCCGGATGTGCTCATTTTGATTGATTACCCGGGTTTCAATTTGCGGCTGGCGCATGCGGTTAAAAAGCGCCTACCGAACACAAAAATAGTCTACTACATTAGCCCCCAAGTATGGGCATGGAATAAGGGCAGGATACCCAAAATGGCTGAGACTCTTGACCTTATGTTGTGTATCTTCCCGTTTGAAAAAGAGATATTTGAGTCGGCGGGACTTACTACCGTTTTCACCGGGCATCCGCTGGTGGATGAGTTAGAACATCAACGTGAAGATGTCACACGTGAGCAAGACTTGATAGGCTTGTTTCCAGGGAGCCGCGAACGCGAAGTCTCGAGGCTCTTTCCTGTTATGGTCGAAACCGTCAGGCGTATTCATTCACATAACCCCGAATGGAAATTTGAGGCTGCTGCTGCATCTAAGGTATTAGCGCAGCGCATGCGTGATATTGTTCAGCATGCCAAGTTGCCCGAATCTCTGATTACCATCAGGACTGGTTCAAGCTATTCCTTGATGCAACGTGCTACTTCTGGTGTGGTCGCCAGTGGAACGGCTACTCTTGAGGCAGCTGCTTTGGGGCTTCCTTATTGTCTGGTTTACAAAATTTCATGGCCAACTTGGGCCATGGGCAAGCTGTTGGTGAAATTAGACTATATCGGCTTGGTTAATATTCTTGCTGGCGAGGAAGTGGTTGAGGAATTTATTCAAGGTGACGCCGAACCCGGGCGCATTGAGCTAAGCATATCGAGGCTGATGAACGATAGCGGTAGCCGAGACGCCTTACGGCAAAAATTACTGACGACAGCAGCTAAACTTGGTGATAGTGGTGCTCATCAAAGAGCGGCTTCCGAGGTGGTGGCACTGCTCGAGTAAACTATTTAAGCAGCTCATTTTTATTTCATTCTATGCCTGATACAACAGCGACGCATGCCGATGATAGCTCCCCGCGCATCTATAAAATACTACTGATGGTTTTACCTGTAGGGGTAGTGCTTGGAACTATTATCTTCATGTTCATGTATTTTTACCTCGAGCGTGAGGATGAGAAAAACCATGCGGTTATTGTGTCTCATGGACTTCGGGTCAGTGATTTAGAAGATATGGTGGATAAATTCACCCGCCGCATCGGTGAACGGGAAATCGAAACGGAAGCGGGAAGGGCTGGATTGCTCAGGGCGGCGTCCATGATAGAAGGTCGCCTAGGGCCCCAGAATGTGGGCTACCCGGTGCGTAGGTCAGAGGGGGAAGCTGCTCACGGGTTGTTATGGAAAAGCTTATCGGTGGAAATTCTTGGAGAAGAAAGGCCGCAAGAGGTTATCTTTGCCGCTGTCTCCTTTGCCGGCGCTGGTGCAGATGCTGATGCAAATACGGTATCCACTATGATGATGTTAGCATCATCCATGGCTCGCGAAAAACCGGCGCGCACGATTCGCTTTGTTTTCATGCCTTACAACGAGGCAGTTCAAGACCAGAACCAATGGCTATTAAAACGTTGTTTGAAATCAGGCGAAAGCTGCTCTGGAATCATCGGATTACAGACAATGGGTGAGATGCCATCGGCTGGGGATTCGGCCTGGCAAATGCAGACGAAGTCTCCTGTTGATATTGCTTGGTGGAATTCGCTCACAGAGGGAAGCTCAGCGATGGAATCTCGTAATGGTGTCGTGCCCTCAGCCTGGTTGACCCACCCAGTGTATTCGTCCCAGACTTGGATTGGTAATAGGGATCTGCGTCTTGAGCGCACTTTAATAGCCGCGCAAGATCTCAGAAAGTGGTTGCTTAAAGCGGCTCAATAGCGCGCGGCGGATTACTTCAGCTGTAAAAAACATCTTGCCACAGCGGCTTGAGTGAGATACCTCCGCCCCGCACAACCTGTTTCATCTACACAGTAGATGTGATCGGTAATACTGAAAACAAGGGGCATTAGCTCAGTTGGTAGAGCACCTGCATGGCATGCAGGGGGTCAGCGGTTCGAATCCGCTATGCTCCATTTTGTTTTCATTGTATGGTCTCGGCTACACTTGCCGCCGACCAGTGACCGATTACTGACGAGTCGCCGCCAATCAGGGCGGTTTTTTTATCCCTATCAATCAAACAACCCCATGGCTATCGAAGGACAACAACTTGCCATCGCTTGCGCCCGTGCAGCGGAGCAAATGCAGGCTGATGACATCCGTGTTATTGATATCGCCGGAGTATCATCGCTCACGGACTTCATGGTTATCTGCTCAGGCACTTCTCTGCCTCACCTCAAAGCGGTGATGCGAGACGTTGAAAATGAGATCATTGAGAAATACCAGGTTCGTGCTGTGAATGCAGAGGGCGATGCGGTTTCTCGCTGGGTGGTGCTTGATTACATCGATGTCATGGTGCACATCATGCACAATGACTTGCGTGAGATTTATAGCCTAGAGGACCTCTGGGCTGAAGGTAAAGAAGTTCACTGGCAAGAAGAATAGACTCAGGATTTCGCCTGGATGTGCCGATGAGCATTAGTGAATGTTTATTTGAGGAATGATTGATGAGATAATTCAGCATATTTGCCGTTTTTATTCATCAATTCCTCGTGAGACCCACTCTCAATAATTTGGCCGCGGTCAAGCACGTGAATCATGTCGGCATTTCGAATCGTTGAGAGGCGGTGGGCGATCACAAATGCGGTTCGATTTTTCATCAGGTGGTCTAAGGCCTCTTGGATTAGACGTTCAGTTTCACTATCTACAGATGCGGTGGCTTCGTCTAGTAGTAGGATAGGGGGGTTTTTGAGCAGAGCTCGCGCAATGGATAAGCGTTGGCGCTCACCGCCTGATAGTTTGACTCCTCGCTCACCGACAATGGTATCGAGGGCCTCCGGTAATTCACTGACAAATTGATCTGCGTTCGCGGCTTTGAGCGCGCTCCACATTTCAGCATCAGAGGCGTCCCTTTTCCCAAGGTGCAGATTTTCCCTTACTGGGCCATTGAAGAGAAAGGCATCTTGGGTGACATACCCAATGGTAGAGCGCAGAGATTTTTTCGAAACGGTGTTAAGTTCGGTATTATCGATGGTAATGGAGCCAGAGTCATATTCATAGAAACGACACAAGAGATTGACGATAGTCGATTTGCCAGCACCTGTAGAGCCTACTAGGGCGATGGTCTGCCCTGGTTGCGCCTCCAGAGTAATGTTCGTCAGCGTTGGTTGCGCTGAGTAGGAAAAACTTAAATTTTGAAACTTCACATGGCCGCGCGTTGGTTGCGGTAAGTCGGCCCCATCCGTAGCATGGATTTCATCCTCTTCATCGAGTATGGTAAAGACACGATCTGCGGCGGCTCTTGAGGATTGCGCCATCTGATTGAGCTGATGAAGTCTTCCAAGTGGCTCGTAGAGGGCCCAAATGATGGTGAAAAACTCCAATAGGACGGCGTTGTCCAAACCATGATGATAGATTTGCCAGGCACCAATGGCGAGAACGAGAGTGTAGCCAATAGAGTTGAAGAAACTCATGGTGGGGGAGTAGATGGCCCACGCTTTCATCACGGTAAGATTGGCATCACGCACTTGAGCCGATGATTGATTGAAACAGGCAAATTCGTCATCCTCAGCAGCGTAGGACTTGATTTGTCTGATTCCGGCAATGTTATCGTGAAGCATGGCATTCATTTCTCCAGTGGCTTTGCGGACAATCCGGTAACGTTTGCCGGCGTGACGTGTATATAGCCACGCTCCGATGATGAGTAAGGGTAATGGTGCCAGTGCACTGACCGCGAGGATGGGGGAGCGGGTGAATAGGAAAATGGTAACAATGAGCACCTGGAGCAGCGCGATGAGACCCTGTTCAATACCATCAATAAGAACACGTTCCATCTGAGGGACATCTTCAGCCACTCGGGTCATAATATCTCCTGTGCGCCGTTCATCAAACCACTTCAAGCGGAGACGCTGTAGCTTGTTGTAGAGTGATGAGCGTAAATCATAGATGGCTTTTTGCTCAAAGATGTTGTTGATCAGAATTCGCAGACAGTTGAAAAAGTCCCTCAGAAAGAAGGCGACAACGACGACGGCAACGTATGGCCATAATTTTTCAATTTCGCCCCCGTCGATGACCTCGCGCTTGATTCGTCCCGTCATCATGGGGAAAACCAGCAGCATAAGTGTCATTAAAATGGCACAAACTAGCTGGGCAGTAGCCAGTTTAGGATACTTACCGAGATAGGAAAAAATGCGCAAAATAGTCTGCATAGACACTAAATGTAGTTCATACCTCTGTACGAATGCTTCCTGATCATCGTAGATACAAGGAAAAACTAAATGAAAATAAACAAATTTTGCATTGCGGGTTAAGCGTAAAATTTGTAAAATAAGGAAAGTTAGCTATGTCAATCAAGACATCTGTAACAAATTTCTACCTGTCATGTCTAAAATAATTGGAATTATAGCCGCTGCCGTTTTGGTTATCGCGGCTTTTGTCGCGTTTAAGAACCAGCAGGCTTATGGTAAGGAAATTGATAATTTTCGCTCTGCGCAGGCAGAGAAAAAGGACACGATCCAAAGGCTTGAGGATCAGCAAAAAAGATTCAAAGAGGCGGAAGAATCCAAGGCAGACTTCACGCTTAAACTTGTGGAGACAGGAAAGAAGCTCGCCACGGCTATAAGGGACTACGACGATCTTAAAAAAGAAGTTAGTTCTCTGAAAGAGAGCTTGAGCATCAAAGAAGAACAGATCGCGTCAGAAGAAGAAGCTCTTAAAGAATCTGGCGAAGCAGATGAGCTCATACCTGCGATCAAGCGACTGCGCAATCAGCTTGTGGAGGCTCAGGAAGGCATAGCTAATGAAGAAGACCGGATAGCAAAGCTCACCCAACGAGATCAAGATGCTAAGCAAAAGATTGAATCCCTAAGCCAAGTGATCGATGGTTACTCGACAGGTCGTTCTCTGATGAGCCTCAAAACGAGCATTAGCGCCATCTACAGTGGGTGGGGCTTTGTGATTCTCGCAGGTGGAGACAATGAAGGTGTTGTTCCCGGTTCCATGCTTAATGTCATGAGAGCAGGCGAGGTGATCGCCAAGCTAAGAGTGACTGCGGTTGAGGCAGGGCGTTCTGCCGCTGATATTGTCGTAGATTCCATGTCCACTGACACAAAGCTTCGAGCCGGCGATGAGGTGGTTGCAGAAGAAAAACAAGAGCAGTCATCCAATGAGCTGAGTTTATTAACTCGATAACATGAAGGTGTTTGTAGAATCGTAACTTCTACATGCTTAACCTAACATGTAGTGCATGACTTTATAAATCAATCATCTCAACTCTCCCTTAACACACTCAAAGACCATGAAACTTGCCGTCTATATTATCTCCATTGTTATCATTCTCACAGGGGCATGGTTCTCCTACAGCACCATGAGTAAATTTGCTGTATTGCAAGATGATCGCATCGAGCTCGATCAGCAGAACAAAACTCGTAGTGCCTATATCATTAAAACAAAGAAGGAAGCCAAGGACATGGAGACTGAGCGAGATCTGGTAAAGACCTCACTTGCCGAGGCTGATGCTGAGTTCGGTAACATGGAGGCGAACATCAAGCTTAGCAAGCGCTCAGCATCGATATTGAGCGATGAAATAGCAGAGCTGGATAGCCAGCTCAAAAAAAACCAAGATCTTATTGCCAATATCAAGGCTGCATTCGAAGAATTGGGTGGCGACATTGAGCTGAACCAAGTCAAAAGCCTTAAGGAGGACCTCGAGGACGACGTGAAAAAAGCGAATAGGAAATTTGAGGATCAACAAATACTCGCTGAATCTATGAGTGAGAGTGTGGCAGCCAATGAACAAAAAATTACCGATCTCAATGATCGAATTCAAAAACGAAAGAAGCGCATTGCGGGCAACAAAGCGGAAGGTCGTATTACCGCTACCGACCACAACTGGGGCTTTGCCGTCATTGACGTGCCAGATAATATGCCTGTAGATAATACTACCAAGCTGATTGTTAAAAGAGGTGCCACGCTGATTGGTAAGCTGAGTATTAATGCGATCGAGGGAAAGCGTGTGATAGCAGACATCGACTACCCAAGCATGACGGCAGGTATGGTAGTTCAGCCGGGTGATGCAGTTATTCTGGCAAAACCAGTAACCAACTAAACAGCGGGTTTCTATCGAATGAACCTTTGCTGAAGGTTCTTGAGAATATCCTGAAGTTCCTTCGCTTCATTCATTAGGGCGACCATTTGCTCTGGCCCTAGATCAGGTTGGCGTAATCTTGCGCGCACTGCGGCCTCCTTATTTTGAAAATGGGTGCTTACCAGCATGGCCGTTGTTTCTTCAGCGGCACGAACAGGGCTCTCAGGGGTATCTCCAGTGAGGGTGTTGCGTAGAGCTTGCTGGTCATCAGGATTTAGGGAGGTGAGGTAGGTCTGAATCGCGGCAGCACTTTTGGGGTTGGGTAGTTTAGCTAGAATATCACGCAAGATCGAGCCTCCAGAGAGAGAGCTTAAAGGGTCAACAATGGTTTCAAGTTGCTCGCCAAGCCAATCCTGTGCATCTTGAGAGGTTAAGGCCAAGTGGCATAGGTAGGCAATAGATCCGTTCATGGGAGTGGCTTGAACCTTTGGAGTCATTGCCATGTTCGATTTGTTGTCTGCAGATGCTTGCCTTTGTTCGAAGACCTTGCCGCGAGTCCGTTGCTTTTCTGCCTCTACGACACTACCGCGCATTTCCTCCGCACCGATACCTAGCCTCGTTGCCACCTGATTGATGAGGCCGTCTTTGCTGAGCTTATCACCAACATAGGCAATGAGATTAGCCAACTCCTTGGCCAGGTTCGTTCGCTCACGTACGGATGATAAATCACGAGTTGAGGCCTCGTGCTCTAATTTGACGATGAAGTATTCGCGGGAGTTTTTGACTAGTGTTTTGAAAGCATCTTCTCCCTCGCGCTTGATCATCGAGTCAGGGTCGTCTCCCTGGGGCATGATCACCATGCGAATATGCATGCCTTCAGGAGCTAGAATCGAGAAGGCTTTATCAGCGGCCTTAAATCCCGCGGCGTCAGCATCAAAGCAAATCACGACATCGTTTGTGTAACGCTTGAGCAGGCGTGCGTGATCTGGTGTGCATGCTGTTCCTAAAGTGGCAATGGCGCTGCCGATGCCGCTCTCATGGCAGGCGATAACGTCGATTTGGCCCTCACACAATAAAGCATACTTATCCTTGGTCATATGGCGCCGCGCTTTATCGAGAGCGAAAAACACCTTTGATTTTTTGAAAAGCTGGGTTTCTGGGGAGTTGATGTATTTGCCGCTATTGGGATCCTCACGAAGTTGCCTGCCACTGAAGGCGATGATATCACCATAATCATTATGGATGGGAAACATCAGCCGGTCACGGAAGCGCACGTAAATACCTGAACGAGCGTTGTTTTCATTTTTTAGCGCGGCCAGTCCACTCTCGCATAATTCCCGCCCTGTAAAGCCTTGTTCACGAGCCCAGTTCAGAAAGGTGCTCGGGTTTTCAGGCATCCAGCCAACAACCCACCTCTCTGCCATGCCCTTGCCATAACCTCGTGATTTTAAGTAATCACGCGCATGTAGAGCATCTGGTGATTCCATCATCACTTGATGCATGAAACGTGCAGCTTGATTGTGTAGTTCAAGAAGACGAGACTTTCTCCTTCTTCGTTTGTCGGCTTCTGGATCATACGCGTCTTCTTGGACGACAACTCCAGCCCGATTAGCGAGCTTTTTAATGGCATCGGGGAAGGGGAGGTTTTCGTAAGCTATGACAAAGCTAATGGCGTTGCCACCCTCACCACAGCCAAAACAGTGGTAGGACTGCCTTGCGGGATTGACCATGAAAGAGGGGGTCTTCTCGTTATGGAAAGGGCAATTTGCTTTGAAGTTGGAGCCGGAACGCTTCAAGGGTAAGTAGGAGCCTACCAAATCCACGATATCCGTGGCGGCAAGTACCTGCTCAATAGTCTCTTCAGGGATGCGACCCATGTACCACTTCTAATTCACAAAAACCAAATACCAAATACCAAATGTGTTTAGAGTTAAAATAATCTTGGACTAAGTGCATTGTCGCTATTGATTAGGTGCGTGCACAGTCCAGGACAAAGCGAGGGTATGGCTTTCATGAAAGCAGGGGATGGCAATTATATTGTCGGGCTTGGTCCCTTTGATGAATTTAAAGTAGCACCAGAGAATACCACGGCATTTTATGTCAACGATTTCGCACTG
>DBBL01000152.1:17372-23883 GCA_002292185.1 Akkermansiaceae bacterium UBA985 | reverse complement strand
GAACTAGAAATAGTGTGGGATAAACTTGAGGCGGACAGCTTTGCTGGTGTTTTTGCCGAGATTAACGATATGATTGTTAAAGGAGTCATTGAGAAATCAGTGCCAGTGGCAACAGAGAGAGGTCGGCTTATCAAGGGGGATGGAGATACGTTGCTTGCTGGAATGCAAAATTTAGGCGCGCCCTTTTACAGTTATGGTTGGAGTCGTGATGGTAGCGGCTTTTGCGGTGCGACTCCTGAGTTGCTCTTTAAGCAAGATGGCCGATCCCTCAAGACAATGGCTTTAGCGGGAACAGCAAAGACCGATGAGCGCGCAGTCTTTGCTGTGGATGGTAAGGAAATCCGAGAACATGAATTCGTGGCGCAGACCATGGTCGCTAAACTATCAGATATTGGCACGGTTGAGCGTAGTGATAGGAGCATCCTCGACTTAGGTCAGTTAGTGCATTTTCATACTCCCATTAATGTGGAGCTGTTTGCTGAGAGGGGTGTTGATGAACTCATTAAAAGACTACACCCGACCCCGGCATTAGGGCCTTTGCCGCGCACTCAAGAGACCTTGGATCTGCTGTCAAGTTGGCGAAACCGCTTGGATTGCCCGCCCTGTTTTGGCGCCCCGTTTGGCCTTCTCAAAGACGGATTATTCACTTCGCTGGTAGCTATTAGAGGCATTCATTGGCAGGGCAATCATGTTGCTGTTCCCTCTGGCTGCGGTGTTATCGAGGCATCCCGTCTGGTTAATGAGTGGCGTGAACTCAGGTTGAAGCGGGAGGCTGTCAGATCTGTTATGGGGTTCTAAGCACCGAGTGTCTCAGGGAATTTAGCTTTCCATACCTGAAGCGCTTCCTTGATCTGATCTGTCTCACGTGTCGGCGAAAGTTCCCATACCAATGGTAGTTTGGGATCTACGTGTCGAAGCAGCTTCTCGAAATTAAGCTCGCCAGTGAGGGGAACACGGTGGTCGCGATCTGGCCAGTAGACGTCGTGGACATGGCAGCCAATAAGATGGGGAGCCATTTTTTCTAGCCATTGATCATGATCCAAAAATCCGAGGTTGTGTTTTAGTTGGACGTGCCCGAAGTCATGCCAATAACCGACCCAAGGGTTGTCTTTGAAGTGTTCCTGTAGACGAACCATTTCCGACTCATTAGGGACATCTTCATATCGGCTACGCGACTCGACCGCTAGTGGGATTTTGAGTTCTGCGGCTTTTTCAGAGAGTTGTTCCAGCGCCTCAATGGCCCGCTGATAATAGAGTGGGGCTATTTTCTCACGCTTCTTAATAAATTTCAGCTTATGCTTAGCAAAGCTGCGCTCTAGTTGATGGCCATCTTTAAGCATGCGGGTAAGCCGTTTAGTCCACTTCTTAGAGGGCATCGGGACAGACCCCATATGCATGACCACATATTTGGCATCGAACTCAGCAGCCTGCTCCAAGGTGCGCAGTGTCATCTCCATGGCTCGAGCACGCTCGTAGGGGCGGTGTGAGCTAAACTCATAAGCATCCGGCGCGTCGATCATGACCTCGACAGGAGAGGGGAAGTAGTTGTGCACTCCCGAGCAGCGAAACTTACCCTGTTGGTATGCTTTCTGGATGCCGGGTAATTTACTGATCGTCATGCCATGACTCAGTTCAATATCTTCGAAGCCGAGACTGACTATTTCGTCAATCATTTCATCACCTTCCGAATGGCGTGAATTATTCCAACAGCTTGAAAAAGATAGCATCGTAAATAGGGTGCGTGATAATCGTCAAAAAGAACTAGACCTTAGTTTAAGGAAGTCGCCAGCTTTTTTTTAGACGTTGATACTCAAACTCAGGAAGTAGCACATAGGTGGGCCTTTGATCCGGGTCGATACGTGCGATTAGCTTTTTCAACATGGTCCTTGGCATGGTGGTGCATCCCGCTGTTGCTCTGTCCCCATCATCTCGCCAGATGTGGAAAAAAATGGCGGAGCCTCGTCCTGGAATGGCTTCGCCTCCGAGCATGGCATCATTGTGCCCTATGTAGAGTTTGAGTGAGTGGGCATCATCATGTTGTCTCATCTGTGCCTTTTGCTGCCATGTCGTTTTGGGCAGGCTATCGATGATCAGATGCTTATTGTAATAAGGAGATGTTTGATCCTCAACCCAGAGGTCTTTGGGCGTAATTTGGCGGTAGGGTAACTTCTGATGATGGCTGATTTCTGGTGCATATCCATAAGCACCGCCAATCTTAAAAATCCCTGCTGGTGCACGTTTGTCACCCTCGATTTTGATGGCGGCTGACGATTTGATGATGGGGTGAAGGCCGCGTCCCCATGCAAGACCGTTTTTTCCAAGTCGTGCCTGCCATGTGTTAACGGCCACTTCCCAAGTTCTGCCTTTTTTCTCATACAGGGTGAGTGAGGCATGTGAGGAGTTCCACCCATTTGAGATGCCGACGACTACTTGGGTGCAGTCTGTGGGTATCTGGGCATTCGCCCATGTCACTGAAAGTAATATGAAAATCAAAGTTTTCATGCGTGTTGTTCGGCAAGTTCCTGACAACTTTTGATGTCTAGTTTGCCCGACGCCAAAATAGGGATTTGATCGGCTGGGATAAACATTTTTGGGCACCACAGGCTTGGTAAACCTATGTCCATGAGTTTGTAGCGAAGGTCAATGCACTCTTGCTGGAATGTATCTCCACAGACGGTTGTGAGTAAGGCGATTGCCTCGCCCTTTTGCACATCGGGAATGCCGACAACGGCAATGCGACGCTCGGTCTCATGATCGAGACCGAGAAGCTTGATGATTGCGGCTTCGATGGTTTCGTGGGGAACCATTTCACCTCCTATTTTTGAGAAGCGCGAGAGACGTCCTTCAATAAACAAGAAACCGTCCTCGTCAACACGGCCGATATCACCCGTGTTGAACCAGCCATCAGTGATCACATCATCTGTCTTTTTTTGATTATCAAGGTATCCAGGAAAAACGTTGGCGCCACGTAGCCATATGGTTCCTTGAGTATCAATGGGGCATGGTTTTCCAGTAGCGGGATCCGTCATTTTGACAGCAATTCCCGGTAGGAATTTACCGACAGAACCACTGCGATTAGTGCTGATAATAGGAGCATCACCCTCGCTTGCAGGGTCAGGCAGATTGACATTAGTAGCAGGGGATGTCTCTGTTAGCCCATATCCCTCCATGGGTCGGATGCCAAATTTCTCTTGGAATGATTCGGCGAGCGATTGAGGAAGTTTTTCGGCTCCCGTAATCACGTAGTCGAGTGACTGCAGTTGATTGGGTTTTACGCGGCGCATGTAACCGCGCAAGAACGTCGGAGTGGAAAGCAACAAATTGGCGCTGTGCATACCGATCAGCTCAGCAAGGCGTTTTGTTTCAAGCGGGTTGGGATAGGTGATCAGATTGATACCTTCGATACAGGGATACCACAATGTTACAGTGCTTCCAAAGGAATGGAATAGCGGCAGGCATCCAAGAATCTTGGCCTGATGGCGCAGCTGGATCTTGCAACCAAATTGGCAGACATTGGCAAGCACGTTGCGGTGCGTGAGCGGCACTCCCTTAGGCTCTCCGGATGATCCCGATGTGAATAGAAGAATGGCTTCGTCATCACCTTGCAGGTCTGAGAGGCCCAAGATTTTGATCAGTAGAGAGGTGGGTAGGATCTTGCTCAGGATGATCCAGCGAATGATCTTCTTCTTAATAGTGGGTAGAACTCGCTCAATGAAAATGAGGTCGCGGTTAGGTGGCCACGGAAACGATGGAGCTTTACGAACGAAAGGGTCAGCAGTGATGAATTTGTCCACTCCGGACTGACGGATTGATGAATGGATAGCACTTTGACTGGAGGTGAAGTTGATGTTGACTGGTATTTTGCCGGCGAAGACAACCGCGAGGTTCGCTATCATGCCACCTTTTCCCGGAGGAAGGAGAATGCCAACACGCCTCTTTTTAGTTTGTTTTTTAATGACGCCGGCTAATGCAATCGCAGCCCCAAGTAGTTTATCGAAGCTGGTGGCTGAATCGTCTGTGCCATCATAGAGCGTGGTGGTAGAGCCGTGTTTCTTAATGCCATTGAGTATAGCCACCGGAAGAGATTCATTGAGAAATGCTCGTGCGGAAAACCACACTTCATCAGCTGCATGAACGGCTTGTTGCCATGCCGCTACCGTGATGGCATGTGCCGGTATGACGGGAGCAAAAGAAAAGATATTGCCGGGTAATCTATTGAGGTTCTCAGGAGAGTATGCAAGCTCGGTTGGTTTAGCCACTGCTAGGGGTAGAACGGGCAGTCCAAATGCACAGAGCTGTTTGAGGTTTTTTGCCAGTAGATGACGGCATTCGCCCTCACGCACGCTGGCAAGTCCACTAAGATAAACGATTAGCTGACCTTCCTGTAGATTTTTTGCTAGTGTTTTGCCAATGATCTCTGGGGCCTCATCCTCGGCTGAGAAGGCAACTGCAGTAATGCCGTCCTGTTCCAGGTAGCCGCGCACGGAGTCATCGAGGATAATATTTTCCTCGCACAGCCAGGTGATATTGCGGCCGGCAAAGATTTGCTCGAGTAGTAGCATTTGGTTGAAATCGAGACGGCCAGGGATAACAAGAGCTCCCTTTTCGGGGATATTGTTTTCTCCATGGATTTCAATCGTTTTACTCATCGTTTGCTCATTGGATAGTGTCTGGTAGACGCGGGTCGAGTCTCCTGGTCATTTGGATCATCTTCCCTAGGAAGTATCAAACCACTTCGTTATGACCGCTGCAAGCTGGAACCTGCTGCCTTGCCCATAATCTGCTATTCTTTGATACCCCTGAATGTCCCCAAGACTTTCAGGATGCAAGCATGTCCCTGCAATTTTATAGGACTCGATGCTTAGAGCGCATCGAGGACGCCGTTAATAAAGCGGGCAGATTCGTTGGTGCCGAACTTCTTAGCTATTTCTATCGCCTCATTGATGGTGACAGCACGAGGGATATCATCCGCCATTCTTAGCTCGTAAGTGGCGAGTCTGAGAATGGCTCGGTCAACAGGATCGACACGCTTTGGCGCATAGTTTTCGATCACGCTAGCGAGGGAGGCATCAATCTCCTCTTTGTGTTGCAGAATATGAGCGACGAGTTCTTGGGTTTCTCTGCGAAAAGTCGATAGCTCTGAGCTGCTTGTTCGGAGGTGGGCAAAGTCAACGATGGTTGAGTCAGGATCATCAATAGAGGCGAGCCTTTGGGATGATCTGGTCAGATGGGCTATGGTTGCGTTGGTCGCTTCAAGTTTTACTGCCCAATCTGGGTGATCTGATGATGTTTGATCCCATGCTAACCTAGCCTGTATGAGGCCATGATTGACGTCCATGACGTCCTGAATCATTTGATCGGGTACCGGGTTATCGTTTTTGTTCTGCAAAAACGATTTGAGGGCCTCGATTTGATGGCTTAGCTCGTTCTCTTGTGTGACGAGTTCTATGAGTGGGGCAATGACATCTTTCGTGCTGCTACCGGCCGTGAGTTCAGGCTGAATGGCCGATGCTAGTTGGTTGAGCTTGAGTATGCGCCCATCTCGCCCCTGCGCAACGTGGAGGATGGCCTTAGCTTTTGCTGAATTGAGCTTTTTCAGACTGCTCTCCTGGATCATTTGCCAGAAGGCTTCTTCCATGCCAGCGGCCTCAGGACCGTCTTCTAAATCAGCTAAGTAGAGAAACTGGATGGCAGCTTCTCGGATATTACGACGTTTGAGCATAATCATTAAGCTTTGTGGGGGAATATGCGCGTGCTGCTGCGCTGAACTTGATTGATGCTCTCCATGATCGCTACAGCGGCTCTGGCCGCTTCTTTGCCTCGATTTAACTTGCTGCCAATACACCTTGCATAAGCTTGCTTCGTGTCATCACATAAAATCACTTCATGGATGACGGGGGTGACGTGATAGACGGCTATTTGTTGGAGGGACTGGGTCACACTCTCGGCAACCATATCGCCATGAGCAGTTTGACCTCGAATGATCAAACCAAGAGCAATAACGCATGCAGGCTTCTGCTGTTGCATGACAGACTCTACGAGCACGGGTATTTCAAAAGCTCCCGGCACACGAATGGTGTTGATTTGAATGTTTGGATTGAGCTCACTAAGTTCCTGTAGGGTATTTTCCACTAACGCGTCAGTAAACTCAGCATTGTATTGAGAGGCTACAATGGTGATAGCGCTCTTTTTCTGGCTCAGACTGCGGGGCTTGGGGGGCAGGGCCTTGGACATGCTGGTGGATATGCTGGAGAGCTAGTCTGTTGCAAGGGTGAAGTTTGAAGTTTTTCAATGGTCTAGCCAGCGAGATGAGTAATAATAGAGTGAAAAGAGGTCGAAATATTTTCCAAATAAGTGAACAAATAATTACTATGATGACGCTTAACCTTTAGAACAAACGGCGGGACGTTAAGCTAATGTGACCGCATGCAGAATCTCTGTTTACACATATAACCAATAATATTATGGGACTTGATAAAATCACCACTAAATTTCAGGAAGCACTACAAGC
>DBBL01000152.1:12577-17267 GCA_002292185.1 Akkermansiaceae bacterium UBA985 | reverse complement strand
CAAGGGGCCGCAGCACAGCCACAGATGAGCTATGGCTTGCGCTCTAGTCTTGATGCCGCTGATAAGGTTCGAGAGGCAATGGGGGATGATTTCCTAAGTGTTGAGCACTTTTTGCTAGGCAGCCTGGATGCTGATTCGCCAGCAGGAAAAATGCTCAAGGAGGCGGGCTTGGACAGGGCCAAGGCAGATGCGGCACTGAAGGATATCCGAGGCAGCCAAAAGGTGACCGATCAGGATCCTGAAGGGAAATATCAAACTTTAGAAAAGTATGGCACAGATCTCACCGCGAAAGCGCGAGAGGGGAAGATTGATCCGGTCATTGGTCGCGATGAAGAAATTCGTCGAATTATGCAGGTTTTGTCCAGACGGACCAAAAACAACCCAGTTCTTATAGGCGAGCCTGGCACAGGCAAGACGGCCATCGTTGAGGGGCTTGCTCGCCGTATCATTAGCGGGGACGTACCCGATTCGATGAAGAATAAACGTTTAATTTCGATGGATCTTGGCGGCATGATTGCTGGAGCCAAGTACCGAGGCGAGTTTGAGGATCGACTCAAGGCCTTCCTCAAAGAGGTGACGGAATCAGAGGGCGAGATCATCTTATTTATTGATGAGTTGCACACCATTGTTGGGGCTGGTGCCAGCGAGGGGGCAGTGGATGCATCCAATCTCCTGAAGCCGCAGCTTGCTCGCGGTGAACTGCATGCCATTGGCGCAACAACACTTGATGAATACAGGAAGTACATTGAAAAAGATGCAGCACTCGAACGACGCTTTCAGCCAGTGCGTTGTGAAGAGCCTAGCGTTGAGAGCACCATTGCCATTCTGAGAGGTCTGAGGGAGCGTTATGAAGTCCATCACGGGGTTCGCATCAAAGACGGAGCCCTTGTTGCCGCAGCCAATTTATCAGATCGCTACATCGCAGATCGCTTTTTGCCCGATAAGGCGGTTGATCTTATTGATGAAGCAGCTGCACGACTCAAAATTGAGCTCGACTCCGTGCCAACCGAAATTGACCGCATTGAGCGTCAGGTGATGCAGTTTGAAATGGAGCGACAAGCTCTTGAAAAAGAAAGTGATGATGCCAGCGCCGCTCGACTTGGAAAGGTCATTGAAGAAATGGCGGATCTCAAAGAGGAATCTGCCACTTTAATGGCGAGGTGGAGAAACGAGAAGGATGTCATTGACGTTGTGCGTAATGCCCAAGAACGCATCGAAGAACTTAGAAACGAGGCGGAGCAAGCTCAGCGACTCGGGAATCTTAATCGGGCATCGGAAATCACCTATGGCGACCTTCCTGGAGCTGAGAAAGACCTCGCTGATGCTCAGGATAAGCTCGCCCATCTCCAAACTGATTCACGCATCCTCAAGGAAGAGGTTACCGAGGGGGATATTGCGCGTGTGATATCCTCATGGACAGGTATTCCGGTGAGTAGACTTCAGGAAGGCGAGCGAGAAAAGCTCGTGAAGATGGAGGAGCGCATCGGTGAGAGGGTTATTGGTCAGAGCAATGCGATTGTGGCTGTCTCCAACGCCGTGCGCCGTGCGCGAGCTGGCTTACAAGATGAGAATAGGCCCATTGGCTCGTTTCTTTTTCTGGGACCTACTGGAGTTGGCAAGACGGAGCTCTCAAAGGCGCTCGCGGAATTCTTATTTGATGACGAGCAATCGATGGTCCGCATCGATATGTCCGAGTATATGGAAAAACACAGTGTGGCGCGTCTTATTGGAGCTCCTCCAGGATATGTTGGTTACGAGGAAGGTGGGCAGCTCAGTGAGCATGTCAGGCGTAACCCTTATTCGGTGGTACTTTTTGACGAGATTGAGAAAGCGCACCCCGACATCTTCAATGTATTGCTTCAAGTACTCGATGATGGTCGTATTACAGATGGGCAGGGACGCTGCGTTGATTTCCGGAACACGGTTTTGATCATGACATCAAACATAGGTAGCCAGTTTATTATGGATGAGCAAAATGCCGAACAAAGAGAGGCAAAGGTGACGGAAGCACTACGTGGTCATTTCCGTCCAGAATTTCTCAACCGAATCGATGAAACAATCATCTTTGACCGTCTCAATCGTGAGGAGCTTACTGAAATTGTCGGGCTACAACTGGAGCGCGTGCGACAGCGGCTAGCTAAGCAAGGAATTGGTCTTGCCCTCTCGCCTGAGGCCAAGGAATTCATTGCAAACCAAGGTTATGATCCTATCTATGGAGCTCGCCCGCTCAAGCGTGCTATTCAGCGCCATCTGCTTGATCCTCTGAGTCTTGAAGTTCTTGAAGGTAAATTCAAGGATGGTGATTTGATTCGTGCTGAGATGCATGGCGGTAAACTTACATTCAAAAAATAAATCGTTAATAGCATGACTTCGAGTTTGTTTTGTCTGTGCGTAGTGCGGCATGAAATGTGACGCATAGGCGGAGGAAACGAGCCATTTCAGGTATCACTATCTGGTGTCAGTCACACGAGTGATTTCTCCTTAGCTGAGCCTCGCCCAGAGAGGTGAATGCCATGTTGAAAAATCATGAATTATTGTGTGGATAACTATCAGATAATCGTTATAGTTAACAGTAGCTACATTGAATAGATTCAGTACTGAAATTATCGTAACCATCCTACAGGTTATTGACTTCAGTTTTGAAGTTCATACAGCGGCAACTAACTAACCATATTAAGAAATGTCTAAGAAAGGAATATTCAGCATCGCATCAGGAGGAAATAAGGATTCATCTACACCCGAAGCCACAGATGAAGGGGCGGTGGATTCTCCGTTTGCACGTGATGATAATGAAGCTCAAGCAGGAGGAGCGGATGAACCTTTTAAGATGGACGGTTTTGGCCAGCAGTCTGATCAAGATGATGCAGAGCAAGCTGACACAGCAAGCGATTCGCCCTTCAAGGCGGTTGCCGATTCTCATGATAATTACGAAACGGCCAAAGCGAACCTTGAGCCTCAACAAGATTTTGCAGCCGTGCCCGCACCTTTTAAACCAGTCGTAGCATCTTTTGGCGAAGACTCTGATGTAGCCTCATCTCAAGATGATCAGTCAGCAGAATCTGATGCTGAAATAGCAAGCCACTCTCAAGTTGTGATCAATCAAGTGCCTGATGTTCCACCAGTGATCCCTGCAGCCCATCAAGTTTCCAGCTCACCAGCTTCGCATCAACAGGTTAGCGTATCGTCAGGTATGCAGCAGCTTGAGATACGTGCCATTTTTGGTGTGGATCACATTCTTGATGCGAATGAAATCATTCAGCGAGCACGTTCCCTCTCAGGAATTGGAACTGTTGCAGCAGTTGGAGGACAAGAGAAGCAAGCGCTGTCCGATTTCCGTTCAGCAGTCAGCACGCTCGGCTTGGGTGACCCAGAACTTATGGAACTTAACTTTGGCAGTGGCTCGGTTGACTTCATCACAGAAGGCGACACGACTCTTGCCGTATTACAACAAGGTCCTTACGCACCAGGTGTTCAGGAAACTCTGATTATTGTTGCAAGAGAACTTAACAAATTGGCCTAGCCGATTTGTCTGACCAGACAACGAGGCGGCCCTACTTGAAGAATTATATGGCTGCTAATAGCTTAGATCTGATACCAAATGGCTAAGTGGGTTCCAAAATCGGGAGAGGTTTCCATCAAGATTGCCATTGTTGGTCAGCCAAACTCGGGGAAAAAGAACATCATTGAGCATGTAGCTGAGCAGTATGATCAGTCGGCTTTAAGGTCTGCGTCTGTATCTGACGCTGAAATTGTTCGTGCAGAATTTATTTGGCCAGAGCCGGTTCCCGATGGGCCTTTCATTAGGGTAGGGCTGCTGGCATTATCCGGGAAGCCTTTACACCAGGCTGCTGAGCAACTTTTGCTGGCGGATTGTGACGCTTTGGTCTTTGTCGTTAACTGTGACCCCAGTAAAATCTCGGAATGTAAATCGACATTGGCAAATCTCATGAGCAATGCTAGTGGCATTGGATTAGATTGGGGCGAGACGTTGCTGGTATTGCAATACAACAATGCAGAGCGGTATCCCAACACGAGGCCGGAAGATTTAGACTCGTGGCTTGGGGTCAATGTCGAGCGTGTTGAGCGGTATCATACAAAATCTAATAACCGTGATCATCAAGTGCTTGCTGTCAATGCAGTAATAGGTGCAGTGATTGCCAAAATAACTCAGCAAAGCGCCCCTGAAGCTGAAGTAGTCGCAGTCGCCAATTAGCGTGTAGTTAGCGTGTAGGCAGAGTTGTGCATCGGGCCAGCAGCCCTTGTTGCGGGTTCTCTAGTCTGAAGATTCGACCGCCCTTGCCACTTTGAGTATAGCCTGCTCCCCCATGTGAGGACCAAGAATTTGAAGGCCAACAGGTAGCTGGCTGCCAGACTCTGACGTAACCTTTCCGCATGGCACGCTGATGCCACAAATGCCTGCGAGATTTGCAGAAATGGTGAAAATATCTGCCAAATACTGCTGCAGTGGGTTATCCTTGTCGGCTCCTATGACGGGGGCAACATTGGGAGTGACCGGTGAAAGAATGGCATCCACTTTTTGATAGGCATTCTCAAAATCACGTTTGATGAGGCCCCTTACTTTCTGGGCCTTGTTGTAATAAGCGTCATAGTATCCCGAGGATAAAACATAAGTGCCAAGAATGATCCGCCGTTTTACCTCTGGGCCAAAGCCTTGCTCACGACTACGGCG
>DBBL01000152.1:0-12490 GCA_002292185.1 Akkermansiaceae bacterium UBA985 | reverse complement strand
TGGGGGAGTGAGATTTCCACTAGCTCTGCTCCTGCAGATTCTAGTTTTTTGATGGATTCATCAACCTGATGACGCACGGCAGGATCTATGCCGTCTCCAAAATATTCCTTGGGGAGGCCAAGTTTCATGCCGGCAACTCCATCATTTAACCCTTGTGTGAAGTCGGTGTCAGGCTGCTCTAGAGATGTTGCATCCATAGCGTCACGACCCGAGATGGTATTGAGCAATAATGCGGAGTCTTCAACATTCTGTGTGATGGGGCCAATTTGATCGAGCGATGAAGCAAAGGCTACCAAACCGTAGCGTGAAACTCTACCGTAGGAAGGCTTTAGCCCAACGACACCACAATAGCTTGCGGGTTGGCGAATAGACCCTCCGGTATCCGAACCAAGTGCAGCGATGGCGCTGTGGGAGGCGACAGCGGCTGCTGAGCCGCCTGATGAGCCGCCTGGTGCGCGAGTGAGGTCATGTGGGTTGCGTGTATTGCCTAGAGCTGAGTTTTCTGTGGTAGATCCCATGGCAAACTCATCCATATTGGTGCGGCCGTAGAGAATGGCGCCTGCAGCTCGTAATTTACTGATCACCGTTGCGTCATAAGGTGATGTATAGGAGCCGTCCAAGAAGCGAGAGGCGCAACTGCAAGGCTGCCCTTTGACATTGATGTTGTCTTTGATGGCTATAGGGATACCGCCCAGTGGTAGGCTGAGGTCAGCGGTTTTTGCTGCTTTCCGTGCGGCGTCAAGATCATGAGAAAGGTAAGCGCCAATTTCACCGTCTTTTTTTTCAATAGCATTAGCCAGGGAGCCGATAATATCGGCACTGCAGATGTCGCCGCTGGTGAGTTGCTTGCGGAGTGACGTGATACTTTGGTTGGAGAGTTCCATAGGGGTAATGTAAGATTAGGCGTCGACAACTTTGGGCACACGGACCTGACCCTTGGCGCTTTCTGGCGCATTGCGCAGTAAATCCTCTTGGCTTAGGCTGGGACGAGAGACGTCTTCTCGAAGATAGTTGTCGTCAACAGCGGGCTGGCCCTCAGTATCTGTAGTATCTAGATCAAGGTCTTTGAGCGTATCAATGTAGCCAAGGATGGCGCTAAGCTGTTCTTGAAACGTCGCACACTCAGCTTCGCTGAGGTCGATCCTTGCAAGCTTGGCTACATAGCGGACGTCGATTTGTTCAGTTCTCTCACTGCTCATGGCTGAAACTGAACGGATACCATTAGAAAATCAAGCGCGGAACAAGGCAGCGTATAGATGATATTAGAAAAGGATGATATCAGAAAAGGCTACCGATACGAAGAACGCTAGCGGCTAGCGAATAGCGTTCTTGCTACTGAAGCGCTCCGCACAATAAGGACAGCGATAGGGCTGACGGGTAAGTATCTTTACAGCAATGCGCAAGCGGTAGCTCAGGCCCATGTACTTCTTGGATTTCTGATGTTTGCGGCAACCTGTGTTTGCCCACATTCTACTGACGCAGACGGGACATGTCGTTGCAGAAGAGCAAAGCTTAAATAACATCACAGAAATTACCCCTAGGCTTAAGCCCAGAAAGCCGTAGAGTGCGTATTTATCAGTGTGGGTAATTACCCCCATGGTGAGTAAAAAGGTTCCTAAAATGAGAATAAAAATATTCGCGATAAAATGAAGCGAACCAAGCCTTAGTGACCAGATAGTTGAATGTGAGAATTGACGGTGCATCAGGGTGAATTCAATAGGGTTAATTTGGTAAAGGCTGGGATCAATTAAAATGCGACTTTATCAATGGCAAGCATGATTGATAGCGGCTGCTGACAATGCTTTAGTAATGATTATATAGCAGTAAATGGGCCAGATGAGGCAGCGATTATTGCTTTGTAGATGGTGTTGATCTTGTGGGTAATATCGTTCCAAATTTTTATTGGACGATTCTGTATATCCACATTCCGAGAGTGAGGATCGCAAGAAGAAGCAAGGCCAGTAGAAAGCCACTTTTCGTTTGATTGCGTTTTTGGTTTTTTAACTCACCTCTGCTGAGTTTTTCCATGAACTCTTTTTCTCTTTTTCTGCCAAGTAGGTCTGACGGAGGTGGCAAGGTTTGCATCTCTTCCTCTCTGGCAACTCGCTCCCGCTCAGGCCCGTGCTCAACAAAGTCCTGGAGCTGAGCGATTTGTTCTCTTAATGCACGTTCGTGGGCGCTTAAGGAGTTAATATCAGGCGGGTTTTCTTGGCTCATGGCCTATGAAAAAGCATGTAAGGTAGTGAGGAAAGGGCGCAGGTATACGGGCTTGCTTAAATTAGCCTGCGTAGTAAACGATTAATGCAATGACTCCGAGCACGACGATCGGCAGGTTGAATGCAAATCCGTTACAGAGCATCGTTGTAAATTCGCTATCATTGCTGCTGGTGCTCGCACGCTTGGGCTTGCTGCCTGTAGAGCCAAACACAGAAGCGCTGCGGCTGCCGGAAAAGTGAGATAGGGCCTGCTCGTATTCATCTTCTGCAAGATCGAGAACGGAAATGGCACGGGTGAGGTCTTGGCGTAGGCTTTCGTTATTCCAACCGTCTGGGTTGAGTTGATTGATTTTCTCTAAATGATCAGCGAAACAAATGCGCGCTTGTTCGAGTTCATCGAGCTCTTGGCGAGTGGCAAAGATTTCCCTATCCATTGATGTTACTGCCGTGCTGAGTTTTTCGTGCAGCTCAACCTGCCCGTGAAGAAATTCATCCTTTGCGGCGTTGATTTCCTCGAGTTCGAGCTTTTGACGCTCTACTTCTGCCTGTTGCTGCTGAAGTTGCTCGATTTGGGACTGCGCCTCTTGGAGCTTGCCGGTGAAGTCCTCAGCGAGGGGATTGGAGCCGTCTGCGGAACCACGAGTATTCATTTCTAGTTGAGTCGCACGCACATTCAGGCGCTGTTTGTGAGTTGTAACGTTGGACATATTGGATAAGGGCTAAATAAAACCTGCCAAAGAATAGCCAAAAAGCATGTCGCTGGCTAGATAATTGTTAATTTTTCTTAACTGTTAATCTTACGAAAATAACAGTATTCAGAGCATAATTTATGCTCTGTGAATGATGGGCCGTTCTGGAGTGCCTTTGTAAGGCTATATCGGGCCAAAAGAGCCAAGGTCTGCGGGTGTTGATCTCCGTATGAGGCGGTGCCGCTGACAGTATTGACGAGCAGGTCGCCAATTATTGAGTGCTGATCACGTGCACGCCCTTTTTGTTGACGGGTGAGACGTAGCACTGGTTTTCTAGATTGATCTTACTGAACACCTCAGAAATAGCTTTGCCTACTCGCTGAGCGATTTGCTCTCCTTCGCAGAGTGCGAAAACACTGGGACCTGCGCCGGAAATAGAGAAGCCTAAGGCTCCATTTGACATGGCTGCCCGCTTGGCATTGTAAAACTCAGGAATAAGTTTTTGGCGGCGAGGTTCAGCGATGACATCGTGGATAGAGCGCCCGATCATTGCGTAATCCTCTTGAATGAGTCCGCAGATGAGTCCGCCAAGATTGCCTATTTGTTGGGTGGCATTGACCATAGGAATGTTGGTTGGCAGAATCTCTCGTGCCACTTTGGTCAGGATTTCGATATCGGGGTGGACCACGGCGGCCCAAAGATTCTCGGGGACGGGTAGTTGGGCAATATCGAGTTCTTGGTTGGAGCGAACAAATACGATGCCGCCAAGAAGGCTAGGTCCAACATTGTCTGCATGCCAAGCGCCATCGGCACTTGCTTCACCTTGCATGGCGAAGGGCAGGAGTTGTTGTTTGGCGAGAGGCTCTCCGATGAGTTTGTTGACTGCGTAAACGCCGGCAACTGCTGAAGCAGCAGATGACCCGAGGCCGCTACCAAAAGGCATCTTCTTGTGAATTTCCAGCTCGATGCCACGGTCGCTCATGCCCAGATGTCTGAGGAGATCCAGTGCGGCAACGCCGGCGGTGTTTTTTTCTGGGATTTTTGGCAGCTTGCCGTCATCGCCAGTGATTTTTGTGATGCGCAGGCCGGGTTTTTCCGAGTGGCGTGCTACAACTTCATCCCCAGGGGCATTGATAGCAAAGCCAAGCACGTCAAATCCGCAGGCGACATTGGCGACAGTTGCTGGTGCAAATACGCGAACTTCTTGGTGAGCATTAATGTTCATGACTCGATAAAAATTAAGTTATAAGGGGAGTTTGTGAGGCGCAGAGATGTCACGTTTAACGCTTATTTGCAACGATTATCCCGTCATTAACCACGGAATGAATTGCTGGGCACGCCAGTCACACCCAAGCCCGTGACGCAAAGGAGTCTGCCGGCATCTGGCTCTTCTATGTTCTTGTGGATACCCGTAGTGACAAAAAGCTCATCTAAATTTTCCCCGCCAAAAGCGCAAGCGGTGGTTTCCATGCACGGTAGATCGACGCGGTGAAGTTGTTTGCCGCTTTGGGGGTCAAAGCAGACGACGCAGGCTCCGTGACAGAAGGCAATCCATAGCTTGTCGTCGCAGTCAATGGACATGCCGTCTGGAGAGCCATCTATATGATCCGTGCGGAAAGCCGTGCGTAGAGCGCTAAGTTCTCCTGTCTCTGAGCTATAGTCAAAAGCGAGAACCTCTTGTCGTGGAGTGTCGATATAGTAGCAGGTCGAGTTGTCCTTGCTCCAGACGATGCCATTGGAATTGGTGACGCCTGCGTACGCGGTGTGAATGGAGAGGTCTGTATCGAGGCGGTAGAGTGCGGCGCTGCCTGACTTTTTGATGGTGCTGATCGTGCCTGCAAAGAGGCGGCCATCAGGGGAGCACTTGCCGTCATTAAAGCGGTTATCTGCTAGATCGGCTTCAGGGTCACCAATGGCAGTGCTCTGATTGCTTGCTTGGTTGAAAAAATGGATGCCGGTATCGCCAGCTATAAGGAGGTTCCCCTCCGGGCCTGGGCATGAGCGTGGAACAACCGTGCCGATGCGCCCTACCGAGCTAGCCACGTTCCAGCTGGATTCACGCTTGGATGATGGGTCATACTCGAGTAGCTGATGGGCTTCAATGTCGACATAGAGGAGGCGATTTTCCCACCAGATGGGTCCCTCTCCCCATTGAGCACGATAAGTCCCTGCAATCTCAATATTTTCCATGTAGCGATGAGTAGCAGTCCAATTTTGGGCTGTCGAGAGGTAGTTTTATGGTGAGCTATTGTTGATTGAGAAATGCCGTTGTCATTCGGCCGAATCAGACTATTGTTTGCGCACAAGAATTTGAGGAACCTATGCATGTAATGATGAGACAATATCACCGAGCAGTGAGGATGTTATGCATCTCCTTGGTTGTGTGGTTAGGGTATGGCGGTGAAGCTGAGGCGGATACGAATTTTAAATGGGAGACCGTCAAATACAATGGGGTTGATTATGTCACTCTGCGAAGCGTAAAGGATTTTTACTACTTTAATAAAATCAGGTATGGCGCAGTCATCACGATGGAAAGTCCGAGTGTTGCGATGGAGGTTCGTCCCGGTACTCAGCGATGTAGGATGAATGGCGTTTTATTTATTCTGAGTTATCCTGTTATTGAGCGCAACGGTCGTTACCTTCTATCTAGAACAGATCTTAACAAGTTGGTGGATCCGATCATGCGACCAACCTACATTCATCGTGCTAGGCACTTTAATACGGTAGTGCTCGATGCCGGCCACGGAGGCAAAGACTCGGGCAGCTTGGGTCCTTATGAAAATGAAAAAGTATACACCTTGAAGGTGGCTAGGCTGGCGAGAGAAATTCTTCAAAAAAATGGATATCGAGTCGTGATGACTCGAGATAGTGACATCAGTGTGAGCTTGGCGAATCGCGTCAGTATTGCCAATGAGTATCCAGATGCGATATTTATCAGTATTCATTTTAATTCCAGTAACTCCCGTGCAAACGGCATCGAAACCTTTACCATTTCGCCAGTGGGAGTGCCTCACATGGGGCGGGAAGTTAAACTGAGAGATTTCAATACTGTGCCAGGCAACATCATGGGTTCGGCAAGCATCGCGCTGGCAACCGCGGCGCATAGTAGGGCGCTGATGTATCTCAATAGCCAGAGCTCAGGAAACAATTTTAGTATCGAGGACCGCGGGATTAAGCGGGCAAGATACAACGTGCTCACAGGCATTAAAATTCCTGCGATACTCCTCGAGGGTGGATTTCTCTCAAATCGTAATGAGGCGGCTAAAGTCCGGTCACCGGCCTACCAGCAAACGCTTGCAGTCGCTATTGCTCGCGCGGTGGATATCTACAAAAAATCAACAGCTAAATCACGGTAGCTTTAATGGAGTGGCGAGTTTACTGAGGCGCTTAAAGCTCGCTTGCCGCCCAGCGGATGAAGCATTTGCCGTTGGCTGCGCTCAGGTCTACACTCGCGGTGGCGATGCCGGCCTCTGAAATAGTCACAGGAATAGCTTCCCAGCTACCGGCCTCAAGCGTGAAGGAGCATTCCGCTTCAATCTGATTGCCTCCAATAACAGGGTGAGAAATCTGTAGCTGGCCGTTGTTGATGGTTGGGGACAATGCGGCCTCGGCATCAGCCGCATTCATGGGGTTGAGATTGAGAATGTATTCGATGCCGTTTGGTAGGCCGTCGTTATCATAATCATCGTTAAAACCGCCTACCGATGGGTAGTATGTGAGGGCCCATTGCTGGTAGTTTTCTGTATCAATGACTTCAGTGGGAATAACCTCGAGTGACTGGCCAAAGGGCATCCAGACATTGCCGATTCTCGGCCTCACCTTGAGTATATAGTTGCTGCCTACCTCGAGTGGTCCGCCGCCGGTCACATTGTTAAGGGGGGCAAAGTCTGAGTTTTTAGCGAGGTTCGTAAAGGATAAGCTTTGCAGCCACTCGCAATCGGTAAATTCAATGTCGTCAATGAAAACGCCAACGGGGTAGCCGCTGTAATTAATAATATCATAGACCCCAGTGGGGGTTGGCTGATGTAAAAGAAAGCGAATCAATATTTGATTTCCGGTAGATTCCAGATTGACGTTTTTAGTGGTAAAGCTGTTGTCGGGCGAGCCATCGTTTTTGCCTGCATAAACGGCTAAGCTTGTCCATGATCCTCCGCCATTATCGGAATATTCAACCTCAAGCTTGGTATCGGCTGTCATGTACCCTCGGCGGATTGAGAATGACATCGAGCCGCCTGCTTTGGGGATGACCGTGCGGTTGATGGTGAAGGTTTCGTGAGAGAGGGGCAGTGAGTTATTGGGGAACGCAAGATGAAAGGCCTTGGCGCCGCTGTTCCAGAATGTTGATTGATCATACGAATTCCACCTGTATGCATCTCGGAAGTTGTAGTTGCTACTGGTTCCGTCGATGACAAAATCACTTGTCGAATCTTCTGCGCCCTCGATCCATGTTATGGGGGCGATTGCCGAAACTTCAAACTCGTATTCCTCGGCATGTTCGATTTTATGGAGAATATAATTTGCACCGGTTTGGGGTGGGCTGGTGTTTCCTGTAAGGGTGGGGGAATCCGTGAGGCGCCTGGGATTGATGATGGTTACTGAGTAATTGTAGCTCGTCGCGTTGCCGTTAATGCTGATGTTGGAGACGATGACTTGAATGGTTACATCTTCATACTCTGCCGAGGGAATGGCTGAGGCATCAGTCGCTTTCCAAACGATGGTGTTGTCTGCGTAGTATAATGCATTCTGTGAGGTGATATTAGTGGCAATTGTTTCTCCTCCCGCAACTTGCATATCAATGGTGGCATTGCTGAAATCAGCCCCCGGATATGAAAGTGACCAAAGCCTTGGTGTGATATCTTCTGGGATAAAACCTGAATTTGGCCAGGAGATAAATTCAGGTGAGCTAGTAGGGGTCAGCCAATCGCCAAACACATAGAGTGCATTAGCGGGGAAGTAGTTGCTGCTCGTTGGGCGGACGTCACCGGTGGCCACTTCCTGAAGTCGAGAATGAAAAATGTAGCGCCGGTGCCCTACCACTGAGTTTTCTGCTCCGCCAGCGCCCTGGGCATCCTCGCTGATATAGGCATCAATTGCTCCCGGGCCATAATGACCAATAGCGACGTTGGAATAATAGGCTCCATTTCTTGCGGTATTGTCATCTGCAATCCAGCTTTCCGGAGGATTGTGTGGGTTGTGTGTGTCGATCGGATTGCTCACTCCGCCACCCTCTAGAAATTCGGCAGTGTTTTGAGAAAGCATGAATGCGGCTGCTTGTGCGGCATCTTGCTTGGTGGTGCCCGCCGGGGCGGTAGGCCCTGAGCCGCCGCTTACCGTTTCGCTGCTTGGGCGAATGCGTATGCTGGCATCCATACCTGCCATGGCGCGGTAATAATTGATGCGCCGCTCGACGTCGTTTTTGAAGGCTGCCGAGGTGGAGCCAGGCTCATTGTTGTCGATCGAGCCTGTCCAGCTTAGGCGGTTCTCATAACCTTCGGATGCGCTGTAAACGGAGTTCCAAAAAGAGATGACGTCATTGCGGGATTGGGTATCCACCGCAAAGCCAGAAGTAGTCGATTCGCTACCTACACCAGGAGACCAAGCGTAAGCCTGGGACGTGACTAATGCCACGCATGCGAAGAAAGATGATTTGGATAATGTCGAAAGGGTGGAGACCATCAGGTGGAATTGTAAACAATTGTCAGATGGAGGGATTGGGTATCCTACAGATTAGAAGTCGATATAGTCAAACTATTAACAGTTCAAAAAAATAAACATACACGTAATTATTTTGAAATCAAAGCCCGTGTGGATCTAGGCTTAGCAAACTAGCGATGCTGATCCATCAAGCGCAAGGCACACTCCTTTCAAGCATCTAGGCAGAACAAATATCTGCGCAGACCGAGCAGACTCCGTTTATTCCTCCGAGCTGAACCTCTAGGCTGAGAGTTCGTGTTGGATGATGCTTAAGCCGCAGAGGCTGGCTGTCTCAACCCGTAATACGATATTGCCAAAGCTGATGGGCTGAAAACCTGACTTATACGCGGCATCATATTCATCTTTTGAGAAGTCGCCCTCTGGTCCAACAAGGAAGAAGATGTCTCCCTCAGGAGCTTGTGCCCCAAAGTGTTCTCTCAAATGCAAGGCACGTTCATCGAGTGCCGCGATGAGACGGGTGCCGCCACTGGGCAGATTTTTTAGCCAGGTATCAAAGGGCTCAGGCGTGGCGATTTCTGGCAAATAGTTTTGACCGCATTGCTTGCAGGCTTCTAAGGCTATTCGTTGCCACTTGCTGACTTTCTTTTCTGCGGAATCTGGGCGTGCCACGGTGTGGTCTGTAATCAGAGCTTGGATCCTACTGACGCCAAGCTCAACCGCTTTTTGCACAATAAGCTCCATGTTGCCACCCTTGGGGATTGCTTGGCAAAGAGTGATCGGATGTTCGATCTTCGGCGACAAGGTTTTACTGGTGATGCGGCAACGAACAGCATCACGATTGATGTCTGAGATCTTGCAGATCGCGGAGGTGCCATGACCGTCAAAGGTCTCTATCTCATCTCCCTCACGTGCTCGCATGACGCGGCAGCAGTGCCTAGCTTCTTCCCCACTGAGTGAGAGGTGTTCATCATGCCATTGATCGGCAGGAATGAAATAGCGGTTCATACAAGGTGAGGATTAACTCTTGTTGGGGTGTGGCCTATGAGCCAAAGAAGCGTTTGGCTTTTTCAACAAAGGATTCTTGCATGGGATTGTTTTTGGCACCAATGGAATCAGAAAATTCCTTGAGCTTTTCCTTTTGTTCCGCGTTGAGTTTTGTCGGGACCTCTACTTGGGCTTCAACATGGAGGTCACCTTTGCCCCCTGAGCGCAGGTCTTTGATGCCGCGGTTACGTAGGCGGAAAGTAGTTCCACCTTGAGTTCCTGGCGGTATTTTAATGGAAGACTTACCGTCGAGAGTGGGGACTTCTAATTCTCCTCCGAGTGCTGCGGTGACAAAGGGGAGGGGAACTTCACAAAAGAGATCGTTCTCCTCGCGCTCGAAGATGTCATGTCGTGCAACGTGGAGAAATACGTAGAGATCACCCGGCTGACCGCCCCTTAAGCCGGCGTCGCCATTGCCGCTGGAGCGTAGGCGAGTGCCGTCATTGACACCTGCGGGAATGTTGATTTTGATGCGTGTAGTTTCGTTCTTGCGACCTTCACCACTGCAGTCGGGGCAGGGGTCTGATATCGTTTGTCCTGCGCCATGGCATGCTGGGCATTCTGATTGTTGAACAAAGATGCCGTGCTGGCGGGTTACGACACCCTGACCACCACAGGTGCTGCAGGATTTGCGGCCGCTGCCACTTTTTGAGCCACTGCTGTCACAGGTTGAGCAGGCTTCTAGTTTTTCAATTTCAAGCTCCTTCTGGATGCCGCTGGCGGCTTCTTCGAGCGTTATCTCGAGGTCATAGCGGAGATCGCTGCCGGGCTGTCTGCCTGAAGGGTTGCGACGTCTGCGGCCACCACCGAAGAGGTCTTCAAAACCGCCACCACCGCCGCCGCCACCGAATGCGCCGCCAAAGACCTGGGAGAAGATGTCTGATGCGTCGTGGAATCCACCACCGCCGCCAAATCCACCGCCGCCACCGCCGCCATTTTCAAAGGCTGCGTGTCCGTAACGATCGTAGGCAGCACGCTTGTCTTCGTCGCTGAGGGCTTCATAGGCTTCGCCAAGCTCTTTGAACTTTTCCTCAGCCTCGTGGTCGTCAGGGTTTTTGTCAGGGTGATATTTAATGGCCAGCTTGCGGTAAGCTTTTTTGAGCTCAGCAGCTGAGGCATCCTTGGATGCACCGAGGACGTCATAGTAGTCGCGTTTGGAGGACATGATTTAATCGCTTGGTTACTGGTCGCTTGATGGCGCGTCGGCCGCTTCATCATTATGGGCGACGATGATGTTGGATGGGCGCAGCAGGCGTTCGCCGATGCGGTACCCTTTGCGGACCACACGGATGATTTTTCCCTCATCGATCTCATCACTGGCTTCTTGGCCGAGAGCTTCGTGAACCTTGGGGTCGAAGTCGCCACCCACTTCGGTAGGTATTTCCTCGACGTTTTGGGAACTGAGAAACTCATCGAGTTGCTTGTGAATCATTTGCATGCCCATGAAGAGCATAGAACCTTCTTCTTGGGCTGCGGCTTGCATACCCATGTCAAAATTATCAAGCACAGGCAGTAGCTCCTCAAGTAGGCTTTGGTTACCGTAGCGTACCGCGTCGAGTTTTTCACGCGACATGCGCTTGCGGAAGTTGTCCAGCTCTGCGGCAGTGCGTATGGCTTGGTCCTTCCACTTGGCAGCTTCGAGTTCGAGAGCTTGCCACGGATCGATTTCCACCTCCTCTGTGGTTTTTTCGGCAGCTTCGTCGACCTCCTGAGAGGCTTGCTCGGAGCTTTCTTCTGCTGGGTTTTCCTCGTTGATGGGGTCTTCGCTTTCTTGCGTCGGCTCTTGCATGGGCAAACTCATAGCCAGAGACACGACTTCGTCAACTATTTCATATGCTGCAGGGGCAGGAAAAGAAGCGATTGACTGTAATGGATATCGATGGCAAATGACTGCCGTCGTGCTCAAAGGTCTTGGAAAATGTCTATGTATTGTAGCTGCGGTGGGTGTTCTTGATGCCCATCTGATGGTGGCTCAGACCTTGGCGTGGATGAGTATGATATACGATCGAGCCCCCCAAGAGGGAGTTTCTGCGGCACTTGATAGCACTTTCAGCGGTGATGCGCCCTGTGCGATGTGCTGTGCCATTGAGCAAGAGCGCGGTGACACGCAGCAACAAGCTCCGATCCCCGAGTTAAAGCCGACCGCTAAGTTTGCGCCTGTAAGCTGGTCCGCAGTAGATCTTGTGTTTCCGCCAGTATCAATTCACGTGCCTCTCTCGCGAGAAGTGCAGGTCGTGGTGCTTGGCCGGCAGGATGAGCCGCCATTGCCGCCACCCCGAGGGTGTTGATTGGTCTATTGTTTATTTTTGCACGGCGTTGACCGTGTCAACCTGCTGGCTGCCTAGATTGAATAGGGCAGGCAGCTTTCATCTAGCACCGTCCTCGAACGAGGCGTGGCACTTATTGTTCACTTATAAATGTTAATACTCACTTCTTTTAATCATGAAAAATTCTATCTTATCTACAGCCGCTCTCGTAGTGGTTCTTGTTGGTGCTCCTATCCCATTGGTGGATGCGGGCGTGTCTGTTCCGCTTGTCAAAAACTCTACTGAGTGTGCCGGCTGCCAAACGTTTGATTGCACGTGTGCATCGAGCTGTGCTTGTGCAGCTGACGGGCATCATTATTTCCCTCATGCTCCCAGCGGAGTGATGGGAGATCACATCCATCGCAAGGGTGGCTTGATGGCATCCTATCGCTACATGTTTATGAGCATGCAGCGCAACTACGATGGCGACTCGCAAATCTCTGATGCGGCTGCGCAAAATGGCTACATGGGTAGTGCTGCTGAAATGGATATGCAGATGCATATGCTGGGAGTGATGTATGCGCCCAGTGACAAGCTTACTCTGATGTTGATGTCGGCTTATAAGGAAAACAGCATGCTC
>DBBL01000028.1 GCA_002292185.1 Akkermansiaceae bacterium UBA985 | reverse complement strand
ATGTGCTCATGGGTAAGGCGAAAACCAAAAGGCATAAGCCGCTGTTTTGGAAAATCAACGCTGCCTGGCCAGCTGATGACAAGAAGCCAGACCACTGGGTGGGCTATGTCGTCGTGGATCAGCAGTGGAAACTGGTGACCAATAAAGAGGGCAGCTACTGTGAGCTCTATGATATAGCTGCAGACCCCTATGAGCAAAACGATCTGAAGGACTCACACGCTGATGCTGTGGCCAGTCTGAAACAGAAGCTGAGCCAATGGAAAAGTGAGCTGCCATCAAAACCTGATGAAAGTTGTTTTTCACGTCATCGTAAGTAAGCGTGTCTTGACATATCTTGCCAAATTATCAGAATATGCGGGATTCCTAATTATACATGAATACGAATTTATTTAAAATGAAGCCTGTTGCTGTGATGTGCGCACTGGCGCTGATAAGTGGCACATGCATGGCCGCCGATGTTGCCAAGGAAGCTGCTAAGGTGGCTGGCAAGTCAGAGAAAATGGATGAGCTGTGGGGTGATTCCGTAGTAAAGTTGCGGGCTTCTGATGCTAAGCGAGGGCAGCTCTTTGATGATGGCAACTATGCGATGTTTATTCACTGGGGTTTGTATTCCAACCTGGGTAACAAGGTGGATGGCAAGACCTACTACGGCATTGGCGAGTGGATCATGAACTCCAACATGGCTGGCATTCCCATTCCTGAATATAGGAAACTGGCCAATGATTTTAACCCGGTTAATTTCGACCCGAAGGCCATTGCTCAGCTCGCCAAGGATGCGGGCATGAAATACATCATCATCACCAGTAAGCATCATGATGGCTTTGCGATGTATCACTCCAAGGCAGATAAATTCAATATCGTGGATGCAACTCCCTTCGGACGTGACCCGATGAAAGACCTCGCCAAGGCTTGCAAGGAGGTTGGTATTGGTTTCGGCTTTTACTACTCTCACAATCAAGACTGGACCTTCCCGGGAGGAGGCAAAGGCCCGAAAGTAGATGCCGATGGTAATGCGGCCACCTTTGATGATTATTATCAAAAGAAGTGCCTGCCGCAGGTTAAGGAGATCACCAGTGAATATGGACCTATCGAAATCGTTTGGTTCGATACTCCTGGCAACATGCCTAAAAAATACGTGGAGGAACTCATCAGTGTAGTACGTAAAAATCAGCCTAATGCGCTTGTCTCAGGCCGTGCCGGCCATGGCCTCGGCGATTACCAGTCTCTTGGTGACATGGAGGTCCCTCATCACAATGTGAAGGGTTTATGGGAGTCTGTAGATACCACTAATGACTCATGGGCCTATGCCTGGTATGATGAAAATTGGAAAACACCGAAGCAAATCCTCAATCTCGTAGTGTCCTGTGTGGGCCGTGGAGGCACTTACATGCTTAATATCGGACCTCGTGGCGATGGCTCAGTTCCACAGCGAGCTGCAGATGCCTTGCGTGGCTCAGGTGAGTGGATCCGCCGCTATCCGCAGGTGATTTACGGCGCCGGGCCATCACCATGGCAACACGCTTTGCCGTGGGGTGACATTACTACCAGGGGTAATAAACTTCATTTGGCAGTCTTTGAGTGGCCAAGTGGCGGCGAGTTGCACCTGCCAGGTCTAAAGAATAAAATCAAGTCTGCGAAGTTGCTCACTGGTAAGGAATCATCGGTCGAGATCGATCACAAGAAGGTCTCTGGCTGGTCTGTCTTTTCATTGCCCGTGGGCGCTCCCGAAAAGCTGGTTTCGGTCATTGAGGTAGAGCTGGAAGGTGAGCCTGATGTCGACCCATGCTTTGCCATTGATCCTGTAGTCGATACAGAAATTCTTGCAGAGTTCTCAGAGGTCAGTGGTGCTGAGCTTAAGCGGAACCGATGGATGGAAAAGTTTGGTGAATGGAAGCATGTCAATCAGGCCTGTAATTGGCAGCCAGGTGGTGCAGCTACCTGGGAGGTGGATGTGCTAGTCCCTGGCGACTATAAGGTAGCTCTTAACTACACAGGCAAAGGACGCCTCGTCTGGAAGGTGGCAGTTGAAGGTGGTGAAGCCATTCAAAACCAGCAAAATGCTTCCAGTGTGTTTCATGACTACCGCATTGGCTGGGTCAACTTCCCCAAGGCAGGTCGCTACAAGGTTGGAGCTTCATGCATTGATGGAGACACTCAGTCTGCAGCTCTTAAAGGCATCAAGTTCACTCCATTGAAGTAAGCTAAATTGGCAGCCAATAGAGCTGCCATATTCAGATTAAAGACTCTAAAAAAAGGGGCGCCTCAAGTGAGGTGCCCCTTTTGTTGGGAAATGTTGCTTTGCTCGTCCCGCGCTTATGGAAAGCGACTATGAACTTAGGTGGCCAGTTCGCCACGAGCCATGACGACCTTGCCGGTGCGCACGGTTTCAATCACCTCGAACTGTGAGAACATGGTGAGGGCTGCGTCGATCTTGGTGGTGTCACCATTGAGCATGGCGATCATCGAGGTCGGCGTCAGGTCCACCGTTTTTCCACCGTAGTGGTCGATGATTTGGAGTGCCTCGGTGCGATCTTTTTTGGCGACGATGAATTTGACCAGAAGCAGTTCCTTGTTCACAGAGTCTGAGCTGGTGTGCTCAACACAGTGGATAACATCGATGAGCTTGGTCACCTGTAAAATAATCTGCTCAAGTCCAGCGGGGTCACCGCTGATGCCAATGGTCATGCGTGAGAAGTGCTTATCGCGTCCACGAGATACGACAAGGGAGTCGATGTTATATCCTCTTCGAGCGAAAACCTGACAGATGCGCATCAGCACACCGGCTTTGTTGTTCACAAAAACAGAGAGGGTGTGCACGGGAGGTGCTTCGGGAGTGTCCGTGATAGATTCAGGTGGATTGTCAGTGGTTACAATAGACATGGTGAAAAAGTGGTAAGATATAAGATACAAGATACAAGATACAAGTGGAGGTCAGATACGAGATTGAATGTGTTTAATGAGGCCTTCAAGCATGGAGCTTATTTCGTGGCCTTCTTTGATGAGAGGGTCAAGTCTACCAGTGAAACGAATGCTGTTTTGTTGTTGTAGTTTTTTAAGAATAAATAGCTGGGTTCTTAATTCGGCGCATGAACCTTTAGAGATTCTGAGAAACCGTATGAAATCTTTGTCAGAACCCCGTTCGGATCCCTCGGCAATATTTGAAGGAATGGAAACGGCTGCACGTTGGATTTGGTCTTTGAGGCTAAAATCTTTTAGAGGTGTCAGGTTTTCATAAGTCGCGACCGTGAGCTGGCATGCCCTTTGCCAGACTTCCAAGTCTTGGAACGCATTTGCCATCTTTTTTCTTTTATCTTTTTTCTTTTATCTCAACTGCGTTTTAGGTTGAACCAGTGGGTTTGGCTAGTTTGCCTTTGGGAGGTTCGGTGAGCATGTCCTCAAGGGCAGCGCCAGCTGGGATCATCGGGAATACATTATCGGTCTTAACACACTCAGCATGGATAAGAACGGGGCCGTCGGTGATTTCAAAAGCTTTTTCTAGCTGACGTCTGACGTCTGCAGGGCGTTTGATGTTGAAGGAGGGGATCCCGTAAGCGGCGGCAAGTTTGCAGAAGTCTGGGTTGCCCTCTAGATCAACGCCTGACTCTCGGTCGTCGAAGAAGAGTTCTTGCCATTGCCGAACCATGCCGAGGTAGTGGTTATTAAGAACAACAATTTTTACGGGGAGCTTGTGCAGGGCCACTGTGGCCAACTCAAACAAGGTCATCTGGAAGCCTCCATCACCAGAGATGGAGATGACGGTTTGATCCGGGCAGGCAAAGGCGGCACCAATGGCGGCAGGGAAGCCAAAGCCCATCGTGCCGGCACCACCGGAGGATAGCCACTTCCAGGAGGCGTTGGTCTTGTAGAACTGAGCAGCCCACATCTGGTGCTGACCAACGTCAGTGGAGACAATCGCATCTCCACCAGCAACCTGGTAGAGCTCGTCGATAACCTGCTGCATTCTCAGGCCGCCTTGCTTGCGGTAGGAAAGAGGGTATTTCTTCCTCCAACCTTCGATTTTATTGAGCCATGGCTCGGTATCGAGGCCGGAGATGCGCTTGTTGATCTCAGTCAAGGTAGTCTTGGCGTCACCAACGATTTCGATATCTGGGCGAACCATTTTGTTCATCTCTGAGGGATCGATGTCGATGTGGATGATCTTGGCGTCCTTGCAGAACTTGTCGGCCTGGCCGATGATGCGGTCGTCAAAACGTGAACCGATATTGATGAGCAAGTCACAATCACAGACAGCCTTGTTTGCATAGGCGGTGCCATGCATGCCGAGCATGCCGAGAGCTAGCTCGTGTTCCTCGGGGAAGACGCCCTTACCTAGGAGTGTTGATGTCACTGGGCAACGCAATGTTTCAGCAAGCTCCATAAGCTCAGCGTCTGCACCGGAGATCATAATCCCGTGACCAGCAAGAACCAGTGGCCGCTGGGCCTTGTGAATGAGTTGCAGCGCTTCGTCGATCTTATCGGAGTCAACGGTATAAGATTTCTCGGGCTGGTAGCCGGGAAGGTCGAGTTCTGGATCCATGTCACCGTTGAAATCAGCCGAGCTAATATCCTTGGGAACATCCACTAGCACGGGTCCTGGGCGGCCGGTGGTGGCAATGTGGTGTGCCTCACGGATAACACGAGGAATAGAGTTGGTGTCTTTGACCAGGTAGTTGTGTTTTACAACGGGTATGGTGATGCCAAAGATATCAGCCTCCTGAAAGGCGTCTTTACCCAGCATCCAAGTAACCTGCTGACCACAGATGATGATCATGGGAACAGAGTCCATCTGGGCGGTCATGATGCCGGTGATGGTATTACCAGCACCAGGGCCTGATGTAACCAAGACGACGGCGGGCTTGCCTGTAGCGCGGGCGTAACCATCAGCCATGTGACAGCAGCCTTGCTCGTGACGGGCGAGAACAAACTTAATGTTGGTCTTTACCGTGACGAGGGCGTCAAAAATAGGGATGGCAGCGCCTCCGGAGTATCCGAAAATATATTCGATCCCGAGATCGTCGAGGGTCTTGATGAGTGCCTGGGCACCGTCTAATTGATTGTTACTCATGCGAAAATAGTTATTTCGCACGCAAAATAGGCTAAGTCGCAATTAATGTAAAACAAAAACAGCCCTAAAA
>DBBL01000035.1:13259-27565 GCA_002292185.1 Akkermansiaceae bacterium UBA985 | reverse complement strand
CTAACGCAAGATTTACTTGCTGAGGAGAATCCCGATCACTCTCGCGTTGAGCAAATGATCAGGAAAGCGCTGAGAAGCTGTGATCAGATTTACCACCCTGATTTATATCACAGGCTGGGTGAGGTGCAGGTGCATCATGAAAATTGGCAAGGTGCTATTGTATCTCTTGAGAAAGCTCTATCCGAGGCATCAGCCAAGGAGTCCGTGCATCAATTGCTTGCCACCGCCTACAGAGCTATTGGGCAAACAGATATAGCTCAACAGCACCAGAAATTAGCGGTGAAAAAAGCCAAGTGAGTATGAGCTTAGATGGTGACTTGAACGAAAAGAAATGACGTCAGAAAATAATCAACAGAGTCAATGGAAGGCTTGGGTAGTTACCGCTTTAGCGGCGCTATTGTGGCTGCCAATGCTACAGGTGTATTTTGATATTCTGCAGCAGAGGGATAGCTACAAGCTATGGCCTTTATTGGCTTTTGTTGTCGCAGTGATGTTTGTGCTTCGTTGGAGGCGTGCTCCTATTGCTCATACCTATGCTCCGCGATGGGCTCTATGGTTGAGCTTTGTAACAGCGATATTCTTGATGCTGTTTGCTCTTTTGTATTATGTGCCATATGCAGCGACGATGGGGTGGTTGGCTATTATGGTAACTGCAGCTCTCTACGTCTCATCATTTAGAAAAGTAGAGAATTTGTTGGGCTTGTTGTTGCTGCTTTTATTGCTTCTAAGGCCTCCCTACCAGATGACGCTCCGGATCATGGTGTGGATGGAGAATTTGAGCGTAACGACCGCCTCAAAAATGCTCGACTATGGGGGCACTACGCACATCATTCAGGGCAATGTATTGAGTCTTCCTAGTTATGATTTCCGTATTGATCATATCTGCAGTAGTTGGGTTTCTTTAGTAAGCATGGTGGCATGTGGCGCTGCGGTTTGTGTGGCAAGAAATAGGCGTCTTTCACACTGTTTAGTGGTTTTATTAATGTCCATCGTCTCGACCTGGGTGCTGAATATTCTGCGTATCTTTATCGTTGTTAACGTTAAGATAAAATATGGATTGGACCTTATAGAGAGCTCTTATGTTGGCATTTATCATCTGATGTCATTCATGCTGGGTATCTTTTTGGTGCTGTGCACAGATGCGCTGGTTAGCTTCCTTTATTCTCGTGCAAAGAAAGATGTCGTGGATAGTGACATGATCAGGCGAGCGAAAAGCCCATTTGCAAGAATCTGGACATCAGTTTCTAATATAGAGTTGAATCGTATTCTTGGCTACTTTGTCTCTTTGAGGCCTGTCAAAATTGGTCGTGTTTCATTCGTGGTTATTGTGGTGATACTTACATCTTTGATTGGCATGGAGGCAGTTGTTAAATACTACCGCCAAGCCGTAACCAAAATGGAGTTCATGCATGATGAAGAAGGTCTGACGAAGTTGGGTGAAAATTCATTTGTCCCTGATCGAGATGGCTGGGAGCTCACTAGTTATGATACAGAGAGGCGTGATGCATCCAATGTGTGGGGGGCTTTTTCCAGTACCTGGCGGCTAAAGTATAACGGATTAACGGTTACGTTCTCCTTAGATTACCCGTTTCATGAATGGCATGATGTAAAGCGTTGTTATTACAAGGTGGGCTGGCAGCTTGTGGATGAAAAAATTCAGAGAAAGTTGCCTGCCTTTGAATGGCAGGCTTCGGAGACAGATATGCTCATGCCTAATGGTAGTGCTGGCTTTATTTTGTGCAGTAACTGTGACCACCTCGGCAGTCCTGTGGTTCCGAAGCCAGCAAAGCATGATCTCTCGATGCTCGTTTATCGTCTTCAACGCAATCAGATGACTCCACCATTCGGTGATGCCTATGACCAAGACCGGCGCACATTATACCAAACCCAATGCATGGTTGCTAATCCGCTTCCTCTAGATGAAGCAACCAAGGAGCAAATTAGGCTCATGTATGTCGATTTCCGCGAGCAAATAAGAAGGGCGATCGCCAGCCATAGCCCCAAAAAGTAGCAGCTCATTAAAGACAAAATAATGAACAACCCATACGGACAACACAGGCTTGCCAAGCTGAGGCATAAATCCATCTTGCGCTACATTTGGGTTCTTTTAACCAGATTCCCCGCTTTTTTGATATGGCAGCTGTCACGTCTCATTCCAGATGAGTTAGGTCGTCGTATTCGAAAGCGCTTAGGGTTTTTGTTTGTTCCGTTCCAGGCCCTGCTCGATTTATCCATGTTCTGGCTCACCACACGAGCCTGGAAGCACCTTGCCTTCGCATCCCCAATGATCATCTTATTGGCTTGGATTTTTTCGACACTTTTTCTCGCCAATAGCATGAGTGAGGAGGATTTCTACAAACAATACCGGAAGTCAATGATGTCGGCCCTGCAAGTTGGGAATAACAAAAAAGCTGATTTCTTAGCGGGAAAGCTGCTAGCCGTCAGGGCGTACCAGAGAGATGAGGCCATGTTGTTTGCCGCAATGATTGCAGCAAATCAAATGGGAAATATTCCGAGGAGGGATATGCTGCGCCAGCGCCTGACCACTGAGCTTAATTCACCCCGGACACATCTCTGGTCTGCTACGGCGCTACTGTCGGATAGATCGCGAGGACGTAGTAATGTGCCACGTGCGATTGATCATATCAAAAAGGCAATTACTCTGAGTGATAATGCCGAGGAGATTAAAAGAATGAAGATGCAGCTGGTGAATGTGTATTACCGTGCTGACCGACCCAAAGCTGCTCTGGAAATTTTGAATGAGCTTGGAGTTACTGACTACCGAATGGGTGTTTTGCGAGGTAGTATTTATTTGCGCAACAATGAAAAGCTCAATGCTAGAGAGGCGGCGAGTAAGACGCTAGAAAGCTTAGATACAGATGATGTTAATAAAGAGGATTATCTTAAGGTGAATCTTGATGCACTGAGTATTTTGTCTGATGCCGGTGGTAATTTGTCATTGATTGACGAAAACCTGACAGGGTTAATATCTTTGATGGAGAAGAAATTGTCACTCAATCCAGACGATTCAGAATTGAAGGCGATCATGGCGCAGTCCTATCTCTTGCTTGGGCGGACCCTATTCCAAAAGCCTGGTAATTCTGATCACCACAGAACGCTCATTTCTTTTGACCGGGCCCTAGCGGTGGCAGAGGTGATGCCACCCCAAATCGGACAATTCACCTTGTATATTGGCAGTATGCCAGAGCAGCGAATTCGTGAGGCTCTTATTCAAGGTGACGGTGTGGCTACCGGCCATATTCTTCTCGGCATTAATGCTTGGAAGAAGGGGGATATGAATACTGCGGATTTTCATTTCCGTTTAGCCTGCGCTCACAAGCCTAATTCTCTAAGGGTGCTAGAATACGCAGCACTTCAATATGCCCAAAAGCCAATCTCAGGTTCTTTCAAAATGTCTCTGGGTCGAGATCCTAGTTGGCGTCAAGCCATCGCTTTGCTTGATCTAGCAGCTGAGATTGATGAGGTGCCACTGGGTAGCAATCTGAAATTCCAATGCTTGGTCCTAGCTGAAAAGCAGCGCTGGTATGAAATCATCGTTAAATTGGAAAAGCACATCGATAAGATATCAGGGCCATACCGCACGGAGTTCCTGCAAATCTTGGTGAGGTCATACAGCGAACTTGGAGATCTGGAGAAGGCGCGGGAATACAACCAGATTTTACAGGAACAAGTAAATGCGCTATAGTAATTGGTCCCCATGCCATATATTTAAAAATATTGACGGATAGCCGCTTAATTATTAACTTTTATTTAATAATGGGCGCTGAGCGTCATTTCTCGCATTTTTCACACACACATCGATGATTCCCGAATACCGTAATACTGGAAATACAGACCAGGACGACTCCGACAATATTGGCAGTATTATAGCCTTGGATGATACCTCGGACATGGCGATGGGGTCTGTTTTTGACGATGCGGACAAACATCAACAGGGGCGGGTGCTGCATTGGAAGCGCGACATTATTCGTCATGTCTATCCCGCAGCGCTGATTATATTTGATGTGTGGCTCATTGCGTCGATCTTCATCATCGCCAACTACATTAGATATGATGAACAGCTACTCACCACGGTGAGTAGAAGGATTTTGTTAGTCATTGAGATGATGAGCGTTCTTGGGGTGGCTCTTGTCGGTGGCTACAACTACCGAACCAACACCAAAACATTTCGTTTTGTGAGCGAGCATATCATCGTTTCAAGTGGGGTTTTTATTGCCGTCTTTTTAGTGATCTACTCGGTAGTCAGTTATGGTTTTGTCATGAACTCTGCCCGTTTTGTGGTGGCGGTGCCATTGATTGCCTTCCCCATCCTGTCGATGGCGTATCGTTTCATTCTGGGTAAGGTAAAATTAAAATATCAGCGTGGTAATGCTTTTTGTATTATTGGCAAAGGCTGGGCTGCGCAGGATTTGTACCAGCGGTTAAAAAGGGAATCCGTGAGTCACGAGGTCATTGTGGTCGACCCTTTCGATTCTGACGTGGGAGAACATTTGATTGAGGATGATCCTGAGTCTCCAATTTTGGAGTCGCTAGCTAAGATGAATTTTCAGTCATCGATGCATGGTCGCTATGTAGAGAATTATGTGGTGACCTACACGCCAGACCAGATGCCATATAATTTGGTTAAGAGGTTAGCGGTAGCACAGTTCAACGGCAATAATGTCTGCTCATACGATGCTTATCTGGATAATTATTTGAAAATGGTGTCACCTCGTGAAGTCAACATGGGCTGGGCTTTGAAAGGAGGTTTTGCCACGCATAACAACACCTATGAACGCATAAAACGTGCTCTTGATATTGCATTTGCTCTTATCGGGATCAGTGTTTTTTGGCCTTTGATGCTGGGCGCTGCACTGCTGGTGAAGCTCACAAGCCGTGGCCCTGTGATTTTCAGGCAGGAGCGTATCGGCCTGAGAGAGGTTCCCTTTACCTTGTATAAGTTCCGCTCGATGAAGGTGCGCTCCGAGGAAGGCTCGATGTACACGGAAAAAAATGACAGTCGATTGACCCCAATAGGTAAGTTCCTCAGGAAGACACGTATTGATGAATTGCCTCAATTTTGGAATGTGCTCAAGGGTGATGTTAGTTTGGTGGGCCCCAGGGCTGAGTGGTCTGATCTGGTTAAGGGTTATGAGGCTAAGTTTCCCTATTATCATTTCAGACATGCCGTGAAGCCTGGCATCACAGGATGGGCACAGGTGAATTATTCATACGGGGCCAGTGATCAAGACACTCTAGAAAAGCTTTATTATGATCTCTATTATGTCCGTAAACATGGACTGATGCTCGATATCATCATTATTATTAAAACCATTTACACGGTGGTCTTTGGCCGCGGCCAATAATTAAGACTGCCCCGGAGAGTTTTTGTGAAACAACCCCATCTTGAACAAGGTGGGGTTGTTTCTTTTTCCAAAACTGTCTAGAATGAAGTTGTGCGACTAAAGATGACATTAGCTTATGATGGGCGTCCCTACGAGGGATGGGCGACACAGCCAAGCGGCAACACGATCCAGGATTATTTGGAGAAGGGCATTTCCGAGGTGGCCAAAGAAAGTGTTCGCATTTATGGATCAGGACGAACCGATACAGGAGTGCATGCGCTTGGTCAGGTGGCACACTTTGATGTGCCAGATGGGCTCAGTATGAATGCCTATAATTGGTTGCCTGCGGTGAATAGTAAATTGCCGCCTGCTATTCGGGTGATGGACTGTGAAGAGGTAGCGAAGGATTTTCATGCGCGCTTTGGGGCGGTTACAAAGACATACACCTATGATTTGTGTTTGGCGCCGGTATTGCCTCCTTTGAGTGCCGGTCTAGCATGGCATTTGCCTCGCCAGCTCGATGCTGACTCGTTAGCTAAGGCGCTGGGTATATTGCAGGGAGAGCATAGCTTTCAGGCATTTGCTGCTAAAAGGGGAAATGAGACAGAGGATACAGATTACGTTAGGGTATTGAGTCAGTGCGAGCTGGTAACTACAGAAGCAGGCTACAGGATCATATTCTCCGGCAATGGCTTTCTCTACAAAATGGCGAGGTTATTGACGGGCTCAGCTGTTTATGCAGCCCAGGGACGCCTGCGCTTGGATGATCTCAAAAGCTTGCTGGATCAAACATCTGAGCTTCCCCACGGAAGGTCTCCATTCTGCGCTCCTCCAGACGGGCTGATCTTAAACCACGTCAACTACAGCTAGGCGGCTACAGGGCACATAAAAAACGCGCCACACTGATGAGTGTGACGCGTCGGTTGTGATCTTTATGATGAGAAGATTTCCTGAGGCCTCAGATTAGTGATCCTTACAGAATTCTTCGAATCGAGTGAGGCCTTCGTTTAATACATCCAAGGTGGTGCAGTAACTTAAGCGGATGCTATTGTCATGGCCAAAGGCAATACCGGGGACCGCGGCCACGCGATAGCGGGTAAGCAGCTTGTCGCATAGGTTGACGGACTTGAGCCCGAGTTGTTCGGTGTCAACGAGGCAATAAAACGCGCCTTGTGGCTCAACAACTTTGATATTGGGAATAGCACTGAGGCGGCCGTAGACAAATTGCCGGCGAACATCATATTCAGCATTAAGATCTCTGATGAAGTCTTTGCCTGCTTCGAGTGCAGCAACGGCACCGTATTGAGCGAAGGTTGTCGCGTTGGAGGTGGTATGGCCCTGAATCTTGGACATGGCCTCGGCAATAGGTTTTGGAGCGGCGGTATAGCCGACACGCCAACCTGTCATGGAATAAGCCTTGGAGAAACCGTTAATGGTGATAGTGAGGTCATACAGGTCTTTGCCTAGGGATGCGATGCTGGTGTGCTTAGTGTCGCCATAGACAAGGTGCTCGTAAATTTCATCAGCGAGGATGATGATGTCCTCATAAAGGGCAACGTCACCGAGGGCACGAAGCTCGTCTGCAGTGTAGACGGATCCAGTAGGATTGCCTGGGGTGTTGAGGATGATCATCTTGGTGCGACCAGTCATGTTTTCCTCGAACTGCTCAGGAGTAATCTTCCAGTTGTTTTCCGCGGTGGTCTCGACAAAAACAGGCTCAGCACCTGCAAGGCGAACCATCTCTGGATAGCTCACCCAGTAAGGAGAGGGGATGATGACTTCGTCACCTTCTTCGCACACGGCAAGAATGGCATTGAAGCAGGACTGCTTAGCGCCTGAGTTGACCACAATTTGGCGAGGATCATACTCGACGCCGTTATCGGTCATGAGTTTGCTGGCAATCGCCTCTCTCAGCTCGGGAATGCCTGCTGCTGGAGTGTATTTGGTTTTGCCTTCGTTCAGGGCTTGAATAGCCGCTTGCTTGATAAAGTCAGGGGTGTCCTGATCTGGCTCGCCACCGGCAAGTCCGTAAACTTCCTCGCCGCGGGCTTTCATAGCTTTGGCTTGGTTGGTGACTGAGAGAGTAAGGGAGGGGGCGACTTTGTTGACGCGTGATGAGATGGAATCCATGGTGCTGTATGTTTTGAAAACAGTTAATATGTTCACCCACAGAGGGAGTAACAGTGATTTTCACAGCACATCCCCCTGCGAGATGGTGCAGACTGGGTATATGATAATTTTTCTGATGCAAGCCAAATGGTAAATCATTGGCATGATTTATGACATCGAGATTACGGAGAATAAGTGCCTCTAGCCGTCATCCACTTGCCTTTGCGCACAATTTGGGAAAACAAAAGCCCCGATTTTTTGGCAACAGCATTGGTTTCATCCCATTGATCGTGAAGGATGCCTGAAACGATAATATCCCCGCCCTCCTCGATGGCCTCGGCAATGGTGGGGAAAGCTTGCTGCAGAATGGTGGAAAATAGATTGGCAACAACAACAGGCCATTTACGTTCTGGGCTCCAGTCGAGAACGTCGACCTCGGACATTTTGACTAAGCTCACTTCATTGCGGCGTACGTTGCGGCGCGCCACTTTCACGGCCTGCGGGTCAAAGTCCATGCCTTGGCAGTGATGTGCTCCTAGCATGCGCGCAGCGATCGCGATTACGCCAGTGCCGGTGCCGAGATCGAGTAGGTCCCAGTCAGTTGACGAGCGCTCTTTGGCAACATCTACAAGGAAACGCATGCAGGTGGAGGTGGTGGCGTGATCGCCGGTACCAAACGCCATGTCAGCGGGGATCTGCACAATGTGTCTGCCAGGGAAATCCTCGGCAAGCTTCTTGCGAGCATCATCATCACGTGATCCCGTGATGATGATGGAGCTTCTGATCTTGATCGGTGGGCTTGAAGGCTCGGTGAGTGCCGCCCAGTTTTTGTGAACCAGTTTACGAATACTGCCACCAAACAGTTTTTTGATGTCAAGTGCCTCTTGTTCAGTTTCAGTGTAAACCTCTACACGAACGGTTTTGTTGGTTTTTAGCCGGGTGATGACCGTGTTTGGGTTACCATGGAAACGATCTTCCCATGCGTCCATCCACTGAATTCCGGATAATTTTGACCAAACCCACATGTTGGAGTCAAACATGGGCAAAGCTGATGGGTAAATCAAAAACCGTGGCAAATCACCTTTTTGTTGGCGGTTCGGGTCCGGCTTCAGGCTCTAGATGCTCACCACATTTTCTGCAATACGAGGCATCAGGTAGATGACCGTGGATACCACAGCCGGGGCAGGCGTCACTTGTTTCATCTGGGCGCATTGCGACTCTTATCATATCACTGGCGACAATTCCTGTGGGGACAGCGAGGATGGCGTAACCGGCGAGAACCATGATGGAGGTGAAAAACTGCCCGAGCGCGGTCTGGGGTGTGATATCGCCAAAGCCAAGTGTAGTAATGGTGACAATGGAATAGTAGATGCTTACTGGGATATTGGTGAAAGAGGAGTCGTCCTGACCTCCCTCAACAATAAACATGAGCGTGCCGGCAATCATCGCGAGAATTAATACGGCGAAGAAGAAGACGGTGATTTTGGCTCTCGAGGCAGCAAGGCCACGCATGATGGTGTTTGCGCCACGCACGTGGGAGACCATTTTTAAGACTCGGAACATCCTCAACAGCCGCAGTAGGCGAATGACAGCATATGGAGTGGCACCACCAAATGCTAGAGCGATATAGCTTGGTAGGCATGAGAGCAGGTCAACAATGCCGTAAAAGCTGAAGATGTATTTCAGTGGGCGGCGGACTAGCCAAATTCGAAGTAGGTATTCTAGGGTGAAAATAATAGTAAATATCCACTCGGCCGTCGCGAGCTGGTTATGGTAGACGGCATCAATATCTGCCACGCTCTCAAGCATCACCGCCAAGACGGATGCCGCAATCACCCAGAGCAGGGCGACATCAAAAAATTTCCCCGATGGTGTTTCAGCCTCGAAAATGATTTCCCAGAGCCTTGTCCTAAAAGACTGTTGGTTTTCGGGGGCATTCGCTTGGTCTGGTAACTCCTCGGGATTGTGCACGGCATGGATGATGCAAAAATCAGATGAATTTGTCAATTGAACCCTCTGATGCTCTGGGTAGACAAGAAATTCGGGCGAGGCCTGCAGATTCAGGGAGATTTGGGTTGACATGTCATTGGCTCGCTCCTAGTTTGCGCGCCCCTCGATAAGAGGTGGGTGGATATTTTCACCCTGGGAAGCCGTCTTGTTTTGCCCGCCAATTGGGCATGCAAGTCACTAATAATAAACTAAAAAACTAATGAAAACTTTTTCAGCCAAAGCTCAAGATGTTGAGCGCAAATGGTATGTGATCGATGCCCAAGATAAGGTGCTCGGTCAAGTCGCTGTTGAAGCCGCCAACCTACTACGCGGTAAAAACAAAACTATCTTTACTCCCCACGTTGATACCGGTGACTTCGTCATCATCACTAACGCTGAAAAAGTTGTTCTTACCGGCAACAAAGAGGGTGAGAAGATTTACACTCGTTACACTGGCTACGTCGGTAACCAAAAAGTCGAGACACCCAAGCAGGTGCGTGCTCGCCGTCCTGAGCTACTGCTCGAGCGCGCTGTTCGAGGCATGGTTCCACACAACAAACTCGGTGACGCTATCTTTAAGAAGCTCAAGGTGGTAGTTGGTGCAGAGCATTCTCACGAAGCACAACAACCCGAAGTTTACGAAATCAAGTAACTCACTGTTATCGAGCCACTACTTAACTATTTACCAAATTATTTTCATGAGCGAAGCCACTACATATACCGCCACAGGTCGCCGCAAATCCTCAGTAGCCCGTGCCTGGGTCACTTCAGGCAGCGGAAGAATCACCGTCAATCATCGTCCCTTTGAGGAGTATGTGCCAACGGTGACACTTCAGAACTTAGTTCTAGAGCCATTTCAAAAAGCCAAGTTGGTCAACAAATTTGATGTTGTCATCTCCGTTAAAGGCGGAGGTATTGCCGGACAAGTAGGAGCGATCCGATTGGCCATTTCTCGTGCACTATGCGAACATGACGAAGAACTTCGTCCAGCACTGAAGGAAGCCGGCCTTATGCGTCGTGACCCTCGTCAGAAAGAGCGTAAGAAATACGGTCAGCCAGGTGCTCGTAAGAAGTTCCAGTTCTCTAAGCGCTAATCCATCTTTTATTCAACACAGCAAACCAGAAAAGCTATGTCTAAACATTCATCACTCAAATCAACAGGAGGAGCCGGCGGTAAGCGTTCCGTGCTCAAGCGTTTTGAACGTATCAAGTTGCTCAAGGAGCGCGGTCTATGGCAAAAAGGAAAGAGCCCCATTGGTCTTCCCAAAACAAAGCCTGAGGCTTAAGCGTAACAACCACGCAGCACATTATTTCAACCCGCCCCATGAAATCATTGGGCGGGTTTTCTTTGCTTTATATCTTTGGCCCTGTTCATCCAGGAAATCAGGATTGAAAGCAGTATAGCCCCAAGGCAATTTAACCCGCAGAATTTCCCACTAATATTATGTCAGAACCAATAAAGGGCACCCGGCTCAACAAATACCTAGCTTCGTGTGGAGTGGGTTCTCGACGTGCATGCGATGCTCTCATCCAAGAAGGGAATATCTTTGTGAACAATAGCCGCTGTGAAAATCCAGCTACCCAAATTGGGCCAGATGATCTGGTTCGTGTTGGGCGCAAGAATGTCAGCCCGCGCACCACTGAGGTTATTTTACTGAACAAGCCAGCGGGCCTCGTTTGCACCGCGCAAGATGAGTTGGGCAGAGGCACTATTTACGATATTTTGCCCCCTAAGCTGAAGCACCTCAAAAATGTCGGTCGTCTAGATAAGGATTCTGAAGGTCTACTCGTGCTCACCAATGATGGTGATTTAGCCCTGAAGTTGACACACCCGGCCCAGAAAGTGGAAAAGGAATACGTGGTCACGCTCAACCAAGCATTCCCCAACGAGGTGATGGATCAGCTGATCAAGGGTGTTCACACCCCCGAGGGCCGTGCGAAAGCAAAGGCGGTGCGCCGTATTTCTCCACGCCGAGTCAAAGTGGTTTTGGAAACCGGTTTGAAACGTCAGATCCGCTATATGTTTGATGCCGTGCATCTCAAAGTGACCAAGCTGGTGCGTATCCGTATCGGCATGCTTGAAGATACTCGTCTTGAGCTGGGCCGCTGGCGTCATTTGGATGAGGCTGAAATTGAGGCTCTAGGTAAGAATCCCCCGCAACGTAAGGCGCCAGCGGATGTGGTTCGTGCGGTAAGAAATCGTCCAGCCACTAAGGCAGCGCGCACCCAAGTTGGGCGCTTTACAAAAAAAGCAAACCCTCGAAAAACAGCTGCTCGTAAAACAGCCGGCCCCAGAATTAAAAGGGCGGCTAAAAAAGTATCTCGCAGAAGGAAAAAGTAGATTGTCCTCTCCTCAATAGCTGTCTAGGTTTCGTTAATCATAGCAAACTTAGATTAGCCTATTATGAGTAAAAATATCGAAAGCCACCTCAGCGAAGACCGCGAATTTAAACCCTCCAAGGAGTTTTCCAAGAAAGCTCGTGTATCCAGCATGGCGCAATACAAGCGCATGCATAAGGAGTCTGTGGAAAAGCCTCATGTTTTTTGGGCCCGCGAGGCAAAGGAACTCAGCTGGGATAAGAAGTGGGGCAAGGTGTTGGACTGGAAAGCTCCCTATGCAAAGTGGTTTGTGGGCGGCAAGACCAATGTATGTGTTAACTGTGTTGATCGCCATGTCGATGAAGGGCGTGGCAACAAGGCCGCGATCATCTGGGAGGGTGAGCCGGGTGACAAACGCACCCTGACCTACAGCCAGCTGCAACGTGAAGTCTGCAAATTTGCCAATGTGTTGGAGGCTAATGGGGTCAAATCCAAGGACCGTGTGCTGATCTACATGCCGATGGTTGTCGAGGCCACGGTTGCCATGCTTGCCTGTGCTCGGATCGGCGCAGTGCACTCGATCGTCTTTGGCGGCTTTTCTGCAGAATCCATTAAGGATCGCTTAGATGACTCGAAAGCGACCTGTGTGATCACGGCTGACGGCGGATGGCGCCGCGGTGGTGTCGTTGACCTTAAGGCCAACGTCGACGAGGCCCTGAAAAAAGATAAGATCGTCAAAACAGTCATCGTGCTCGAGCGCACCGGCAATAAGGTCAAGATGAAGCGTGGCCGTGACGTTTGGTGGCATGATGAGACGGCCAAGGTTGCCGGCACCCACAAGGCAAAGTTCTTTGACAGTGAGCATCCGCTTTTCATTCTCTACACATCAGGGTCAACGGGTAAGCCCAAGGGCATTCTCCACACCACAGGAGGTTATATGGTCAACACCTATGCCACCTGCAAATACATCTTCGATATGCGTGATGACGATGTCTACTGGTGCACCGCCGACGTCGGCTGGATCACTGGTCACTCCTACATCACCTATGGACCGATGCTGAATGGAGTGACTCAGGTCATGTATGAGGGAGCACCCAATTTCCCCGACTTCTCGCGCTTCTGGCAGATTGTCGAAGATTACGGAGTTAGCATTTTCTACACCGCGCCTACCGCCATCCGTGCCTTTATTAAAGCCGGCGACGAGCTGGTGGAAAAACACGATTTATCCTCACTGCGCCTACTCGGAACCGTCGGTGAACCGATCAACCCTGAGGCATGGATGTGGTATTACAAAAAGATCGGCGGCGGCCGCTGCCCGATCGTTGACACCTGGTGGCAGACCGAGACCGGTGCCATCATGATTTCTCCTATGCCTGGTTGCACGCCGATCAGGCCGGGTACTGCCACCATGCCGTTCTTTGGCGTTGATGCCGCCATTCTTGATGAAGAAGGCAAGGAGTGTAAGGCGAACGAAGGTGGCCGGCTGGTCATCCGCAAGCCATGGCCAGGTATGCTGCGTACGATTTACGGTGATAAAAAACGCTATAAGGATACTTACTGGAGTGACTACCCCGGTATGTATACCGCTGGTGACGGTGCCATCCGTGACAAGAAGGGGAATTTCACCATCGTCGGACGGCTCGATGATGTGCTCAATGTCTCGGGCCACCGACTCGGCACTGCCGAGGTTGAAAGTGCACTTGTCTCGCACAAGGCAGTGGCTGAGGCTGCTGTGGTGGGGCGTCCTCATGAGATCAAGGGACAGGCGGTCGTCGCTTTTGTGAGCTTGAAGACAGGCATCGAAGGCACGGATGAGCTGCTCAAGGAGGTACGCAACCATGTGGGCAAGGTGATCGGAGCGATCGCCAAGCCTGATGATGTCTATTTCACCCCGGCGCTACCCAAAACGCGCTCGGGTAAAATCATGCGACGCCTGCTCAAGGAACTAGTGGCTACAGGAAAAGTCACAGGCAATATGACCACGCTTGAAGATATCAGCGTGGTCAAGAGTCTTGAGAAATTAGTCAAAAAGAAGTAACGGGCGGCCTGCGATAGGGCGGCCTGCGCCACTTATCGATTACACATGCTGGCAAGTGATTTTCATTTGCCGGCATGTTCTGTTTAGAAGCTTCTGTTATTGCTCTTATGTGTTGAGCCGTTTTTGATGCTAAATTGCTGATCGTATTGATCAGATTTTCATGATTAACTATGTGTGTTTATGGGAAGTTTAAGATGTGCGGAAATGCGGAAGCTTGAAGAAGATGCCTTTAAGCATGGTGCCACGCCAGAGGGTTTGATGGAGAAAGCGGGGCGGGGAATAGCTGATGCGATCCTCCGTCGTTTTTCGTCCAAGGGAACGGTCATCGCTTGCATTGGTTCTGGCAATAATGGCGGTGACGCACTGGTGGCAATCCGTTATTTAGCCGAGGCAGGATGGGAGGTAGGTATTCGTTGTCTGCACAAAAGTGCCGAGCTGGGAGCGTTGCCGCGCAAAAAAATCCGCGAGCTGGGTGATTGTCCCATGAATCAACCCCTGCCTGTGTG
>DBBL01000035.1:0-13156 GCA_002292185.1 Akkermansiaceae bacterium UBA985 | reverse complement strand
ATGGACATCCCTTCGGGCCTTGATGGTGATACCGGAGAAGTCTATGATGGCGCGGTTAAAGCTGACCTGACCTTGACTGTCGGCGTGCCTAAGTCGGGACTTTTTTCCTCTTTGGCGGTTAATCATACTGGTTCGATTGAGCTAGTTCCTCTGACCGAACTGCCCGATCCTGACGATGGCGATTTGTGCCTCAACGATGTTCATAGCCTGCGGGGTATTTTACCGCGGCGAGAGCATGATTTTCATAAGGGGGATGCCGGTAGAGTAGGTATTTTGGCAGGATCTCGTGGCATGTTGGGTGCTGCGGTTTTGTGTGCCACAGGGGCGCTCCGTGCTGGTGCTGGTTTGGTAACCTTGTTTGCTGATGAGTCGATTTACGAGATACTGGCGCCGATGTTGCCTGCTGAAGTGATGCTAAGGCCGATCTCAACATTGGCTGACATTAATCCAGCTGAGTTTGACGCCTTTGCAATAGGGCCTGGCTTAGGTCGCGGCAGTAAGGAGTCAGAAACATCTTTTTTGGATCTTCTTCAGCGCATGAGTATCCCCGTCGTCATTGATGCTGACGGCTTGAATCGCATTGCAGAAGCGGGTAAGGAAGCGGATGCAGGTATCGAACAATGCATGGGGCCCAACTTCATACTGACACCCCATCCGGGCGAGTTGGCTCGGCTTTTTCCTGAGTGGGCAGGGGTGGACCGCATCGATATTGCAAAGGCCTTTGCGACACGATATGATCGATCGACTTTACTGCTTAAAGGGGCTCATACACTGGTGGCTCGCTCTGGTTCTCCTGTGTATTTCAACGCTACTGGTAATCCCGGCATGGCGAGCGGTGGTCAGGGTGATGTGCTGACCGGAGTTACCAGCTCTTTGCTGGCTCAGGGTTTGGAGCCTCAAGATGCAGCACGCATGGGAGCTTGGTTGTCTGGTCGAGCTGCAGAGCTCGCTATCAGTCATGGTAATGAAAGTATTCAGTCATTGGCTGCAGGCGATGTGTGTAACTGGCTGGGGCGTGCATTCACTGACATGGGTAGTTAATGGCAATGAGAGAGCCGTTGAATATCATCCATGCGTGTGGGTTTTTTCTTCGACACCTTGGCGAGGGACAGCATATGTTTCATTAGCAACTTTTTGCTCCGCGATAATGCCCAAGACGACTCCCGATACTCAAAAAAAACAGCAGACACTAAAGCAGTCCGATGTGCCTTGGAATGTTGTTGTGTTGAATGACCCTGTTAACCTGCAGGATTATGTGGCCATCGTTTTCAAAAGGGTTTTTGGTTATAGTCAGGCCAAAGCCGAAACATTGATGATGGAGGTTCACACGCAGGGGCGTTCCGTGGTTTGGACTGGGGTGCGTGAAAAAGCGGAACTTTATGTTCAGCAACTGCACAGCTGGCAACTTCAAACCACCATGGAAAAAGCAGGATGAAAATTTTGCCAACGCTTGAGGGGGGGCTTTGTATTATTCCCGAATCTGAAATTGATTGGGACGAGCTCCAATTAATTTGCTCGGATGACGACCGTCCAACGTATCTTGCCGAATCGCTTGCTGATTTGATGGATGAGGATAGCGAGTGGGGTGAGTATGTTGTTCCTGATCTCGAGGAGGGCTTCCGAAACCAGACACAGTTTGTCGATGCCACTATTAAAAGAGCACGGCAAAACAAAGAACCTGCTATTTTTATTCCTCCAGCTGAGGCGGAGCTCTGGTATGGGGCAATCAACCAAGTAAGGCTATCCTTACAGGCGAGCTATGATGTAGAGGAGTTAGACGAAGCCGGTGATGTGGATGAGATGGAATCGGAATTAAAAAGTGCTTATTTCCGTAACCGGTTTTATCTTCTCATGCAGAGCATGCTTCTAGAATTCATTATGAATAAGGCGGAATGATGATAGGTTAATATTTCCGAGCTTTGTTCGCTCCTGCCGACTGATCGTTTGTGGCACTTCATGAAACGGCACTTTATGAAACGCTTTGTTGTTTGGAGTCTTGCAAATTGAGCGTCGGCAAAGCAGTTTCTGAGCAGTTGCTCAATAGCCACCAAGCATGAAGCTCTGAGCAGAACAAGAAACGAAAAATAAGTATGAAGCAAAACGAAAACTCCATTAAACTCTTCAAGGCGGCCAAGGAATTAATCCCAGGTGGTGTTAATTCGCCTGTGCGCGCTTTCCGCAATGTTGATGGAGAACCGTTTTTTGTGCGGCGTGCCAAGGGCTGTCGCATTGAGGATGTGGACGGCAATACGATGATTGACTATGTGGGCACTTGGGGCCCTGCGATTCTTGGGCACGCACCTGAATGCGTGATCGAAGCGGTGAACAAGGCGGCAAGAGCAGGTGTCTCTTTTGGTATTCCTAACCCTTATGAGGTGGATATGGCACGTTTGATTGTTGATTGGGTGCCGTCGGTTGAAAAGGTCAGGATGGTGAACTCTGGAACGGAAGCGACGATGAGTGCGGTTCGTTTAGCTCGTGGTTTTACGGGTAGGGATAAGGTGATCAAATTTGAGGGTTGTTACCATGGCCATGTGGATAGTTTGTTGGTTGCGGCCGGATCGGGTGCGCTGACACATGGTGAACCGGACTCCGCGGGCATTCCCTCGGCGTTTGCTGCGGAAACGATTATTCTTCCCTATAATGACATTGAAAAAGTGCGGGCTGTGTTTGAGGCAATGGGGGATCAAATTGCGGCAGTGATCGTTGAGAGCTATCCTGCGAATGCGGGTCTTATTTTCCCTCGAGAAGGCTACTTGCAAGGCTTACGTGATGTGACGTCTGAGTATGGTTCAGTTTTTATTTTTGATGAAGTGATGACGGGCTTCCGCGTCGCCAAAGGAGGTGTTCAAGAGCTTGAGGGGATTACTCCTGATCTAACGGCAATGGGTAAGGTGATCGGTGGGGGTCTCCCAGTTGGCGCCTTTGGTGGCAGGGCTGAAATCATGGACTATCTTGCACCAGACGGTCCTGTGTATCAGGCGGGCACCTTGAGTGGCAACCCCCTTGCCATGGCAGCGGGGCTGGCGCAATTACATGAAATGGAGCGCGTCGGTGGCTACGGCAAGCTGGAGCAGCTTGGCTCTAGGCTTGAGGACGGTTTGCGGGCTATGCTCAAGAGCAAGGGATTGGATTACCGGTTCAACCGAGTGGGCTCGATGTTTTGTCTGTTTTTCACCGGTCAGGAAATTGTAGATTTGGATAGTGTCATGACAGCTGACTCCGCAGCATTCAGAAAGTTCTTCACATCGATGCTCGATCAAGGGGTCTACATTGCCCCTAGTCCTTATGAAACTGGCTTTATTAGCGTTGCCCATGGCAATAGTGAAATTGATGCCACACTTGAGGCAATGGATACGGCGTTATCAGCAATCTAGTCGTTGCATTTTGCCAAAGAATGCGGTTGCCATCATTCGATTACTCTCATAGGTTCTGCCTGCCTCAAGCCGGGATGGTGGAATTGGTAGACACGCTAGATTTAGGATCTAGTGCCCTTTGGGCGTGCAGGTTCGACCCCTGTTCCCGGTACTTTTAGGCAATTAATGAAAACACCTCTCGCGTCTTCTTTGTGAGCCGAGAGTAATTTATACGATTACCGCCGCTCATTGAACTGACTGCGGTGCTGGTCAAACCCTGAGGTAGCTGATATCATCAGTCATTCTAATGGAAGAAAACAAGAAACATATTTTGATCGGCTCCGGCTTGATTGTGTTTTTCTTTCTTTGTCTGGGCGGGATTGCCGCTGCAGCTTACCTGCCAGGTTTTGCTGGGGAATTAGGTCGGATGTGTCTGGCCTGGATCACTAGTCCTTTCTTGATGGAGTCGGCTCTTTTTATTCTGGCTCTAACTCTCCTGTTTGCCGTTAACGCATGGAGGCGTAACAAGGACGGTGAAGACTGGGTGAAACTCGATGAAAATGGCGACCCTGTGCGAGATAAATAAACCAGCCGGCTCATGCCGCCTTTAATTTCAAATCATCATCATCTGCATGGATAATAGATGTTGATGAGATGTCCCATATTTAAACACGCCCCATAACCCAAGACATGAAGCCTGCTGTAAAATGGATCTTGTGCATATTGTCGGTGGCGGCCTTTGCTCTTAGCTTTTGGCTCACCGTTCAAAAATGGACGGGCAACATTGACAGCCTTACAGGATGCGGAGCGGGAAGTGATTGTGCCAATGTTCTTGGCAGCAAGTGGTCAATGGTCATGGGGCTCATTCCGGTGAGTGTTTTCTCGTGTCTGCTTTATCTCGTGATGATGGTCAGCTTATGGATGCGTGGAGATTTGATGGTTTGGCTCAGATCCTTGTTTGCGTGGATCTTGCTATCTGCTGCTCTGTGGTTCATTGCCTTGCAGTTGTTTGTCATGCAGATCATATGCCCCTATTGCATGGCCGTTCACGGATTGGGCGTTTCTATAGGCCTCGTGGTTCTTTTAACTAAGCCTAGAGAGAAAAAAGAGGGCTTCGGATTGTTGGTGACTTTAGTGCCGGCTGTCCTGCTGGTTGCAGCTTTAGCGCTGACACAGCATTACGGCCCCGCTCCAGAGACGCACCGCTTAGATCATTCCTCGGCAGGGCTGTTACAGCTACAGTCAGATGAGCAAGGGGAGGGAATGATCCATCTAGCGGGAGATGGTCGTTTAGTAGTTTTCATGGCTGAAACGAAATCTTATCGAGTAGAGCAATNNAGCATGTATTGGTGAAGTATTTTGATTATACCTGCGAAGCTTGCTTCACTACTCACAAATACTTGGATGAACTAATGGCAAAGTATCCGGGACAGTTGGCGGTGATTGTCTTGCCTGTGCCATTGGAAAGAGCGTGTAACCCGCACCTTCTAGCCGGTCTGAAAGATCATCCCAATGCCTGCAAGTTTGCCGAGCTCTCGCTCAGGGTTTGGAGAGCTCATCCAGAGATGTTTGCAGAATTTCATCGTTCCCTTTTTGAGTGTCGTGAGCAGCCTTATGAAGTGGCCGAGGCGATGGCCTATAGCCTAGTGGATCCAGACAAACTTGATGCTGTTGATGATGTTTGGATTAAGGATTTGTTGCAGCAAAACATCACTGACTATGCGTCTTTTGTCGCTGATACACCAGTGATGCCAAAGCTGCTGATTAAAGATTCTCTTATCGTGCATGGAAAAACGAAAGACGGAGAAACGCTTGAAACGCTGCTGCAAAAGCATTTGAGGATTAGTCGATAAGCTCGACAATCGAGCTGTGACGGTCAATTCCTCAGCCTGTCTGGAAATCATGGGGCTTCGTTTCTAAGAGATGAAACACTTTATTTTTTGAGTGGGATTGTTCATTTCAGTGGCTAGCTTGTTCCCATGGCTGAATTGTTTGCACTGACAGATTACCTTGATCGTGAGCTCAGGCTTAAGGAAATTTCTGACTACCCCGGAGCTATGAATGGTTTGCAGATAGAGAACCAAGGGGAGGTCACAAAAGTAGGCGCTGCGGTAGACGCTTCGCTGCCTGTTTTTGAGAAGGCGGTGGCGGAGGGCGTAAATTTGCTACTAGTTCATCACGGCATGTTCTGGCAGGGGGCCCAACCTTTGACCGGGGCTTTTTACCAAAAGACAAAACTAGCTTTTGAGGCCGGGATGGCGCTCTACAGCGCACATATCCCTCTGGATGTTCACCCTGTGTGGGGTAACAACAAACAGTTGGCTAAAGCCATAGGAATGGATGATGTGCAGCCATTTTTCGATTGGAAAGGCATACAGCTCGGTATGTGCCAAAAAATGGACCTTAGCCTCGCAAATTTAACATCCTCCATTGAGCATGCAGTGGGAGGGCCTGTGCATGTGTGTGCTGGAGGAGCTGATCAAGTGGGTAAGGTCGGTATTATTACAGGGGGAGCTGGTTCTGAGGTTGCGGCAGTTGCTGCGTCCGGTATTGATACATTCATTACCGGTGAGGGCCCCCATTGGAGCTTTCCCATGGCAGAGGAATTGGGCATTAACCTTATTTATGCAGGTCACTATGCCACCGAAACATTCGGGGTCAGAGTCTTAGCGGAACATCTAGAGCAGAAATTCGGTATTAATGCCTGTTTTTTAGATCATCCCACAGGCCTCTGATTCTTGTGTAAAAGACTCATTTTTAGTCACTTGTGATATGGTCCATAGGATGCATAAGACACTTGATTAACTTGAATTAACTATAAATAAGCTCATACATTTATAATTAATTGCCTATTTTTTAAAGAAACAGCTCCAAGCACCATTTAATACTTGCTAGATACCCTTTTGTAATATTTAATAATGACTCCTGAGCGGGTATAGCTTAATGGTAAAGCTCCAGCCTTCCAAGCTGNNCGGGTTCGATTCCCGCTACCCGCTTATCCAGACGGGCTGCATGTAATTTCATCGCAGCTCAAATCTGATTCAAACAACCCCATCCAAGAAAGGACTAAAAAGTGAAAATAAACATCAAAACTGTCTGCACAGCAGCCATTCTAGCTTTATCTATCTCAGTTCAAGCTGACAGCACAAGCGCTGAGAAGATCGCTGAAACCGTTAAGAAGAGTGTTTCAGCACAACCCCAAAAAGTCATCGAGATTGTTTCCTCTCAAGTGGCTCAAAATGATTCCGTCGCCTGCGAAATAGTAAAAGCGGCCATCGTGGCATCCCATGCAGACAAAGACCTTGTTGCTGAGATTGTGCAAGCTGCTACAGAAGCCGCACCTGACAAGATCCGTATCATTGGTCAATGCGCAGTTGCTGTGGCACCCGACGCTATCGCAGAAGTTCAAACAGTCATCACTAAATTTGCCGCTGCAGGTGGTGGTGGTGCATACGTGCTTACGGCACCTCCAGTTGCTCCCATCAACTCAGCCCCCGTCAATCCGCTGGACTTTCCCGGCCAAGGTGCAGTAGGCCCCACTCCAGGAGGACCTGGTGGGTTCCCGCTTTTCCCTCCAGGCCTTCAGCCTCCCACGGTTTCGTCGATTGAAAATACTTCCATACAGTCTACTGTCGAAACTCCAAACTAGGTGCCGGCAAATACCCAATTGCTACGCTTAAAAAGATATACCTGAATATTTTAAACCCGCATTTTTTTACGTGGGTTAAAAAATTCAGTCAATTTTCCGCACCCATTATATCATGAAAAAATTACTTCTATCAGCACCACTCACACTTGTCATCACGGGCATGGTCAACGGACAGGGTCTTTATGACATCGCTCCAAACGATGACGCCCTAGAAAGCTCGCCAATCACATGGTCGGCTGGTTTATCCTACAATTTCGACGATAACGTGACTCCTACAGCTGCCGCTGGTTCCTCGGGATTTGAAGATGAGGTATCATCCATTAGTGCCTATGTTGGGGCTTCCCTTGTTAGCATCACGCCGCAAACTACATGGGATGTCTTTGCTCGTCTTGGTGGCAACCTTTACCTCGATTCTCCGGGAGCAAGCGAAGTAGATGATGCATACGGACAAGCTCGCCTTGGTCTAAATTGGGCGCACCGTGTAAGCGAGCGTCTCCGTTTGAGCAGCAGAAACTATGCTGCCTATGAAATGGAGCCTGACTACAGTTATGGCTTCTCAACAGACCGCCAGATTGAAGAATATTTGCACTACCAAACGGACAATGCGGTTGGGTATCGGTGGAATAAGCGTTTCGCCACCTACAGCGGCATGAAAGTGCGTGGCGTTGATTATGCGGACTCTGAGTCAGCTAATGACCGAATGATATACAGCCTCTACAATCAGTTCCGTTATCGTTCATCTGACCAAACAGTGTGGACTCTCGATTATCGTTACAGTGAGACCGATTCCAGCGGAACCGCAGGTGACTCTACCAATCAATATGTTCTTCTTGGCACTGAACACCGCTTCAGCCCAAATTCTGTCATTGCCGTCAAGGCTGGTATGCAAATGCGCGATGTCGATGGAGGTACTGATGAAGACTCGCCCTTTTTTGAAGGAGCCATCAGAACCCGAGTGAATAGTGAGCTCAGTATCCGTTCGTTTGCTCGCTACAGTGTAGAGGACTACGGAACAAGTTTCGATGGGTTTACTTTTGACACTAATAGCACACTTCGTGTGGGTGTCTCTGCGGACTATGTTATCTCACCTCAGCTCACATTGCAGGCTGGAGCTAACGTCATCATGATGGATATGGAAGATGGTCGAAATGTCCCAGGACCAGGTGCTGTCGATGATGCAGACACCGATTTGCTCAACCTCTACCTTGGTTTGTCATACAAAATCAATGATGGGCTTTATGTTACAGGCTCATATAACTGGACCGACAGTGATTCGGATCTGCAAAACCGCACTTACGAGCGCAATCGATTTGCCATCGGCCTAAGAACCGAGTTCTAATAAAAGGTATTTGTCGCCCCATATTTCAACCGCTCAAATGTTATGCATTGGGCGGTTTTTTATTTACAAAGTTATATTTTTAAGTAAGGTTAATTATAATTTCTTCTTGAGGTGTTACAGTGGGTTGCAATGGGCGTGCAGACATATTGCAATACTCTAATATAAGCTATTTTCTAAATTTACTAAGATGCAAGATACCAACCAAAGTGAAACCGCGCGACAAGCGATCGATTATTGGCAGATTCTCAAGAATCGCTACGGAGTGCTGTTGCTAACTTTTCTTCTCGTTTTTCTGACTGCTGCGGTAATCACCTATGTAATGCCCAAGAAATATGAGAGTATTGCTTTGGTTGAAGTGAAGCAGATTGTTGATATTGATCCCACAATGGGAGGAGTCAAGGGCGGCATGGGAGCCCAGATGTCTAGGCAATTTATTAATACTCAGTTTGAAATCATTGTTGCACCCGAGACCCTTGGTTTGGCAATTGATAAAATTCAACTTGAGGCTAGGTGGGGTCAAGATCGCAAAGCAGTGCTTGCTCAATTGAGGGGAATAGTGCGCACCAGTCAAAGGCGAGGCACGGACCTTATTGAAATATCAGTGAGGCACGGTAAAAAGGCCGAGGCTCAAGCTATTGCCAAAGCCGTTTATGAGGCATATAAAGACCGCCGAAATAATCTCGAAAGTAGCGTGAGAAGTGACCAGTTGAAGGCTCTCAAAATTGAGCTGACAAATCAAAACGATCGCATCACATTACTGCGTAAGCGGGTTGAGGATCTTGCTGAAAAACACGGTCTTATTTTTGTTGAAGATGAGAGGGGAGGAAAAACGATTGGTAGCACTTTGCCGTTGAAGGAAAAGGCAGATAATGATCTCTACGAAGCTAACCGTAAAAGAGATGCGGTGGCTGTGCAAATCAACAAGCTCTTAGCTGTAGATCAAGCTGACTTGATCGCGGTAGCAGCAGAGCTTCCTGATGTTGGATTTAAGGAAGATTTTGTAAAATACGAGGATGCTAAAAGAGATCTTGAGAGGATGCTGGCGTCAGGGTTGGGAAAAAAACATCCCGATATTTTCATGCATCAAAATCGAATTTCTAGCCTAGAGGACAGTTTGACCAGAAAAGCCAAATACGCAAAGAAGGCCCTCAAACACAGCCTTGATATTCTGGATAGGAAAGTAGAGGGCTTGAAAGCTGTGGTTGAAGCCTACCAAAGCGAAGGAACAGAGAAATCAAGGGGCTACTCTGAATATAATATGGCACGACATGAGTATGATAAAGCTCTCGAGCTGAAAGAGGGCCTGGAGCGAACCTACAACTCTGAGAAAACTAAAACTAAATTGAATCCTACCAATATCATTGTTCATGCGGTGCCGCAAATTAATGATAACCCCGTCAGTCCGAACGTTCCGATGAACCTTGCATTGGGTGCCGCTGTGGGATTGATTTTTGGTGCGGGTATCGCCTTCTTCTTAGAACACATGGACACTTCAGTGAAGAGCCTCGAAGATGTTGAGCGATTCTTGAACGTTTCAGTGCTGGCGGTTATTCCAAGAGATGTAGGGGTATTACATAAGCAAAGTGGCCTAAGCCCAGATGCGGAGGCATACCGTATTTTGCGCACCAATATTGAGTTTAATCGAAAGAACCCTGAAGATAATGCCATCACTGTTGTTTCAGGTGGTGCTGGTGAAGGTAAGTCGACGACACTTGTCAACCTAGCTTATGTTTGTGCGCAAGGAGGCTATACAACTCTGATGATTGATGCGGATTTACGCCGCCCTCGTTTACATACCTTTTTTGATATTAGTAACTCGGTTGGATTGACTAACTACCTGACTACGGACCTTCTTTTGGAGGATGTGATTCTCCAAACACCCGTTGACAACCTCTACTTTATGCCTTCCGGAATTCTTCCAGCAGACGCAGCAGGTATACTCAACTCCCGCCGTATGTCGGAGCTTATCCAAGATGTTAAGCAGCGCTTTGATTTGGTGTTGATTGACTCGCCTCCGATCCTTGGTGTCAGTGATGCATCAGTATTAGCTAGTGAGGTAGACCTTACGATGATTGTTGTTCAGCATCGTAAATTGCCTCGTAATATGTTGGTTAGGGTCAAGCAGGCTGTGGAAAACGTAGGAGGTCAAGTTGTTGGTGTTGTATTAAACAATGTGGATGTGCGTAGTGACAACCAGTATCAATATTACACAAGTTACTATACGTATTATGCACCCACGACAGGGGATGAGCTTCCCAAGCAGAGCTCCTCAATAGAATCGTCTCAACTAGTATCTAACAAAAAAAATCAAAAAGAGGATGAGGATCTATATTAGTACGCTGGTAGTATGAAGTTATACCAGCCACCTCTAATCATCATCTCTCAGCGATAACCAGAATAACTATTAACCACCGATCTTAAATATGAAGCTATCTACAAAAAGAACGACTGCAGTTATTGCGCTCCTCGCGACGCTAATCACGGTGGTATGTGCATCACCTGAAATTTCATCGAACACAACCCTCAGCATTAAGATCTATGGTGTGACCAATGTAGAACAATCAAAATTTGATGGTTCATACACGGTCGATTCTAGTGGTTTTATTTATTTGCCGTTACTTAAAAACGGACTTAAGGCCAGTGGTTTTTCGAGTTCCAAATTGGCTAGGAAAATTGAAGACGCATATAGGGAGGCTGAGATTTATACGAATCCGCGCATCAATGTGATTTCCAATAAAGATGAGGAGGCGCAAAAAATTGACGCTCAAATTGTAACGGTTGGTGGCTTTGTTGCCGGCCCCGGTCCTATTCCATACACACGGGGCATGACCCTTTTTGAAGCTGTTACTGCTGCCGGTGGTGCTTCAACCTTTGGTTCTGACAAAAGAGTCGAGCTACACCGGAACGGAGTGAAGATAGGAATCTATAATATTCGATTGGCGAAAGACATGAAGACGCCAGTCTATCCTGGAGATACAATTAAAGTACCGCAAAAAACGGTCTTTGGTAATTAGGCAATGGCCTCAGAGGCCGGCGGCTGAAGAGGCTCTAGTGGGGGTTGCATTTATGGAGATTGCATTTCTGCTTGCTGAAGTTTTCTAGCATTGGCGGGCTTTTTTGAATGGGGGTTGAGCGATTGGCATCTTTGTCACATCGAAGAAGTGTTCATGGGGCCATAAAAACCTGCACAGGCACTTGACCGCACCCAGTGTCTTGCTATGTTGCGCGCTCTTATTTTATGAAAGTAAGCACTATCTGTGCTGGAACTTTCTACCAACAAACAAACCGTAATATCACAAGATGGCTACTGCTAAACGCAAGACCGCAAAGAAAGCTGCCCCCAAGGCAACCGCTAAGAAGCCCGCCGCCAAGAAGCCTGCCTCTAAGAAGGCAGTAAGAAAGGCTCCCGCATCTAAGGGCAAAAAAAATGTCTACTTCTTCGGAGGGGGTAAAGCCGATGGAGACGGATCCCAGAAAAACCTCCTTGGAGGTAAGGGCGCCAACCTCGCTGAGATGGGGCTCATTGGAATTCCTGTTCCTGCCGGCTTCACGATCACGACTGAAGTTTGTAACTACTACTACGATAACGCTAAGTCATACCCTAAGACGCTCATCGCAGAGATCGAAGCGAACATCGCCAAGGTTGAAGCAGCCATGGGCAAGAAGTTCGGTGACCTCGAGAATCCACTTCTTCTTTCCGTTCGCTCAGGTGCACGTGAGTCGATGCCAGGCATGATGGACACCATCCTAAACCTCGGCATCAACGACCAAGTTGTTGAAGCTCTTGCTAAGAAAACAGGCAATGCCAAGTTCGCTTGGGATTCCTACCGTCGCTTCCTCCAGATGTATGGTAGTGTTGTGATGGAAGTAGAAGCTGAAGCTGGTGAGCACCATGACCCCTACGAGGTCATCCTCGATGCAGCTAAGGCTAAAGCCAAAGTCAAAGACGACTCCGGCCTCTCCGCTAAACAACTTCAGGAAGTTGTAGCCGAATTCAAAGCTCTGATCAAAAAGCGTTCAGGTAAGAATTTCCCAGAAGACCCACGCGATCAGCTCCTCGGAGCTGTAAACGCCGTGTTTAACTCATGGCAGAATGATCGCGCTATCGTTTACCGCCAGAAGTATGGTATCCCAGCCGCATGGGGCACCGCTGTTAGCGTTCAGGCCATGGTCTTCGGCAACACAGGTAAGTCATCCGGAACGGGTGTTGCCTTCACGCGTGACCCCGCCACTGGCGAAAATGTCTTCTACGGTGAGTATCTCATCGATGCCCAGGGCGAGGACGTTGTAGCAGGTGTTCGTACACCGAAGCCAATCGCTAAGATGGCCAAAGACCTTCCTAAGTCTCACAAAGAGCTTCTTGTTATCCGCAAGAAACTTGAGAAGCACTTCCGCGATGTGCAGGACGTTGAGTTCACCATCGAAGAAGGAAAACTCTGGATGCTTCAGACCCGTAACGGTAAGCGCACAGGTTTCGCTGCAGTGAACATCGCACTCGACATGGTTAAGGAGCGTCTCATCAAGAAAGAAGAGGCCATCCTCCGCATTCCTGCTGATGACCTCAGCCACCTTCTTGCGCCTATCTTCGATACCGCTGGTGAGAAAGCTGCCAAGAAAGTGGGTAACGGTCTCCCCGCTGGTCCTGGTGCCGCATCTGGTAAGATCTACTTCTCTGCTGAAGCGTCTGTTGCCGCTGCTGCCAAGGGCGAGCAAGTCATCCTTGTCCGTCAGGCGACTTCTCCGGAAGACCTTCGCGGAATGATCGCTGCTGATGGTATCCTCACCACAGAAGGTGGAGCCTCTTCACACGCT
>DBBL01000121.1 GCA_002292185.1 Akkermansiaceae bacterium UBA985 | reverse complement strand
GAGGGCAGAAGAGGACAGGAGAGGGGGGGAGGCGTTTCCTTGGTGTTAAATCTGGACAAAGCCCTAGTGCAGGTATTCGATTCACCTATGAGCAACGACTTTCCTGAACATAACCCAACAAAGCCAGGCGCTCGCATCAGTATTCCTGAGTATGCGATGTCACTAGCGCATGTTGCCAGCCTGCGGTCGGAAGATCCCTTCCGTAAAGTAGGAGCGGCTGCACTGGACTTTGATAACCGGGTCGTAGGCACTGCCTACAATGGTCTTGCTCCAGGCTTTGATGCCCCTGAAGATTTCTGGGATGATCGTCATGCCAGGCAGAAATTCATGCTCCATGCAGAGATTAATCTTTGCAGTCTTTTTAAACGTGGGGAGGTGAAAATAATCGCATCCACAACCATGCCATGCACCGCATGCATGCAGACCTTGTGCGCCTACGGCATTAAGGAAATTTATTTCCGCGACATCTACAAGGAGTCTGCGGCTCCCGAGATTGCAGAAACCTACGGCATCAAGTTTGAGCGGGTTACTCAGTATCCAATGGGATAACTGGAGCGATTTGTGGAGTGGATGGAGTTAGGTTTTCTGTCTCCACACTTTCGCCATCTTTATCATCTTGCTGGTCTCCATAGAAACTGCGCACATAGCCGACCTCAATCATGGTGTCTTGCCAAGATGAGAGCTGTCCTTTATCACGCCAAATAAACAACGCTTCGCGTAGGATTTTCTTAGCATCCTCATCCTTGCCGTCGTGGAATAATAGAGCAGATTTAGCATAATAATAATAGGGGGTGTCATCCCACTCACCATACTTATTGGCCATGGCTCTTGCCTCATCGACGCGATTGGTTTTGAGCTTGCAGAGCAGCAGCTTGAACTCACTTAAGTGGGTCAAACTTTTATTGCTTGCTGGCAGTATCGTCAGTAGATCTGAGAAACGTTGATGGGCAGCCTCCCAGTTTTTCATAACAAACTCGAGCTCGGCTAAGTTGAAAGAGATGTTGGGGCTTTTGGGCGATAATGCATGAAGCTTTTCGAAAATGGCGTAGGCTTTTTTGAAGGCCCTCAGCTCTACATAACAGCCGGCCCTAAGACTGAGGCAGGCAGGGTGGTTTTTGTAGACCTTATCGAGTGCGTCGATTGCTTGTATCGCGTCAAAAATTCTTTTCTGCTGATAGAGCTGCTGTGCTGCGCGGATGTTGTTATTATACTCAATACGCGTTTCCACAGGCAGCGCCATGAAACCCTTCATCATTTGCGTTCCTGCTTCACTGGGCTCACTGCTTGGCTCAGTGGCCTGCTGAGCTTGCGCGCTGTCTGATAAAATACCGAGAGCTAGAATAAAGAGTGTGGGAATTGCGAAGATGAATTTCATGGTGTTGTAAACGGGCATAAGTAAACGGGCAGAGAATGGGGAAATAAAAGGATCCATGTTTCTAGGCTTATATTGATGGTGCGTCAATCATTCAAACATGAGCTCTGAGCGGCCGTCGATGTGTGCTTTATTGGCATGACTTATTGGCCAGGTAGAGATCATGCTGCTTGATGTACTGAGTCACTTTAGGTGATAGCCAGTCGGTCGCTAATGCATGCTGGATATTTGCACGGATTTTTGTCGCTGATGCTGGGTGGTTTCCTGAGATCGAGTGAAGCTGGTATCCTGCACGAGGCTCTGGAGCTTCACCTCGTGTGTAGACAATAAATTCCACTAGGCTAGCGAGATGATCTGGGCGGTGCCACTGCGCTAATGCCTGCCACTGGTCCGTGCCCATGAGCCAGAATAGCTGAGCCTTGGGGAATCTCTCAGCCATTGCTTCTGCAGTGCGCCATGAGTAGCATGGAGCTTTGCTAAGTAAGTCATGCTCGTCGACCTCTGCCCACTCGATGCCGGAGGTGGCTAAGCGGCACATCTCAAGACGGTCTTGTTCGCTGGCATGAGGCCCCTCTGATTTGTGGGGTGATTGCTTGCATGGCAGGAAAATGACCTTGTTGAGCTGAAGCGCATCCACGGCTGCTTGGGCAATGTGCAGGTGGCCGAGATGAATCGGGTCAAAGGTTCCTCCAAAGAGGCAGATCTTCATGTGCTCGCTCATGGTTATTCTCTACTCGCGACCCATGGTTTCTGCTTCCGCGCCCTTTTTGAACTCAGTCGTTTTACTGCCATACCACAGCAGGCCCGCCGTTCCCGCAAAAGCGATAATGATGACAAGGGCCAAAAGAATACTGAGGCAGGACTTCATAGCGTGGACATCTTAATGGCAAGCAATCTATTGGTCGAGTATATCCTTAATCTGCTTAACCTGCTTGCGTGGATAATATGGATGCTAGAAAAAAGCCGATACTACAAAAAGCCTTTTTTAGTGAGCTGGCTTAGCTGCTTGGTGTATCCCTTGTGATGCAGGCGGCATAGGCGCCGTCGGTATCATCGCGGTAGGGCAGGGCTTGATGTTCGCCAGTTACTTTCCACTCCGGGTGTGAGGCGATGAAATGGGTGACCAAGTCATGGTTCTCCTCAGCATCGATCGAACACGTTGAATAAACGATGCGGCCGTCCTGCTTGAGGCAGGGCAATGCATTTGTAAGAATGGATCGTTGGATGTCCCCTAAGGCGGCGATGTTTTCTGGCTGCAAACGCCAGCGTGCATCAAGCCGGCGCCGCATCACTCCCGTGTTGGAGCAGGGCACATCGAGCAGGATGGCATCAAACTTACTGTGCCAGGCCTCGGGGGCAGGTTCGGTCCAGTCATGAGTCTCCACCGTGGCAATCTTAATGCCGAGGTTGGTGAGATTTTCATCGAGGCGTGGCAGGCGTTTTTCGTTACTATCGGTGCAGAGGATTTCTCCCTCATTATTCATCATGCTGGCGATCATCGTTGCCTTGCCTCCTGGGGCTGCACAGGCATCCAGGACACACTCGCCAGGCTTTGGTGCCATGAGCTCAACACAGTGGCGCGTTGCGGGGTCTTGGATATAGACAAGGCCGTGTTTCATCCACTCACTAGGCGGTGGCCCCTCAAGCTCATAAAAGCCTTCAATGCTCTCCACGGGAGTTGCTTTTTGATATGCAGCCACCGTCGCTGCTGCGTCCTTGTGTAGTAGATTGACTCGGCAGTATGTTTTGGCGGCCTGGTTATTCCACTCAAGAAGCTGTGTCGCCTTATTGGCGCCGTATGATTTTTTCCAGCGTTTCCATAGCCAGTCCGGGTGAGAGAATTTGAGCTCAGGGGATAGGCCGTCGAGTTCGTCGATGAGCTGCTCACGCCTTGCGATGCATTGGCGTAACACGGCATTGATCAAGCCCCTGACCGATACCTTGCCGCAGTTGACGGTTTCGTTTACCGCAGCATGATCTGCGATTCCTAGAATAAGTAGCTGCGCGATACCGACACGGAGAATGTCACGTGTTTCATGATCGAGCTTACCTTTGCGCAGCTTCGCGATCCAGTGGTCGAGTAAGCGGCGATTACGCAGCACCGCAGAAACGATAGCTTGGAGCAGTGCGCGGTCTTGCTTACTGAGGCCATTTTTAGCAGCTTGGCGCTCGATCAGGGAATCCATGTATACGTGCCCCTTAGCCCAAGCCCTGAGGGCTGAGACGGCGGCTCGACGAACGTTACTTGCTTGGCTGGCCATGTGCCCAGAAGCTAGCGGCATTGCGTCATTACTAAACTAAAAACGAAACATTTTCTGTTTATTGTGACAGCTGGACTTGCGGACAGACTAGCTTGGCTCTATGAATCCCTCGTGACTCGTTTTCAGAAAGTAGCTGCCGCTGCCAGCGTAGCGTTGATATTACTCATTTTTGTAGGCGCCATCGTCCGTGCCACTGGCTCAGGCATGGGCTGCCCAGACTGGCCTACCTGCTGGGGGTGCTTGATTCCTCCCACCAGTGCTGACCAGATTGACGTCGACAAAATCGATATCGAAAAATACCGCAAGCGTGCCGCCCGTTACGGGATCGACCCCTCTACCATTACCCGTGAATCTGTCATCAAGGAGTTTAACCCGATGCACACTTGGGTGGAGTATCTCAACAGATTAACCTCGCTGCCTCTGGGGCTCCTGACCCTGGCCACCTTTATCATGGCTCAATGGCAATGGAGAAAGAGACCGGTCATTCCCATTGTGGCGGCACTTGCGTTGTTTTTGTTAGGGGTGAATGCTTGGATGGGAGCTCAGATTGTATTCAGCGGGCTCAAGCCTGGTATCATTACCATCCACATGGCCTTGGCGATTCTGATGCTTTGTTTACTTGTCTTTCTTGCCTGGCGTGGCTGTGACGAACCGTGGCGCATGCCTGCATCTTGCCGGGAAAATGGATTGGCTAAAATCGCAGTATTGCTACTTGTTCTTATCCTTATCGAGGGTGTGCTGGGATCACAAGTGCGGGAAAAAACAGACGCGCTCAAAGACACCCATGAATACGCACCACGGTCCGAGTGGGTAGGGGAGCTCGAGCAAAGTGTCACCTACCTTGTTCACCGCAGTGGGTCTTGGGCTATTTTGTGGGCCTCGACCCTATTCTTCATACGTGCCAAAAAGAACCGAACTGGAGCTAAGGTGTTAGAGTCTCTTGTATTTGGAATCGTAATCTCCCAGATGTGCCTGGGCCTTATTCTCTCACAAGTAGGTATTTTGCCCATTGCCCAAGTGCTTCATATTGGGCTCTCCTCGATTCTGGTCAGCGCTCTGTTGCTCTGGTTGTTAGGTTCGAGTCGTGGCGCCCAAGCTTAACGGGTATGATCCCGGCTTGTGGGCTTAGCCGAGCAAGAGTTTTGCATCAGATGCCTCAATGCCATAAGCCTCAGCCACAGGTGGGCAGGTTAGCTTGCCCTTGATGCAGTTGATGCCGCCGAGTAGATCTGGCTGGATCTTGCAGGCCTCAGCCACTCCATGATCAGCGATCATCGTG
>DBBL01000150.1 GCA_002292185.1 Akkermansiaceae bacterium UBA985 | reverse complement strand
CCTTGAGCTCAAAGCGATCCGCCGCCGGGCCGAGGTTCTTGCTCAAGCCTAGAATCGCCAGCACCGGCTTGGGCTGCATTAAAATCACAGTTACCAGAGCTGCCACGCAGAGGATGACCAGCAGGGCGGTTTTACTGGTGAAGTAATTTTTGAGCTGGCGGAAATTGTTTTTTAGATGCAGGGCAATCGAGCCAATAAACACAAAACCCAGCAGCGCGTGCACGGATACTGTTAGAATATTAAACGGCAGGAAAAAGCCCATCACTCCCGTCACTGCCAGTGTCAGAAAAAGAACGGCAATAGTGAGGGAGACAACGTTTCGCTTCATATCTGATGAGCCAAGCTAGCTCTATGATCTCGCTGGCACAATCGCATTGTGCTTTTTAAGCTCGGCGTGGATTTTCTCCAAGGGAACCTCTCCAGGCGTAGTCTTTAGTCTGGCGGCTAGCACGGCCGTAACGGCTGCAGCCTGGCCCATGCCCATGCTACTGGCCTGCACGCGTGCTGCGGAGTTCGCCAGCCGGTCACTGGACACAGAGCGCCCAGCCACCATGATATTCTTCGAGCCCTTGGGAATGAGCGCACCCCGTGGAATGGTGGGAACTGTGCCGTGTTTGAGATGCCTTGGCACCACGCCTTTTTCATCGTGTAGATCGATTGGATAAAACGAGTAGGAGAGAGCATCGTCAAAAACCCTACCAGAAGTGTAGTCATGCACCGTGATCATGGTCTCACCCTTGATGCGGTAGGTTTCACGACTGGCAGTTTCATTCATCATCTTGTTGATGGATGCCTTTTCACCTCCCGGGATCGTTTTGAAAAACTTGAGCAAGCGCAACACACACTTACGGCCTGCGAGATTGGTTTGGGTTTGTGTAGCCGCATTGGTAGAATCCGCACCAAAGATGTGATTGGTGTTACCGCGTGTGCTCGCGATCACCCCCATGATGTTGCCCGTCCAGGTGTCACCTTTCTGCAAGGTGCCGTTTTTGATGGCCTCATTGTATTTCTTCTTGATGAGCTCCGCATTCTCTCTGACGACTTTTGTATCAAAACCCTTGAAGGTCACCACATGGGTTCCCGGCTGGCGGGTTTTGCCACGCAAGCGCTCCATGCCCAACATGCCGACAACCTCAGCACCTCCTGTGCAGTCAATAATCTGGGCACAGCGCAATTGATAAGCAACCCCCTGCCCGACCACATCGACCAGCCAGCCATCTGCTGTTTGCTCCACCTTCTGGGGAAACTGGTAGTAGGCTAGTGACACACCAGCATCCAGACAGGCCTCCTCCGCCAGTAGTGAATAGAGCTGCGCATTGATATCAACATGATAAGGAACATGCGAGCCATGCACCTTGGTGAAATCCTGTAACTGTCTGCCGTCCACTTCCACCGACTTCGCCACCAGCTCCCAACCGATTCCGCCAACCACCTGCTTTCCCCAGGCATGAAACAAACCCGGAAAACATACCCCGCCGGTGGTGGTGGTGCCACCCAGTTGAGAGTTGCGTTCCAATAAAACCGTCTTCGCCCCCATGCGCCCTGCCTGGATCGCGGCAACGTGACCCGCAGATCCTCCACCGACAACAAGCACATCAACATCGAGCACGTCAGGGTTCTTTGGATCCGGAGAAGGTAAGTTCTCAGCACTCGCTTTATGCACCAGCCCTGAGGCAGCCAGGATCGCAGTGCCTGCCACCTGCTTTTTAATAAATTGACGACGGTTCATGTGATATGCAGTTCAAGGTATATGATGCGTCCTTGCACTCTCAAGACTTACGCGGCGTATCGCCTCAAGATGTCAAGTAATGCAAGAAATGTAATACCAAAGCTAGGTGATGCAGAGCACCTTGCAAGAGCCCATATGGGGGATGCTCACGCAGGCACGCCGAGAGGCCGGCTTAAATTTGGAATTTGGAATGATGAATTTGGAAATCCAGCACGAAGCATCCACTTGCAACTCGAACTCTCAACTCGAACTGCCGCTTCGCGGCCATCGCCCATCATTCATTCGCCATCAGACATCGCCGCTTTGCGGCTGGCCTGCTTCGCCTCCGGGAGGTGGTCCACAAAATCGCCGTCCTTCATACGAAATTCCTCAACGGCTTTGAGTCTGTGCCCAAGGTCGGGCTTCTTCATAACAGGAGACCGAGCGATGCGATTGGTCATCGGTGAAGATGTAGAGGATGTTCGGCTTGCTCGGCATCTGGGTATCCCCTTGTCCATGACAAGGACAAACGCCGAGGCAAAATAAACCCAACAGAAGAAATGCGGACTGTTTAATCTTCAACATATGAGATGCTTGCTTTGTGTATCCGCGATGAGAGAAAATCTTCACCAACCATTTTGATGCTCTCTTTTTTTTACGTGATGCACCACTTGAAATTACAAACGCTGTGCGACTAAAAAGTTTACCATATGCGACAACTGAAAGTCCTTCACCTGTAACAACCCTTGCATCTGCAACAAAAACAATCTCACTACTTGAACAGGCTAAAATTCGAGACTGGAAAAATCGAAATTTAGGCAACACTCTGCAGGTATTAATAAGCACAGCATGAAACTTACAGGATTTGCCGACGAAGCAGCACCCGATCTGGCTACCCAGATCAAGGCCACCCAGGAACTGGGCTGGCAATATATTTCTGCACGCGGCATCGATGGCAAAAACATGCACGACCTGAGTGACTCGGAATTCGACACGGCCCGTGGCCAACTTGAAGACGCTGGCATCCGCATCGCCGAGTTCGGCTCCCTGATCGGCAGCTGGTCGAAAAATATCAAAAGTGACTTCGCCCTCACACTTGACGAAGTGGATCGAGCCATCCCACGCATGCAGCAGCTCGGCACCAACATCGTCCGCGTCATGTCCTACGCTCAGCAGCCATGGGGTGAGAACCAATACGAACAGGAACGCTTCCGCCGCCTGCGCGAAATCACCACCCGCTTCACGGACGCCGGCCTGATCACTGCTCACGAGAACTGCATGAACTGGGGTGGCTTCTCCAGTGCCCACACCCTGCGCCTGATCGAGGAAGTGCCCGGGCTGAAACTCATCTTCGACACCGGCAACCCAGTGTTCCAGAAAGACAGATCAATCCCTGAGCCCCAGCCTTGGCAAGACGCGTGGCAGTTCTACCAAGCGGTGCGTGAGCACATCATCCACATCCACATCAAGGACTGTCGTAATCCCATCAATGATGAGGTAGAACCGGAATATGTCTTCCCTGGTGAGGGCCAGGCCTACATCCCGGCCATCATCGATGACCTTAAACAATCCAACTACGACGGTTTCATTGCCATCGAGCCGCACGTCGCCACCGTGTTCCACGCCAAGGCTGATGATGTCGACTGGGACCAGTGCTACCGCAGTTACATTGAATACGGACGCCAACTCGACAGTCTCATCAACAACAGTTGAAACAACCAACCAATCATAATAAGAAATATGAAACTCACATTCCTACTCACAATCGCCACGAGCCTCAGCATCTTACACGCAGATGATCATCAAACTCTCGATACTCTCAAATCCGGCAGCAATGAAGAAGCGACAGCAACCGTCAACGAACAACTTCTGCTCGATAAGGTCGATTTCGCAAAACTCAAAAAACACGGCTTTACACCCCTCATCGGCAACAACCTCGATGATTGGAAAATCCATAACGACAAACCTGAGGTCAAATTCACCCTTAAAGATGGCGTCGTTTCCGGCACATGCGAGAATCTCAGAGGCAACTCCTTCCTCTACACGAATGAGGAATACGATAGCTACCTACTCTACTTTGAGTTCCGCTTTGACCACCTCAAGGGCAATTCTGGCCTGATGTATCACTCGAAATACAACGACGCTAAAAAATTCGCTGGCATCCAATTCGAGATGGATCAGACCAAACGCCATTGGACCGGCCTGCTCTACGCGGAAAACCTCGGTGGCTGGCACTACCCGAACCGCGATGGTGCTGCTGGCAAAGAAAAAGCCAGCAAAGAAACCATGCGCGAGCTCTCCAAAACCGGGCAAGAAGCATTCAACCCGACTGGGTGGAACGCCGGCTTTATCCGTATCCGTGGCAATGAACTCCAGACCTGGCTCAACGGCAAGCTGCGCACTGACTACATCTGGAAAGTCGACAACTTCCCCGGCCAAGGTTCCATCGCACTACAGATCCACGGCGGTAAATCCTGCGCCGTCTCATGGCGT
>DBBL01000011.1 GCA_002292185.1 Akkermansiaceae bacterium UBA985 | reverse complement strand
AGGGCCACCATCTGCCGTGCTACCATGAACTACCCAAGCGCTATCGCGCCCAAGGCGCTGAAGGATGTCTGCAAAAACAGAATCCATGTCGGGATCACACACCCCCACCAACTGGCACTCTGGACGGGCTGGATTCAATAAGGGACCTATGAGGTTGAAAATGGTCCTTATTCCCTCTTGGGCCAAAATTTTCCTGACGCCTACAACTGCCTTGAAGGCTGGATGGTAAATGGGAGCGAACAAAAAGCCAACACCGGCAGCTTCTAAACAATTGCGAAAAACCTCTGGAGTCACATCTATCTTAACGCCCAATGCTTCCAGCACATCGGCGCCTCCGCTTTTGGACGTGATTCCACGATTACCATGCTTGACCACCACCGCACCACCAGCGGCAATAACGAACATGCTCGTTGTCGACACATTAAAAAGATTGAGCTTGTCCCCACCTGTTCCACAAACATCGATGGTAGGGCCACTAAAATTCATTTCAGAAACGCCTGGATCAACAGCCCTCTCAAGGAAAGCCTCCACAAATCCTGCAATCTCAGCAGCCGTCTCACCCTTAGCCGTCAAACCCCTGAGAAAAGCCACTTTTTTCTCATCAGAAACATTCTCGCTGAGCAGCATCTCAGTTGCTGCATAAATCTCTCGCAAGTTTAATTCCTTAGCTTGTTCCACGTGCTTAATCAGTGCATCCATACTGACTAAATCCTATCTGGGGCGGCGGCCTAGAACAAGAAAAATCCGTCTTTCAAATGTTCGCATCATGAGCGCCCATGCCGTCACTATCATGATGAAAACAATACATGTCCATGTAGATGTCCACCAGTGAGATTCTTGTTTTGCCCACTCAACAATCGGCCGCCTCAGATAGCCGTTACACAAAAACAAATACACAGAGAGCTGCCCTAGCAGCAGCATCGCTGCCCCACACCACCGCCGCTCTCCTAAGTAGCCACAAACAGCACGTAACAGTGGCAATAAAAACAATAACAACACCACCCTCGAGGGAATCCACAGTTCGTAAAAGAAGTTGCCCCCAATAAACATCACCACACTCAGCAGAAGTAACCACCATGGTATCGTCACCTCATTGCGACGGGCAAACCAGATCCCCATTGAGCAAACACCAAGGTGACCAAGGATGCTGTGATTAATATTCAGATCAAATTGAGCATAAAGAATATGCCCTAGCACACATTGCAATATCCAGCCACCCACTAACAACCCATAAAGTACCTTATCCCCATACTTCTGCAGGGCCCTCCAAAGGAAAGGCAATACCAAGTAAAATTGAAGAATCGCACCAATGAACCACCAAGGGCCAATGGGACGATAAACATTTTCTGGGATAAAGTTAGACACCCCAACCATCTGCCGAAGTAAGTTCAAAACATCGTCATGCCATACCTCGCCCCAGCCCACCCGAAACCCTTCATAGATAAGATAACCTAGTGCTGACAGGATGATCGCAGGGTAAAAAGCTTTCCATCTTTTTGTTTGAAACGACCACCAAGCGGGAGACGCAGCGCTATACTTTTTCGTAAGCCCATAAGCACTAAGGAAAAAAAAGACCTGCACCCCATAGTGGCCAAAGTAGGATGCGAGCAGTCGCGGAGCATCCCACGGATTCTGCCATAAGCCCTCCAGCATCAGCGCCACCCTGTCCGCATTGAAGCCAAACTCATTCTCACCTGGGGAACCCGGCATCCAGTGCAAATAATTGTGTGCCATGATCATGACGATTGCCACCGCACGTAAATAAAAACTCTCGTCCAGCGTCATCCCACGCCAAACATAGCCAGCGCATTTCCGTTCCTTAATGCTGGAATGTTCACTTGCCATGGATTTCATCGATAAATGCCTGAAGATACTTCTTCGCCTTCACCTCGCCGACTCCCTTGATGCGCATACCCGCTTCCACACTGCTCGGCCGCAAGCGAGTGAAATACTCGAGCGTATTGTTAGGAAAAATATGGTAATGCGGCACGCCAGCCTTCTTCGCCAATGCCGAACGCACGTCCTTGAGCCTTGAATGAAGATGAGTATCAAAATCAAACTCTTCCATCTCAACCCCATTGCCCTCCTTCAGGGCTGAATCACTTCCCGCATAACGATCCGGCCAAACTATTTTGCACTCGGCCTCGCCCAACATCACTTGTTCTCCAAGTGTGGTCAAAGTGATCAGGGGGTACTCCCCCTTTTGCGTGAAAACCAAAGCCGCATCATGCAGGGAGCGGAACAGCTCGTTCAAATAGGCCGTGCCACACTCCTTGAGCAATCCATAGGTGGTGAGTTCATTCAGGCGCACGCGAAGAATTTCTTGGGATTTACTGCCCATCAGCATTTGCACCACCCTGCCTCTTCCAAACCGCCCTTGCCATCCATCTTTTGTTTTCTGGCTCATTCGTGCAACACCACTCAAGGCTTTACGAACAAGCAACGCCTCAGCGTCGCCCGCAGCCACCCTGAGCTCTCCACCAAAATCATTAGAACAGACATCACAGTTACCACACGTTGGAGCATTGGGTTCACCAAAGTATTCAAGAATAGCCTGTTGGCGGCATTGCCTGCTGTAACAAAGCTTCACTATTTCATCTAGCTTTTGCCTGTCCCTGCGCTCTTTTTCCTCCAGAGCTTCCCGGTTGATATCCAGTTCGCTTACAGCCACATCGGGGCGCTTGAGCCGCGTTCCTTTCATCCGCTTGCCGGCTACATCAAAGCGCTCCAAATATCCACCACGTGCTAGCACAGAAATCGCTGACCCTGCAGCCATGCTATTCTTGATGCCCGAACCCTCAGCGATCTCATCCATCGTCCTGAAAACCTCAAAGTTCTCATCCGCATCATTTTGCAAAAAGGCATAAGCTTGCGTAATTTGCTGATATCCAGGATTAGCTCCTTCAATGAAAAATTCCTGTGTCCTTGTGTCTGCGTAATTAAAAAACATCTCGCAATATGCCTCATCGCCGTCACGCCCGGCCCTGCCCGCTTCTTGGTAATATGCCTCAATACTTCCTGGCACCTCGAAGTGAACAACAAATCTGACATCTGAGCGGTCTATACCCATGCCAAAGGCATTTGTTGCAACAGCTACATCAGCTTTCTTGCTAATAAAATCATTCTGCGTCTGCTCTCTCTGCGCCTCATTCATACCGCCATGATAGGCAATGCACTTTACTCCCCAGCCATGCAGCATCTCTGCCACTTCCTCAACCCTCTTACGTGTCGAGCAGTAAACGACTCCCGTTTTCCATTCGTCGACAACCTCACGAAGCCGAGTATACTTGGCTGCACGCTTATTAACTGAGGTAACGGTGAGTGATAGATTAGGCCTGCTGAAACCACTCAGCGTCTCAAACGGGTCACGTAAGGCAAGCACCTCAAGAATATCCTTCCTGACGACGGGTGTTGCTGTAGCCGTGAGAGCTAGCGCCTGTGGCCGACCCAGTTCAGCGAGCACTCTGCCGAGCCGCATATATTCAGGACGGAAATCATGACCCCACTGGCTCAAGCAGTGCGCTTCATCCACGGCAAACAAAGCAATATTAACCTCACTGAGAGCCTCCATAAAAGACTTCGATCGGAACCGCTCCGGTGCAATATAAACAAGCTTATATTCAGCCGCTTTCATCCGCTCAATCCTCTCTCGTTGTTCAGGCCAGCCCAAAGTCGAGTTGATCATCGTTGCTGCTATCCCCTTGTCATGAAGCGCGTCCACTTGGTCTTTCATCAACGCGATGAGTGGAGAGATGACTAGTGTTACCCCCTCTAAACAAAGTGCAGGCAGCTGATAACAAAGTGACTTACCGCCACCGGTTGGCATCACTACCAAGCCGTCCTGACCGGATATGATTTGGTCGACGACTTCCTCTTGACCATCGAGAAAAACATCAAACCCAAAGTAATCCTTTAATGCCTCTCTAGGCTCAATCACGCATGCCATACACATTAGAGAGAAACAAAACAGCTCAATGATAGCAACTCCTTTGCCACGCTGATGTGGTCATCATTCTCATTACTGTCGTGAAATAAGGCCTCCCGCCTCCTAATGTCACACCAGACCCAGTATACACTTGAATATTGTAGCCTGAAGCATCTAAAACCAAGCATGCCCAAAGCTGACCAGCCTTCATCTTGGAAATCCTATCTGGACTCATATACGCGATATCCTGAACTTGGATTCTCCATCGACACCTCTCGAATGGATATCCCTTCAGACTACGCAGATTCACTTTCCAAAGAAACCTCACGTGCTTTTGCCGGACTCAAAGCCATCGAAGCCGGTGAAATCATGAATCCCGACGAAGGGCGCATGGTAGGTCATTACTGGCTACGCAATCCTGCACTTGCCCCAAGTGATGAAATCAGAAAGCAAATCACCGAGCCGATTGCCGATCTGAAAGCCTTCGCTCAGAAAATACGCCGCGGCGAAATCACCACCCCTAAGGGAGGGCGGTTTGAAAACTTGCTCATCATTGGTATTGGTGGCTCCGCACTGGGGCCACAGTTCATCTACGAGGCCCTCGGAGCGGATAGCCCCCTGAAAACTTTTTTCTTCGACAACACCGACCCCGCCGGCATGGATGCCATACTCAATGAAATCATCACCAAAACCCATGGCGGCCTTGGTAAAACGCTCTCTCTTGTCATATCAAAATCTGGTGGCACGGCCGAGACACGCAACGGCATGCTCGAAGCTCAATCTGCCTATGAGTCCTCTGGCATTGATTTTGGACCACATGCCGTTGCCATCACCGGAGATGGCTCGAAACTATTCAATTACGCGACCGCAAACAATTTCCTGACCACCTTTCCCATGGAAGACTGGGTCGGCGGCCGCACCTCAGTGATGTCCACCGTGGGCCTCATTCCTGCAGCACTCCAACGCATTGATATCGATGCCCTGCTTGAAGGAGCCGCTGCGATGGATGAGCGCACACGCAACCATCATTGTGATGAGAACGCTGCCATGCAGCTCGCCCTTGCATGGCACCATGCCGGCAACGGCAAGGGAGAAAAAGACATGGTCGTGCTCCCTTACAAAGACTCGCTCGTTCTTTTCTCAAAGTATCTGCAACAGCTCGTCATGGAGTCACTCGGCAAAAAGCATGATCTTGATGGTAACGTCGTCCACCAAGGACTCGCAGTATACGGAAACAAGGGATCGACTGACCAGCACGCCTACGTGCAGCAACTTCGTGATGGTGTCGCCAACTTTTTTGCCACTTTCATTGAAGTTCACAAAGGTCGTGACGGCGCCAGTATCGAAGTCGAGCCAGACACCACCGCTGCTGACTACTTACAAGGTTTCCTTCGTGGCAGCCGCACCGCCCTCTATGAGAGTGGTCGCAAATCAATCACCATCTCTATTGACGAGGTAAGCCCTAGGAGCATTGGCGCACTCATTGCCTTATTTGAGCGCGCCGTCTCCCTTTATGCTCTCTTGGTCAATGTCAACGCCTACCACCAGCCTGGTGTAGAGGCGGGCAAAAAGGCTGCCGGCATCTTTCTTGAGCTATTAGGAAAGGTGAAAACGCAACTCAGTGAGCAAAGCCTCAGCGCAGATGATATTGCCTCTGCCATAGATGCCGATACAGAGGACGTTTACCACTGTCTTACCCACCTCTCAGCAAACGGCCAAGCCATCGTTACACAAGGGAAATCGCCTGCGGAGGATACCTTCTGTGCACCCTAAGTAACGGGGTTCGGGCGTGCATTATCGCCTTGTCCCTCATAGGCTGATGACGATTTGTCGTTCTAGGTGCATTTAAGGGCAACTTCACACTTGAATCTTGTCGCGCTGCACCTCAGTCTGCGCGCGCCCACAGATAATTTCTGGGTTACCGAATGTTCACATGAAAGCAATTCTAGCACTCGAAGACGGCCGTACCTTTGAAGGTGAAGCCTTTGGTCACACTGGAACCACAACCGGAGAAGCATGTTTCAATACTTCGATGACCGGCTATCAGGAAATCATCACCGATCCATCATACCGTGGTCAGATCGTTACCATGACTTACCCCTTAATCGGGAATTATGGCGTTAACCCTGAGGATGCCGAATCATCCCAACCTCATATTCGAGGCCTTGTCATCGGTGAACTTTCCCCCGTGTCGTCAAACTGGCGCGCGCACCAAACACTTCCAGAATATTTCAGCGAACATCAGATCATCGGCATTGAAGGCATCGACACCCGCGCCCTTACCAAGCACCTCCGCTCTGCCGGGGCCATGCGCTCCTGCATCTCCACAGAGCTCTCTAAAGAGGAGGCCATCAAAGCTGCGCAGAAATCAGCACCCATGGCTGGTTCTGATTTTGTCAAAGAAGTCTCCACTCCTGACTCCTATGTCTGGGAAGGTGAATCTCGTGAATGGACCATCCCCAATCCCTCCACAGGCCAAGAAGGCACCTACATTGAATTACCTGAAATTAAATACAACATTGTTGCCTACGATTTTGGTATTAAGTGGGATATCCTTCGTCACTTACGCCAAGGTGGATTTAACGTCACCCTCGTCAACTCCCGCACACCAGCAGAAGAGGTGCTCGCCATGAACCCTGATGGCGTTTTTCTTTCTAATGGTCCCGGTGATCCAGCCGCCTTAGATTACATCCATACCGAAGTTAAAAAGCTGCTGGGCAAAACTCCGATTTTCGGCATCTGTCTAGGCCACCAGATACTCACCCACGCATTTGGAGGCAGCACTTACAAACTTAAATTTGGTCACCGTGGCGGCAACCAGCCAGTCAAAGACCTGCGTAATGGAAAGGTATCCATTACCGCACAAAACCATGGATTTGCCACTGATGTTGATTCGCTTCCGGACAGCATTGAGGTCACCCACATCAACCTCAATGATGATACCGTCGAGGGATTCCGTCATAAAGAACTGCCAGCATTCTCTGTGCAGTATCACCCCGAGGCCGCCCCTGGACCCAATGATGCCACCTACTTCTTTTCAGAGTTTGCTGAGCTCATTGAGCAATCACGCTAATTCACATGCGTTTCATCCACGCGCTGCACGCCAACAGCTATTTCTACTAATATGAACACCATCATTTGCGGCCTCCAATGGGGCGACGAGGGAAAAGGTAAAATTGTC
>DBBL01000179.1 GCA_002292185.1 Akkermansiaceae bacterium UBA985 | reverse complement strand
AAAGTTATTTTCTCGAGGCCAAGCCAGACATTCTAGCCGTTACCGAAGACGATCAATATGAAGACGTCAAAAGGGCACTCTGTAAACAGGTTGGAGCCAAGTATGTCGTCTTGGCAAAAACACCGCCCAAGTTTAAAGCGGTCTCTAGCTCAGGGATTGTAAAATGGGTGAAGGCACCAACGGAAGCCCCACTGCGCGTTGATTTTGCCGGTGGCTGGCTCGATGTACCAAGGCACGCGCGTAAGGGAGCGTTTATTGTTAACTGCGCGATCTCACCACTGGTGAGTCTGCGTGACTGGGACTATGAGAAGCAATCAGGCCTCGGTGGCAGTGGTGCGTGGGCTTTGCTCAACGGTGAAAATGGTGTTGATGCTGAGCTCGATCTTGGCGTTGGCTGGCAAGATCCAGCAGTGATCAACGAAGGAGGCCTCTGTGTCTGGCGTAGCGGCCAGCGTCCTGAGCTCGACTTTAAAAGAAATGGCGAAATGCTGGATGGGAGAATGGCCATTCTGTGGACAGGCAGCGAGCACGACACACCAGGCTTTGCTGATAACAAAAGAGATTACGATAAGATTGAGGCCTCGAGTAAGATCGCGCGTGAAGGAGTGCTCAATGAAGATATTGTAAAATTGGCAGAGGGTGTAGCTCTCTATTATGAAGCACAGCTTGGTGAGGGCATGAGCAAACTGCCGGAAATTAACGGGGCCATAGCCTCTAAATATTGTGGTGGTGGTCACGGTGGCTACGCCCTGTATTTGTTCAACACACCAGAGGCAAGAGATGCCGCAGTGGGGGAGCACGATGCCATGCGCGCTATTGAGCCGTATTGCCCATGACGCTAACAGATCCAAAAACGGTGGACCTTATCGGCTTGCCGGTGGCGGCTACTAACTATCACCAGGCCATTGAATGGATTCAGGCTGCGGCCTTGTCTGGAGACCGTGCATACGCAGTGGAAGCTGCCAATACGCACGTAGCCGCCCTTGCTCGCCATGATCAAAGCTTTGGTGAGGCGATGGAAAAGTTTGACCTGGTCTGTCCTGACGGCATGCCCTTAGTTTGGCTTCTCAACCAACAACTGAAGCAATCAGCAAAGCTAACAGATCGTGTCTATGGCCCGACACTCATGCTCAAAACGATTGAGGCGTCGGAAAACAAGCAGGAGCTCAAACATTTCTTTTTTGGTGGCTCGCCGGACACCCTCGATAAACTAGAAAAACGATTTTCCGAAGACTATCCGAATGCTGAAATTGCTGGCACTTATTCGCCCCCGTTCGGGACATGGCCAGATGATGAATTTGAGCGGGTTACTCAAAAAATTATAGAATCTAAAGCCAACCTTGTCTGGGTTGGTCTTGGTTGTCCGAAGCAAGAACGTTGGATCGCAGAGCACAAAGACAAATTGCCACCTGCCGTTTATTTCGGTATCGGCGCGGCGTTTGCCTTTCACGCAGGAGAGGTGAAACAAGCACCATCTTGGATTCAAAAATGTGGAGTTGAATGGCTTTATCGGCTATGTAGAGAACCGCGCAGACTTTTTCGCCGCTATTTCACCTACAACTCCTTATTTCTCTGGTATGCAATACGCAGCCAGATGAAAGACTAATCAGTAATAGAATGAGAACACAACTTCTATGAGCGACCCTCAAAAAACTGTCTATGTGGGAATGAGTGCTGATCTCATTCATCCAGGGCATATCAACATCATTGATATCGCCAGAGCTTACGGTGAGGTTACGGTCGGCTTACTCACTGACGAGGCCATCGCCAGTTACAAGCGATTACCAAGCTTGTCATTTGAGCACCGGAAAAAAATCGTTGAAAACCTCAAGGGGGTTTCACATGTGGTTGCTCAGGAGACACTCGACTACGTATCTAATCTTGAACAGCTGAAACCTGATTACGTCGTTCATGGGGATGACTGGAGAAGTGGTCCACAAAAAGAAACGCGCGATAGGGTTATTAAAACACTCGGCCTTTGGGGTGGGGAACTCATTGAGCCAAAGTACACAGAAGGATTATCATCAACGGCCCTCAACAAGGCCGTTCAAGAAATAGGCACCACACCAGGAGCTAGGCTGGGAAGATTACGTCGACTCATTGCCGCCAACCCTATCGTCAGAGTGATGGAGGCGCACAACGGCTTGTCTGGGCTCATCGTTGAACACTCTAGCTATGAACACGGTGGTCAGGTGACTGAGTTCGATGCGATTTGGCTAAGTAGCTTGACGGACTCTACAGCTAAAGGGCGCCCAGATATTGAGTATGTTGACAGGACCTCAAGGGCCCAAACGATCAATGAGATTCTAGATGTCACCACCAAGCCCATTATTTATGATGCGGATACAGGGGGGCTTACCGAACACTTCACCAAGACGGTCTGCTCACTCGAGCGCGTCGGCGTTTCAGCCGTTATCATCGAGGACAAGCAAGGGCTGAAACAGAACTCGCTCTATGGAACTGAGAGAAACCAAGAGCTCATTCCAAAAGAAGTAATGTGCCAGAAAATTCATGCTGGCAAACAAGCCCAGGTTACCGAGGATTTTATGATTATCGCACGCCTTGAAAGCTTGATTGCCAAGCAGGGCCTTGCAGACGCGCTCGACAGGGCACAAGCCTATATTGAAGCCGGAGCGGATGCCATTATGATTCATAGCTGTGAATCAGAGCTCACAGAAATCAATGAGTTCTGTAAGGCCTACCAAGATATGGCAGGTAAAGTCCCACTGGTCGCCGTACCCACTACCTACAATCAAGTTTATGAGAGTGAGCTCACCGAGATGGGATTTAGCGTGGTCATCTATGCCAA
>DBBL01000144.1:18637-21648 GCA_002292185.1 Akkermansiaceae bacterium UBA985 | reverse complement strand
GTGCTAGGTCGTGGGCGGCAGGGCCAGTGAGTTGGATCTGCGTGTCGCGCCAGGCGTTTTCCTTAAAGTGTTGATAAGACCATGGATCACCGAGGTTCATGCCGCCGGTAAATCCAATGATGCCATCGACAATGAGGTTCTTACGGTGGTTACGGCCGAAGATGCCGGCACGTTTTCTCCAAGGTGCTACGGGATGGTATTCACTGACGATGACTCCAGCATCGCGCATGGTAGCCCACTGCATGGGGTCTGCAGCGGAGGAGCCGATGGAGTCATAGATGACCCTGACGGGAATGCCCTCTTTTGCCTTGCTGCTGAGTGCCTGGGCAAAGGTATTGCCGATCGCATCTGAGAGAAACATATACATCTCGAGGTGAACATAATGCTCGGCAGTAGAGATGGCCTCGAGCATGGCATGGTAAGCGGCGTCACCATCGAAGTGAATCTCAACCTTGTTCCCCCGGCTGATGCCACCAACCGTGTCACCCGATAGCTCACGTACGATAGCATAACGCCATTGGGCAATTTGCTTCCTGAGCTTGGGGCGGATCATCTTCACGGTAGTGTATTCTAGCGGATTTCCAAGAAGATCAAAGCGGGAACCCTGAAGGTCTATGCGATATTTTTGGTTAAATAGCGATTGTCATGATCTACCCCTATGGTAAGGAAACGAACCGCGATGAATAAAACCATTCTTAATCTTATTTTCTTTGTTGTTTCGTTAACTGCTCCAGTGGCCATGGCCGGTGGAGGACATGGTGGTGATGTGCCAGAATTCCAGGAGCGTATGGCGGCATTCCCCGCCGAGGAATCGGCCAAAAAAATTACCGGTATATGGGAAATAGTTAGTTACCGTGCTGAGCAGCAGCCTTTCTTATTGGTTGCCAGTATCATTTTTGTATGTGCGATCGTGCATACTTTTTTTGCCGTGCCGATCACGAAGTATGCACACAAATTACAGCACGATCATGACGCCGAGATACGGCGGCAAAAGAATGCCGAGGGGGAGCCAGCCAAAGCTAAGGACATGGTTAGTTTCAAGGCGACGATGCTTCATTTCCTCGGTGAAATTGAGGCGATATTCGGTATCTGGGTGATTGCCTTGATGGGTGCGATCATCGGTTTCTACGATGTAGGAACAGTGAAAAACTACATCTCAGGAGTTAACTTTACTGAGCCCATGTTCGTGGTGATCATCATGGCGCTGGCTTCGACGCGGCCGGTATTACGTTTCGCTGAGAATGCATTGAGTTTCTTTGCTCGATTCGGTAAAGAGACACCTGCAGCATGGTGGTTATCCATCCTCATTGTTGCTCCAATTTTAGGATCGTTCATCACTGAGCCGGGAGCGATGACGATTGCGGCTATGCTGTTGGCGAAGAAGTTCTACAAGCTCAAGCCTAGCTCGAAGCTCGCCTACGGCACGCTTGGTTTGTTGTTTGTGAATATTTCAGTTGGTGGGGTTTTGACGAACTTTGCGGCTCCTCCCGTGTTGATGGTGGCTGGCCCTGATAAATGGGACCTGACCACGATGGAAATGCTGGTTCACTTTGGCGGTAAGGCTGTGGTGGGGATTCTTATATCGAGCATGTTATACTTTGCTTTTTTCCGCAAGGAGCTGCGTGCTCTTTCCAGTAAGCTGGCGGATCACGATGGTGATGGTCAGGGCGATCTGAGTAATGATCACGACCGCCCGATACCTATGTGGGTTACGATAACACATTTGTTGTTCATGGGCTGGACGGTTTTCTTTGCTCATACACCGGCGCTGTTTGTTGGCGGATTCCTGTTTTTCTTGGCATTCCGTCAGGCGACCGAGCACCACCAGTTTGATATTCAGTTACGTGGTCCGATTTTGGTTGGATTCTTTCTCGCTGGATTAGTCATCCACGGTGGCTTGCAGGGCTGGTGGCTGGCTCCAGTGATTACCAGTCTCAGTGAATTGCCACTCTTTGTCGGTTCAGTGGTGTTGACATCATTCAACGATAACGCGGCGATTACCTTCCTCGCAAGTCAGGTAGACGGTCTTGGTGCCAGCTTGAAGTATGCGGTGCTTGCTGGTGCTGTCTGTGGCGGTGGCCTGACGGTGATTGCAAATGCGCCTAACCCAGCTGGTCAGGCTCTGTTGAGCCGCTTCTTCGGTGATGGAGTTTCACCAGGTAAGCTGATGATGGGAGCGTTTATTCCGACCGTAATTGTGTCCCTAGTGATGCTGCTTACCCCAGATCCTAATAAGAACGCTATTTTCGATAAGGAGGAGGCCCCAGTGTCTCAAGTCGAGATAGAGGCCGAGGCTGGGCATTGATTTTAGGCTTCATTTATTTTCCTCAAGATGTTTACCGGTTTAGTCGAAGCTACAGGCAGAATTCGTTCGATCGAGTTCTGCGGTGATCAGGCGAGGCTGAGTGTGGAGTTGCCCTTTGCAGATGAGCTCAACGATGGTGAGTCTGTTGCAGTTAATGGTTGTTGCCTCACAGTGACAAGCCATGACGATAAGACGGCTTGTTTTGATGTGCTCAAGCAGACGCTTGATGTGACTTCACTCGGCGAGCTGAGTGAGGGACGGCAGGTCAACCTAGAGCGGGCAATGCTTGCGGGAGGTCGTTTTGGTGGGCACTTCGTGCAGGGGCATGTGGATGCCACAGGTAAGATTCTTGATCTCTCAGAGCATGGCCAGGATCATCGGCTGGAGATCTCGCTGCCTGAGGAGATCCAAAGCTTATGTATCGATAAAGGCTCTCTTGCGATTGACGGAATTTCACTCACGATCGCCGAGCTCAAGGATGATAGCGCTGTTTTCTGGATCATTCCGCACACCATGCAAGAGACGCGACTCGGTGACGCTGAGGTAGGCCAGAAAGTGAACCTTGAGGCTGATGTCATCGCTAAGCACGTCGCTAAGCTGATGGAGGGCAGGACAGCTTAGAGGATAGATTAGAGGACAGCGCAGTTCCTATTTGTCGCTACTTTTTGTATCTACGTAGCTCGAAGGTCTCGTAGGTTTCCTCGGT
>DBBL01000144.1:0-18567 GCA_002292185.1 Akkermansiaceae bacterium UBA985 | reverse complement strand
TGGTAAATGTGGGAAACCAAAAGCTCGTCAGTGATAGGCAGAAAGACTTCGTAGACCTGTGCGCCACCGATGATATAAACCTGCGGGTCGATGAGATCAATTGTCTTTAGGTCCTCAGGTCGGTGAATGACGGTGGCCCCCTCCGCTGACCAGCTGGTATCGCGGGTCAGGACAATGCTTTGTCGGTTGGGTAGGGGCCTGCCAATAGAGTCCCATGTTTTGCGCCCCATGACGATGGGGTGCCCGGTGGTGTGACGCTTGAAGAGCTTGAGGTCTTCTGGAAGGTGCCAGGGCAAGCCACCGTCTTTGCCGATGACGCGATCTGCGGTCATCGCGACGATGGCGGTAAGTTGGATTTCCTGTTCCAAGAGCTGAACGTATGAAGTGAAGGAGGCGGGAAGAATTAGGTTCCCAGTCTCAAGCCTTAAGGCTTCTTCTTGTCGAAATCATTCAGGTTGATGAGCGGGGTGGCTTTGTCGCCCAGGGTGACGCGTGGCACGCTGCCGTCCCACTTTTCGATGGCTCTGAGTTTGAGTATCTCAGGGTTTTTACGAAGTGCTTCACCTTCGATGTTGATGGCTTCGGCTTGAGCTTTTGCTTGAGCGGTTATCTCGTAGGCTTTGGCATCGGCAAGGGCGATGCGTTTTTCCGCTTCTTGGATAGCAGCCATTTTTTCTGCTTTGGCTTGAACTTGCTTGCCTTCCTGCTCGGTGGTGAATCGCTTGAGCTCCTCGATCTGGCGTTCGGCGAGTTGCTTCTGTTGTTTCTTTTCCTCGACGCCCTGAACGATCATTCTGGGTAGGTCAAAGCGGCGTAAAAGCACTTCTTCAACGAGGATGCCTTTCTCTGCCAGATTATCTACTAGGCCCTCGAGGATGCGGGTTTGCATGAATACCTGAATGTCATCTTTGTAGAAATCCTCGGCATTTTCGATGCCTTTGCCTGCTTCTCGGATCAGCGAACGCAGCTTGGGGGTAAGGTGGACGCTTTCTAGCGCTGCAGCATCACCAGTTTCTTGCACAGCCTCAGCGGCCATGTTGCGGTCAATACGCCACTTAAGGGTGACGTCCACTTCGGTGGTAAGCTGATCTTGAGAGGGGACGCCGACATCTAAAAGGGTAAGCTCTTTGTTTCGGCAGTCAATTTTCTGAATTTTTTTCAGTGGGTTGATGATGTGGAATCCCTCAGGGAGTTCCGCGGGGTCAACTTTACCGAAGAGGCTGGCAACTCCCACATGACCCGCTGGGATAGTGGTGAATGGGGTGAGTGCAGAAAATACAAAAACGAGTAGTAAAAAGGGGATGATCAACTTGCCGATCCATTTGGCTTTTTGCAGGCTGGCTTCGTCGATATTGATAGTGTTTTGGCTCATAGAATTAGTAGATGGTGGTGTTGTTTGGTAATAAGTTGGGGAAGTATCGGGAATCAGACGGAGACGGCTGCCTTGATGTGCGGGTCAGGGTTGTAGTCACGCAATTCGAAGTCGTCAAAGGTGAAGCTGTGAATATCAGTGATTTCTGGATTCACCCACATGGTGGGTAGGGCCTTGGGTGTGCGGGTGAGCTGTAGATTGGCTTGCTCGATGTGATTGCTATAGAGGTGCAGATCCCCAAAGGTGTGGACAAAGTCGCGTGCTTCATAGCCGCAGACCTGAGCGACCATCATGGTGAGCAGGGCGTAAGAGGCGATGTTGAAGGGAACGCCGAGGAAGAGATCGGCACTGCGCTGGTAGAGTTGGCAGGAAAGACCCGGTTTGTCCGAGTCGATATCATGAACGTAGAACTGAAAGAGCATGTGGCACGGGGGTAGGGCCATTTTATCAACCTTGCCAACATTCCACGCGGAAACCAAGTGCCGGCGTGAGTGTGGGTTGTTTTTGAGTCCATCAATAAGGCGCTCAATCTGATCGATGACCTCGCCGTCGTCACCTTCCCAAGCACGCCATTGTTGACCGTAAACGGGACCTAGTTCTCCGTTTTCATCTGCCCACTCGTCCCAGATGCGGACGCCGTTTTCCTTGAGGTAGGCGATATTGGTCTCTCCCTTGAGGAACCAGAGCAGCTCATGAATGATCGAGCGGAGGTGGAGTTTCTTGGTGGTGAGGCAGGGGAAACCTTCGCGCAGGTCAAAGCGAGCTTGGCGGCCAAAGACGGAAACCGTGCCAGTACCTGTGCGGTCTGTTCGCGACTCGCCATTATCAAGAACGTCTCTGAGGAGATCGAGGTATTGCTGCATAGGTGGAGGTTGGAGATTTAAGATTCAATATTCAAGATGAATCATGCATCGCTCATCAGTAATGCGCTCGAGGTCTGGCTTGTGAGCTTGGTCCTGCCTTTAAAGTCTGTTTTGGCTGGGCATTTGGCTGGGCTTTTGACCTAGGGGGCGGGGGATCACCATCGCAGCTAAAATAAAATGTTTGGAAATTGCTAATAATGCCGAGTTCGAAGATAATCAGTTTCTGTGCACATTGCCTCCTTCATACCGCGGCTCATATCGCATCTTTTTAATCTCATCAAGGTGGGTGTGATGCTTGCAGCAGCGTCTAGTATCCTAGCCCTAGGTGCTCGCGGGCATTGGCTTATGGATTTATTGGCAAATTTCCGAGTGCAGTATGCATTGTATCTAGTCGTTGCTGCGTTGCTTTTTTTTCTATGCCGTAACTCTCGCTGGGCTGTTGTTACGGCGGTGTTGGCGGCTCTCAATCTTTGGATTATTTCTCCGTATCTCGTGCCTTCGCCTCGTTCAGCTGTTGTAGAAAAAGAGCTTGGTGAATCTTTTCGGCTGATGAACTTTAATGTGCTCTCTAGCAATAGGCGCCATGATGATGTGATCACTTACTTGCGTGAAAAAGATGCTGACTTTGTTTTTCTCCTCGAGGCGAGTCCGGAATGGGAGCCGGCTTTGAAGAAGCTGAGCGATCTATATCCTCACCAAAAGCACGAGATCCAAGCTGGTAATTTCGGCATCGCCTTACTCAGCAAAACTCCATTTCAGAAAGTGGAAGTTGCTGAATATACACCTCTAATCGCTTCAATCGATGCCCTTGTATTGGTAGGAGACAAGAGGGTGAGGCTGATAGGCACACACCCGTATCCGCCGATCAATGCTAAGGTGTGTCGGCTGCGTAATGCCCATATGCAAAGGTTGGCCGAAAGTATAGCTAAGGAGACGGGGGCTACGAAAACGATCGTAGCAGGTGATTTTAACATGACGCCTTGGTCGCCACACTTTGTAGACTTTCTCTCCGCCTCGCAGCTCGAGGACAGCGCAAAGGGCAGGGGCGTAATGCCTACTTGGTATGCTTTGCCTCTGTTTTCTTTTGGCGTCCCGATCGACCACATTTGTGTCAGTGAGGGTATTCACATTGAAGACCGTGGCGTTGGGCCAGACCTTGGTTCAGATCATCGAGCGGTCTGGGTCGATGTTAGGATAATAGAATAAGACGTTTAGTCATTCAGCATTTTAATTTCAAATACCTGAATCAAGCTTGAGGCTGATTGCCCTTAATCGCGAGGCATGGTCTAGAAGAGTTGACATCAACTTATAAACCTTGGCATGGCATGTGAAATAAGTTACTAACTAATCTTTAAATATTAATTGTTAACCATCATGAGTCATTTTCGTTTTCTATTTTATTTTTTTTGTGTTTTTTTGTGTGTGACTAGTTCGAATTTTGCCGAGCAAAAGCACGTTAACAACTCGATAGCTTATTATTTGGACTCTCGAGATTACAACACCTTGTCGGTCAATACCACTGCACGGCTTCCACTAGATTTTAAATTGTGGGGTTTCACGGATTTTAATGGCAGCCAGAACGAAGGGAGTAGATATGAGCTGGACAGGTTTTTCATGGAATACAGGCTCCTGCATGAAATTCCAGAAGAGTGGATCTTTGGTCTGAAGGGTGTTGGGGTGCTGGCTGAGTTTAATAATTTCAACGGTTCTGATAATGATCTTTTTCGATTTGGTCCCTATATCTCTCGCAAAATCGATCTGCCATGGGGAAAGGTTGCTCGTCTGCAGCTAAGGATTTTCCCTTATGAAACTGAAAGCGATAACCGTCAACTCAGCCTCGGTTACTTCATTCCCTTTTCAGATAAATGGTCGCTTTCTGGCTTTGCAGATATCAATTTCATAGACGGTGGTTCTGATCGCTGGGTGATCGAACCTCAACTGAATTATAAACTCAACGACAGCATGGATATTTTGTTGGAGTACAGATACAATGGCTTTGAATCCTCAAACCCCGATTTGCAAGGAAGCGGGGTTGCATTGGGAATGAGCATTAAATTTTAGATATGGTCATTTCAGGATACTCTACATCAGGCATGCAACCCAAGAGGATGCATCACCGTGTCCTGCTGACATTGGGTCTTTGTCTGCTCGGAGTCGCCGGGAATTTTTTGCATATTCCTTTATTTTTTGGGGTGGACTTTATTTTCGGGTCGGTAGCAACTCTTTGCGCGCTTGCTTTTCTTGGGCCGGTTGCGGCCCTTGTTGTTGCTATATCTGCGGGGGCCTATACTTTTTTTCTGTGGGGGCATCCATACGCGGTCATCGTTTTTGTCGCGGAGGTTGTCTTTGTTTATCTGGTTCGTAAGAGAACCAGTCACCTTGCTCTCGCTGATGCCCTCTTTTGGACGTTCATCGGCATCCCCCTTGTTGTCGTAATCTATAGCGGCATGCTGGAATTACCTTACATGGTCAGCAGCATGATAGCGCTTAAGCAAACAGTCAACGGAGTGCTTAATGCGTCCTTTGCCGCATCTATTGTTATTGTGTTTAACAGGATCGCTCGAAACACGAATGGTGTTTCCCTGGCCGGAACTTTGTTTAATTGTCTGTTAGTTTCAATTCTTGTGCCTGGTATCATTCTGATTGCGATGGAGACAAGGCGCTCCAAGGCGGACTCTGAAAAAGCCATTAGCGAATCAATAGGACTTGTAGCGAAGTTTGTCAGTTACAGTATCAAGAATCAGTCTGATGAAATATCCCCATATATGGATAAAGAGCCAACTTTGAACCAGGTGAAACTGATAAGTCATTTGGGCTTGGCTAACATGGTCAGTATGGCTTTGCTGGATCGGGATGACCATATCCTTGCGCAGGTAGGGGAGCTACATACTATAAGCGAAGGGGAGCTAACCAAAACTTCGGAAGATATTAGCATCTGGCTGCCTCCACGTGAGGGGCTGCCCCTCATGGTATGGTGGAATAAAGCTTTTTATGTTCACAATGAGGCAGTGGATCAGGAAGGATCGATGGGCACGGTCATTATCGAGCATAGCGCAGCGCCTGTGGTAGCTAATCTTCACGAGCGCAATCTCCGCGCTTTTTTGATACTCTTTGTCCTGACTGCGTTTGCAATTCTCGCCGCAGTGTTAGTTAGTAAGGAGTTCTCCGCACCTCTCTTGCTTCTTGGTCAGGCAAGCCGAAAATTGGCCGATAAGATTGAACATGGTGAACACATTGATGTGCCTGAGAGTGATTTTCAGGAGATTAAAACGCTGGCCGACTCGTTTGATAAGATGGCCTGCGCACTGACTGAGCACTTTAAGGTTGTGGTAGATAGGACGAACGAGCTGGAAAGGCTCTCCAGCCAATTAGCCAAGTTCTTGTCCCCTCAGATCTACCAGTCTCTTTTCAGTGGTAGGCAGCAAGCTGAGATCAAAACCGAGCGAAAAAAACTAACGGTCTGTTTCACAGACCTTACTGGGTTTACCGATATTTCAACTGACATGCAGCCGGAAGATTTGACGTATTTGCTCAACTCTTACTTTTCTGAAATGTCAGAGATTGCCATCAAGCATGGAGCAACGATTGATAAGTTTGTCGGTGATGCGATAGTGATCTTTTTCGGTGATCCGGAAAGCAGAGGAGTCTCCGAGGATGCGCGGGCTTGCCTGTGTATGGCGATAGAAATGCAGGAGAAGATGCAAGACCTGTCAGAGAAATGGCGCTCAGAGGGTATGGAAAACTCCTTGCGAGTCAGAATAGGTATCAATACGGGCTTTTGTAATGTGGGCAACTTTGGTTCCGATCTGCGCATGGACTATACGCTTATTGGTGCAGAGGTGAACCTTGCCGCTCGTCTTGAAGCCTTGGCTGCTCCAGGTAGTGTTTTGATGTCCGGGGAGACGTATCATCTCGTTGAGAATTTTTTCGATGCTGTAGAGGTCAAGGTGTCAAACATCAAAGGGATCAAGCGCGAGGTGCGAGCATTTGCCATCAATGATATTCAAGGCATTGATGTCAGCAAACAAGATTCTTAGCATGATGAGTGCAGGGAACAACTCATGACCAAGTCGGTCATCTTGCGGGGCTAATCGTTACTACCCGGGTCTTTACGCAGGTTTTTCTTTTGGGAATGCTTGGATTTGTCATCCAGCATACGGTTTTTGGCCCTGCGTGAGCGCCTGCGTTTTTGGCGGCGGATTTTTTCCTGGGCCTGTTTTCTTGCGGATTTTTTGCCGTCCCTGATTTCTTCAAGTCGTTCGCAAAGTTCGCGCCGGGCGATGTAGCGGTTGAGCTCGCGGGATCGTTGTTGTTGGCACTTCACCTCAATGCCCGAGGTGCTGTGTTTGAGGTATACACAGGAAGCGGTTTTGTTGACCTTCTGACCACCACTGCCGCTGCCTTGGATGAATTTCTCGAGCAGAGTGTCCTCGGTGATGCCGAGTGATAGCATGCGGGCTTCGAGGGCTGCTATTTTCTCAGGAGAAGGCATGTGGAATGTTGAATGCTGAATTAAGAATAGTGAATGCTCAGGCTGAGTGATCAGGACATGAATTCAGAGTTCGTCATTCAGCGAAGCGACCCGATGTATTGCTGGGCGGCTTTTTTTATTTCCCCAGCGACGTCGGTATGGGGCTTGGCGAATGGCGGGACGAACCATGGATAGGAGCCGATGACGTCGCTGATGACGGCCACCTCACCGTCACAGGTTTGTTTTCCCGATGGTGGTTTGCAGCCAATGCCAATGGTTGGGATGGTAAGTTCTGCTGTGATTTTTTCTGCGAGTTCAGGCACGATGCTCTCGAGCACGATGGCGCAGCAGCCGGCTTCTTGGAGAGCGAAGGCGCCTTCGAGAATGGCAGAAAACTCCTCCTTGGTTTTGCCTTTCTTTTTGTATCCACCCTCTTCCAAAACTCGTTGTGGTAGCATGCCGTGGTGACCGATGACGGGGATGCCAGCTTCAATGATGGCACGTATTTTTTCGAGCTGACGGATGCCTCCTTCGAGTTTGACGGCATCGGCGCCTGCTTGCACAAGCGCTTGGGCTGTGGCGAGTGCTTGTGCCGGCGTATCGTAGCTATTGATCGGCATATCACCGATGATGAGGGCCTTGTTCACACCACGCGCGACGGCGGCGGTGTGGTGGGTCATCATCTCTAGGGTGACATGAGTGGTGTCTGGAAAGCCGAGCACAACCATGCCGAGTGAATCACCGACGAGGATCATGTCGACACCCGCTTCATCAAGGATGCGTGCAGTCGGGTAATCGTAGGCCGTGAGAGCCGAGATGCGGCGCCTGCCACCCTTCATGCTGGTGATCGCTTTGGCTTTATCGTGGGCATTCATACGCTGTATGGCTACTGAGTTTGTGACGCAGCTGGACTACCAGTTTACTTGTTCCAGACTAAGTGGGGGCTCGGCAGAGTCAAGGTGTTGTAGATGATCGGCAATGGTAATGTCATCTCCGGGAAGAATAAGATCAGGGCGGATGTCGGCAAGTGGCTGCAGAACGAAACGCCGGTGTGTCATTTCTGGGTGAGGGAGGGTCAGTGAGGCATCATGATATAAGTCTGTGCCAAAATAGAGGATATCGATGTCGATGATGCGGGGTGCGTTTTTCTCGCGAATCACGTCTCGGCCCAGTTGGCGCTCGATGGCTTGTGTCTGTCGCAGAAGCTCATCAGGGCTGCCGTCGTAACTGAGCTCGATGACGGTATTCAAAAAAACGGGTGAATCCTCGGGGCAATCTAAGGGCTCGGACTGATAGACGTGGGCTTGGATGAGCTCAGTGCCATCAGGTGTTAGTTTTTCTAGCAAGTTGCGGGCATGCTTTATGTTAGATAGGCGGTCGCCAAGGGGGGAGTCCAGATTAGAACCAAGAGCGATGCCGACACGGGTGGCCACAGAGACTTAAGTGAGGGGGTTATTTGAGGCCGAGGACATCTTGCATGTCATAGAGGCCTGCAGGTTGCTCTTGTAGCCAGATAGCAGCTTGGACAGCTCCCGAGGCGAAGGTCATGCGGCTTGATGCCTTGTGGGTAAGCTCGATGCGCTCACCATCAGCGGCATACATTACGGTATGGTCTCCGACCACATCACCACCGCGCAGGGTGTGCATGCCGATTTCGCGGTTGGGTCGTGCTCCTATGTTGCCGACGCGGCCGTGGGTGACATCGTCCTCGTAGCTGGTGCCTGTTTCCTCGTTGAGGATTTCTAGTAGACGGCGAGCAGTGCCAGAAGGCGCGTCGATCTTGTGGCGGTGGTGCATTTCAGTGACTTCAATATCAAAGCGGTCGTTGCCTAGAATTTGGGTGGCTTTGCGGGTGAGCCAGAACAGGGTGTTTACCCCGATGGAGAAGTTTGGAGCAAAGACAATCGGTAGGGTTTTTGCCGCTTCTGAGATCTGAGCTTTTTCTTCATCACTATGGCCCGTGGTGCCTATGACAAGAGGTGTGTTTGATTTTAGCGCAGCGGCTAAAACTTCCTTGGTGAAGTGGTGTGCGGTGAAATCAATGGCGACATCAACGCCTTCAAATGTGGCGTCAAGATCTTGGCCGATGTCATGGGTGGAGCTTACTTCAGAGTTGATGTTGTCTTGGCCGGCTTCAATGAGGGTTTCGCCCATGCGTCCACTGGCTCCTGTGATTAGTAACTTAGTCATTTGTTGATGATGTTATATGAGGCTGTAGCTGGCCATGGTGTCACGGAGAATGGCACTGTTTTCAGCTGATAGATTGACAAGAGGTAGTCTGAGCTCGTCGGTGCAGTGACCCTGCATCGCAACGGCTGACTTGATTGGAACGGGATTGGTGTCGATGGACATGAGGGTTGTCAACAGGGTTCCGTATTGAGCTTGGATGTCCTCGGCATCATCAACGCGACCTTCTGCCATGGCACGCACAAGGTCGGACATGACATCGGGGATTAAGTTAGTGGCAACGGAAACGAGACCAACGGCACCTCGCTTCATAAATTCGATAGTCAGCGGGTCGTCGCCAGAAAGAATCTGAAAATCATCAGGCAGTGCGGCCTTGATCTGGGTGACGCGCTCGGGGTCACCACCAGCTTCCTTGTTGGCGATGATCGTAGGGCAGTCAGCAGCGAGGCGGGCTATGGTTTCAACAGCAATCTCAATGACTGAACGGCCCGGTATGCTGTAGAGCATGATGGGCAGATCGCTACATTGGGCGATTGCTTTGTAGTGTTGATAGAGACCCTCTTGGGATGGCTTGTTGTAGTAGGGGCAAACTTGCAGGGTAGCATCGACACCTAACTTTGCAGCTTCTGTGGTGAGATGAATTGCCTCTGATGTGGCGTTGGCGCCAGTGCCGGCGATAACCTTGATGCGGCCCGCTGCATATTCAACGGCAAGCTCGATGACGTGCAGGTGCTCTTTGCGGCCTAGGGTGGGGGATTCACCGGTGGTGCCGCATGGGACAATGCCGTCGACGCCGCCTTTGACCTGGCGGTCGATTAGTGCGCGAAAGGCCTCCGTATCGACTTCGCCGTTACGAAATGGGGTGATCAGTGCTGTATGGGTTCCTTGGAACATGGTTTTAGTTGGAAGTGGAAGTTGGAAAAAAAATGGGAGGGGAAAGAATTTAGAGGGTAATTTCACCTTGGAAGACAAAGTCAGCCGGGCCGGTGAGCGTTACGCTGGTGAAGCTGTTATTGGGGGTTGGGACGAAGCCGATTTCCAATGTCTCGCCACCCTCGACATCAACACTGATGGGCGAAGGTGTGCCGTTGAGGAGATGGTGGATAAGTGCGCAGGCGGTCATGCCGGTGCCGCAGGCAAGGGTTTCGCCCTCGACACCTCGTTCATAGGTGCGGATAGCGATGTGTTGATCGCCGAGGATGCTTGCAAAGTTGGCATTGGTGCCATTGGGGGCAAAATGATCATGGTAGCGAATAGCGGCACCATGGCCGAGAACATCAAAGTTTTCTAGATCGTCGGTGAACACAACTGCGTGGGGAACACCTGTATTAAGAATATGAACCGCAGCGTCCATGCCATCGATACTTACATCGGCATTGAGGTCCAAATCAAAAGGGTCTGACATGGCAATGCGGACATTGTCACCGATGATGTCAGCGCTGAGCGTGCCGGCAATGGTTTCGAAGGTGACGTGGTCAGTGTCTCCGCCCATGAGCATGGCGGTGAATTTGCCGAAGCAGCGCGCACCATTACCACACATTTCAGCTTCGCCACCATCAGCATTGTAGTAGCGGAACTTAAAGTCAGCACCGGCCTCGGCTGGCTCAACGGCAAGTAGGCCATCAGCGCCGACACCGCGTTGACGATCACAGAGCAGTGCGATTTGCTCGCGGCCCAAGTTGATGTCGAGCGAACGGTTATCGATGACAACGAAGTCATTGCCTGCGCCGTTCATTTTATGAAATGGTAATCTCATGACTAGTTTCGGTTTTTGGTGGCGTTGATGAGAGGGGCTGTGAAGTCGCGGACGATTTCCGCCAAGTTAGCTTTGTCGGCATTCTGAGCCACTTGATTGACAATGGCTGAGCCGACGACGACGCCGTCAGAGGCGGCTGCGACCTCAGCGGCTTGTTCTGGGGAGCTGATGCCGAAGCCGACGCAAACGGGAGTGTCCGTGCACGCTTTGATTGAAGCGACTAGCTCACCGATGCCTGCGGATGGAGCCTGCTGAGATCCGGTGACGCCCATTCTTGATACGGCATAGATGAAGCCCTCGGATTGAGCTGCGAGCATTTGTTTGCGCTTGAGGGGGGTAGAGGGGGAAACGAGAGTGATGTGCCTTAGTCCTTCAGCACTGGTTAACTCCTTGTTGTTGGCGATTTCATCAGGCGGTAGGTCGAGCAGTAAGATGCCGTCAGCGCCAGCCGCTGCAGCGTCGGCATGAAATTGTTCATAACCATAAGCATACACTGGGTTGAGATAGGTGAAGAGCACAATAGCAGTATCATGAGTAGTGCGGAACTCTCTGATTAAATCCATTAACTTGTGCACAGACATGCCAGCATTTAATGCACGCTCTGCAGCAAGCTGGTTGACAACGCCATCCGCCTGCGGGTCAGAAAAGGGCACGCCGAGCTCGATGATGTCAGCACCGGCATCGGCAAGAGACCTGGCGATCTCCAAGGAAGCATCGTAACTAGGGTCCCCAGCACAAATGTAAGCGACAAAAGCGGCTTCTTTGTTTTCCTGGAGATGCTGAAATGTGTTGTCGATTCTATTACTCATGTAGTTGGCTGCCGTGAGATAAGCTGGATTCACGAAAAAGAAAACACTGAATCATGGATTAAGGGCATGATTTTCACCTGTTGCCTTGAAATGGCTGACCACCAGGAAAGTCGGATTCTCACTTATATGTAAATAAGACTGAAAAACAGCACGTAGCCACCACGAAAACAGCACCTTTTTAAAAAACAACACAGTTGAGTGGGGGTTTTTTAATCTTTTTAATAAACTTTGCTTGATATTCTTTTTCTCTTGCTTATAAAGGGGTTGGTGGGTATTTTTTTGCTTAAGCGTAAAATAATTTGCAATGAATCCACCTACCGTAAAACCTCGTATCCACCTAGCTCGTGGCCTAAGTATTGGCTACGGAGAGAGCTTGGCGAGTATCGAGAGTGACGGGGACGGCATTGTGTTAGAGGGAGGCACTCATTATCTCTTGGCTCGCAACGGTAGGGGTAAAACGACGCTTTTAAAGACCTTGGCGGGTGTGTTGAATCCACTAGAAGGCGATTATTCATGCGAAGGCAGATGCCAGTATCTCAGTGAAGATCTGACATTCGATCGTGAGCTCCCGGCAAAGGTGATCTTTGAGGCGTTCCTCAAAAAGGGCAAGTGTGCTGAGGCGTTCGATTTAGCGCAAACTTTGGAGCTCGATGTTAAAAAGCCTTATGGGCAGCTCTCTACCGGCAACAAACGCAAGGTGGCATTATTAGTTGCAGATTTTTCAGTGCAAGATCGAGGCCACGATGTTTTATTGCTCGATGAGCCGTTTACAGGCCTGGATACATTTTCTCGAGAAGTTTTTCAGAAGCGCTGGAACCACAACCAAGATGGCGTGTTGCGCTTGGTAAGCTGCCACCCTGATTTTGATAGTATGGAAGTGAACAGCTCTGTGCTTATCAGTGACGGTAAGATTACACACATGGCCGGTGATGAGAGCACACAGTGCTGGGGTGAGCTCAAAACCCATTTGAATTAATAGATTAAGACATGCAGTTATATAGATTAACATTAGCAACCATGATCCAGCGGAAAGTTTGGATCATTGCATTGTTTTGCGCGTTGATATTGCCTATCGTTCTCCCTTATCTCACTCCCTACGAGAGCAATCCTTCTTTGATCGAGCCTGCGCGGGCCCAGGCGGCTTGGGGTTGCTTGTGGGTGGTGACGATCGCTTGGTTGTTTTTCCAAGCAGCGCGTTTCGGCGATGATACAGCTCGATCTGGTCTCGGTGCCTATTTTTTAAGTTCAGGAGTTTCTGGTCTGAGTCAGATGATTCAGATCTGGTTAGCTTGCCTGAGCTTTTTATTACCTCTCGTTCTTATTGCTCTTGTGATTTGTTTCATTGGGGCGATGCCAAGCGATAGCGCCCAGGCCCAGATGTGGATTGCCACCAATCTACAGTATGCTGCTCTTTTCCTTCTTGTTGTAACACCATTAATGATGGTGGCTGTTTCGGTAGGAAGTCGTTTTGGTAGCACCGTCGGGTATCTGATCCCTCTCTGCATGAGTGTTTATGGAATGTATGGTGTAGGCTACCTTGCCATGATGACTGACGCTCAAAGCAATCTGTTGCTTGATTGGTTGTATGTTGTTTCGCCACATTACCACCTAGCGGATCTTACCCCGCGCCTCGTTTTTAAGCATGGAAGCATGCTCAGTTCAGAATTTTTACAGCTCGTTGTCTATTTTGCCGGCATCAAAATGGTCCTGGCGATGCTTTCAACTCTCACTTTTCAGCCGAAGGCAGCGACCTAGTTGCCTTTAATATCATTAAGCATGTCTGCAACTCATTCCCTTACAATGAATTCTTACTCAGCCAAAATCACTATGTGTTGCACCCTACTTGCGGGTGCGGCTCTATGGGGTGGTATGGCAGTTAAGTTTACTGCTGAAGACAAGCTGTCTTATGAGCCGAATGTGGCATGCCTGAAGGGTAGTCCCTACGGGAAGATTTTTGCTTTAGCGATGCAGGGGCCGATTGGCTTTTACTGGCACGAGGGTAAGACTCACGAACATGCATCAACTCTAGCGGATGATCACGAGCACCACGCAGGCTGTGCTGATGGTTGCCATGGGCATGGAGTGAAAGTTGACCCCGAGCCAGTGAAGAAAGATGTTCCACTTCATGAGTGGGCACAGCAAGAGATCAAGCAAATGGATGCTTCTACACATCGAACAACCAACGGTACACCTTTATCTGCGGCGCATAAGCAATACCTTCAAGATGTGACGGAAGATAAGTTGCGCCTGGCCTATGAATTGGATCCAACGAATTATACGAATTATGCCAACTACCATCTCTTTATTTCTACAGCGAGCTTCGGCAGACCTGAGGCGAATGATGCCGACGCTTTAGCATTAGCTCGCCGCACATTGGATATTTGCAAAAAGGATGCGGTTGACCCAGCTTCATGGGTCACGGCTGCAAGTGCAGCATACAACATTATCTATCATATCGGCAAACACCATCAGGAATTCTCTACCTTAGATGCGAAAGCCAGTCTGGCCGAGTTTGACGCCTGTATTCTTAAGTATGAGCAGCTGCTAGACCAGGCTCTTGATGAAGATCTCAAAATCGCGCCCATACGCATGAAAGAAATGAAGGAGAGCGCAAGCTATCTGATTAAATTACGCAAAGCCCAGGGGGTATATATGAAGCGCATAATGTCTGCCGTAGCAGCTCATTAGCCACCTCACGAAAACTAAGCATCCTATGATATCAACCTCAACAAACGCTTCCGAGCACCCTGAACAAGTAGCTGCTCCGCCAGCGCTGCCTGGCATGCTACATGACAGTGGGTTTCGGCCTGAGATGAGTGGGGGAGAAATGTTAGGCCTGATATTCCAGACTTGTGATGAAATGGGAGTGTCGGATGTGCAAATACGTTCGGGTCTGCCTGTTTATATTGAAACCAACCTAGGTATGGAGTGCCTGCCTCAGTTAGGAACCCTGTCTTCAGATGATGTTTACAAAATATATTGTGAACTGCTGACAAATAGGGAGTCTGCCAGTCACGGTTTTGGTGAGGAGGGTAATGTGGATGATCGATCTGAACGCAAGATTGATGAGGCTATTACCGGTTTTAAGGAAGCTGCTGTCGATGATTTTTCCTGCAATGGAATTTTGATTCCTGCTACAGGCAAAACATCAGGTCGTTTACGTATACAAGTTCACCTCAGCGCTAATGGTCTCGGTATCACGTGCCGTATTTTGAATGATTCCATTCCAGAGCTTGATGTTCTTGGTATTGATCCTGATACAGCTGAGATGCTGAGGCTCGGAGTGCAGCGTAGGGCTGGTCTTTGCCTGGTAACGGGTCCTACAGGCTCTGGTAAGTCTACTACGCTTGCCGCTATTATTGATTGGCTCAGACGTAATCACTCCAAGCATATAGTGACTGTGGAAGATCCTGTAGAATACCAGTATCCCAGTGATATGGATGATCCCAATGTTCCCGGGAGTAAAATCATGGCGCCGAGCATTGTAACTCAGCAAGAAGTAGGCCGTGACTTGGCATCATACCGTCAAGGGCTCAAAGATGTATTACGTAAGGCGCCCCATGTCATCCTCCTTGGGGAGATCCGTGACAGAGAGGCGATGGAAACATGTATGGAGGCCGCTCAGACGGGCCACCTTGTGCTATCAACCTTGCATACAACGGGAGCGGTTAAAACAATGGGTCGTATTCTCGAGATGTATCCGAGAGAGAATCACCCTGCTGTACTTAACCGTCTCAGTGAGATACTTATCTTCATCCATTCACAAGGTTTGCTGAGCGGGATTGATGGGCGGGTTTTGACCTATGAATTTTTACAAAACAATGACGATGCTACAACCAGTGCGATTGGTGGTTATGACAGGGGCTCCCGTGCTCTTGAAGATGTGATCAAACGCTCTGGCAACATAGCATGGGACACTAAGCTAACAAGCCTCTTGAGTGAGGGCAAAATTAGCCAGGAAACTTTTGAGAATGCAAGAATACACAGAGAAGATACTGAGTATGTTTGATGTTAATTCGGGCAATCTTAAATACGTGATAGCTATCACAAAACTATGAATAATATTATTAACAAAACTATGAAAATGAACAAAACTGCTACTAAGTTGAAGCCAGGTATGACGCTTATCGAAATCACCGTTGTGATTCTCGTTTTGCTCACCCTAATCGCCGTGCTCTTTATTGGAGCGAACATCTACAAGAAGGGTGCTAACCGTGCCGCTTGTATCCTCAATATTCGCAACATCCACCAGGCTGTCCGCGCTGATCAGAACCTTAACAAGAAGAATACGAGTGATGCGCTCGTTCGTACGGTTATCATGGGTGATTCCGAAGCGTATATAGAGAATGAGCCTACGTGTCCTGCTGACGGTGGTGCTTACGGGCTGGTCGGTACGTATCCATTAACTGGGGTCGTTGCTGCGACATGCACAAATAGTGGTGCAGCTGGAACATCAGGAGTTACTGACCACCTTCCTGACGTTAATGATACTCAGGGTTGGTAATCGAGTCATCTAGACCAACTTTCACACTGTTGTCGGCCACTTGAGGCCGGCAATGGTGTTGTTGGTTGGATTTTTTGCAGTACGCGTCCCGCAATGTCTGTGGGCTATCAACAACTTCCAAGCTGTGAGGAAGTCATAAACACACAGCGTCGTTTTAGTAAGCCTTTCTCATGAGTGACCTCAAACATCCATCAGAACTCAACGCATTTCAGCAATACCGCCGTTCGGTCAAGGTCGCCAAGACGACCAGCCGCATGAAGAATCTGGCCTGGTATCAAAGTCCGCTGGAATTAGATGTTCAAATTCACTGCTATATCAAGGACGGCAGTGGTGCCAGTTGTTATTTGCGCGTTCAATCAAGTGACGTGTTTGAGCAGATTGGAGGGCTTAGCTCACGCCAACTCGAGCAGCGTGATCAACTTGAAAAATTTATTGATTCTGCCCTACAACATGAGGCTTGCCGCAAGGCCAAATCGTTGGGTGTTATTTTTTACATAGCGGACGAATTTTCCCTCGCTGGTCTTGGACCAGAGTATCGAAACCCCGGTGAATTGCATGATTTGCGGGATAAAATGCGCCATGATCCTAAGGAGGTGCTTGACGACAAAACCATTTCAACGGATACGCATGCATGGAGACTCTTTCCTTATGCTGGCGCCGCCGCAGGCGGTGAGTTTGCAACGGTTGTTGCTGTTTCCCGTCGCCGCAGTGAAACCCTGAAAGCACTCAGAGAGATAGGAGACGAGAAAAATTTCCCGATCAAAACAAGCGCTTTGAGTGCCCCTTTGTGTGCTGTTGGCTTAGTGCCATGGTTTGCCAATGCAAGTGAGGATGGCGGCGTGTGTTTGTTTAATTACCATACATTTACGCTCATGGCATTTTTTAATAGCCACGGAAATTTGATGGTGTTGCGCTATATGCCGCATGCCAATGGTGCGGTGATCCCCGCTAACATAGGACCCGCTATCCAATCAACAGCGACGGCCTTTGAAATGGAGAAACCCGACATCTTCCTGGTCTCGATGGTCGGCAATGATTTAGTGAGTTTTTCATCGTTGCTGCAGCAATCAATGCTGGGTGCTTCAGTCCTTACTGTCGACCCAGATAAGCTGCTTCATGCTCATGGCCTGCCAGCGGGTTGTCCGCTAGAGTGCATTGCGATTACTCAAGACATCGATACCGAGGTTTATCCTCTTGCTGAGAACGAGACTTTTTCTGCACTTCGCAACGAAGCATGGTATATTCAGGATTTTCTTTCAGCTGAGCAGGATGAAATAGACATGTACCCCGATAGGGCTGACATGAAAATTTTAAAGTTTGGCAGGAGGATCAAGAAAATTGCGGCAGTTCTATTCATGGGCATTTTGCTCTACGGTGGATATAATATTTCCACCAAGGTCAAGAGTGATGTTTGGAGCCATCAACAGAAGGACGACAAGGCAGAAACAAGTGGCCTCACCAATGAGCTCAAACGCTATGAGCACTGGGATAACCTTTTAATGGATCGATCAAAAGCCTGGGTTTGCCTTGAGCTGGTCGCCCATATGATACCCGCTGACGGCAGCGTCATGCTCAAAACGGTCAAACATACTGTTCAAACAAAAAAGGACGGAAAAAATTCCCAAAGTGGATTTACCAAAGATTGGTTGATTACCGGTTTTGCGAGTGAACTTGGTATTGAGCATTTAGAGAAGCATTGCACGAGTGATGGCATCAATAAGCTGTTCCAAGATGTAGCTCTTAGCACAGAGAATGCAGTCTACCTACCTGAGGGCGGTCATCGTGATATAACGGTTAGTTTGGCTCCGCGTTCCAATCCATCATTTAACAAGTTCAATTCACAAAATGCCGGAAGTTCTTTTGAGAGGGTTTTTACATTGACGATTTCTCAGAATGTCACTGCCGATGATGAGATGGCATTGTCTACCGTAGAGGGAGTAAACAACTAAAAGATGAGTGAGCATTACAGGCAGCCAATCGCGGTGTTCGGCTTCATTTTGCCGATTGTGGTGATGACTATTTTGGCAGGGGGGGTGTTATTCTACACCTCATCTGTGAACAATGAATTTGCCTCAAAGAAAAGGGCGTATGACGTGTCCCAGGAAGCCAAGCGTCAAATAATGAAGCTTCGCAGCAAAGTTGAGACCAACAAACCAAAAATGGATGCCTGGGACAAGTTGTTACGCACGGAAACGAGGGGGACATTTCTTGAGCATTGGAAAAATGCGGCGAAAAATTTCAACGGCAAAGAATTAACGAAATCATCACGCAGTTGGATTAACTACAGTGAAGGAATTGGCAAGGGCGTGTCACAGCCATCCAGCCAAGTGATTATGTCATTTGTTGGCACCTACAGGGCGATGCAATCAGCGTTGATGGAATTAGAAACAGCGCTGCCGACGATGCAGTTAGATGCGCTAGATATAGAACAAGACGCCAATGGTAGAGGAGTTAAGTTTACAACCACATACACAGTATGGACACTAAGATAAGCATCATCACTCTCATGCTTGCTGTGGTCACACCCGCCGCATGGGCGCAAGAATTAGAGTCAGATAATCTGGCTGGAGATGCCGAGGCGGCTCATGTCACCACGAGCTCTCGA
>DBBL01000045.1:6152-6643 GCA_002292185.1 Akkermansiaceae bacterium UBA985 | reverse complement strand
CGGTGAAGATGCCGGCTACCCGCAGAAGGACGGAAAGACCCTATAGACCTTAACTGTAAGCTGTTACTGGTTATTCGATTTTAATGCTCAGCATAAGTGGGAGACTTTGAAGGGTGCGTTTAGGCGCATCCGGAGTCGTCAGTGAGATACCACCCTTTGACATTGGATAATCTAACCTCGAGCCGTAATCCGGCCGAGGGACCGTGGCAGCCGGTCAGTTTTACTGGGGCGGTATCCTCCTAAAGAGTAACGGAGGAGCGCGAAGTTTGGTTCAGCACGGTCGGTAACCGTGTGTCGAGTGTAAAGGCACAAACCAGACTAACTGTGAGACCTACAAGTCGAGCAGATACGAAAGTAGGCCTTAGTGATCCGGCGGTAGAAAGTGGAATTGCCGTCGCTCAACGGATAAAAGGTACCTTAGGGATAACAGGCTGATCGCGCCCAAGAGTTCATATCGACGGCGCGGTTTGGCACCTCGATGTCGGCTCGTC
>DBBL01000045.1:0-6107 GCA_002292185.1 Akkermansiaceae bacterium UBA985 | reverse complement strand
GGCACGCGAGCTGGGTTCAGAACGTCGCGAGACAGTTCGGTCCTCTATCCTCTGTGGGCGTAGGAAAATTGAGAGGTTCAAACCCTAGTACGAGAGGACCGGGTTTGACGCACCTCTGGTGCTCCGGTTGTTCTGTCAAGAGCATGGCCGGGTAGCTAAGTGCGGCACTGATAAGCGCTGAAAGCATCTAAGCGCCAAGCAGTTCTCAAGATTAATTTTCCCTGAAAGACCGTGGAAGACCACCACGTTGATAGGCTGGGGGTGGAAGTGCAGCAATGCATGTAGCTCACCAGTACTAATCGTCTGTCTGGCTTGATTTCTTCGGAATTCAATTCCTAGTGAATTGAACGAGGAGAACAGAATGAGGCATCGGAATATAAGCAGTCCGGTGTCCAAGTCATTCGAAATTCAAATATATGTTGATTGGTTTTAATGCCATATCGTCGCATCTGCGGCGCGAGTCAACCAAGGACAAGAGACAAAGTGATCAAATCACATTATGTATCTCATCATTACCGGAAATATCTCTCTACAGTTGTCAGCGAATGCTTCATGCATCACTTCAACCGATCTTTACCAAGACCCAACAACACAAACTCAATCATCTCAGCAATCACCGCTAAGGTAACTGGAGGTCGCTTTTTAAGCACACCGCATAAAACGCGTCCTCTGGTGACCATAGCATGGTGGAACCACCCGGTCCCATTCCGAACCCGGAAGTGAAACACTGTTGCGCCGATGGTAGTGGGGCGATAGGCCCTGTGAGAGTAGGTCGTTGCCAGGTCTATGCCCGGCTTCATCGTAACCGATGAGGCCGGGCTTTTTTTGTGCCCGCTTCTCGGGACCTTACGGCTACAGAATAGAGTTAACGCGTGACAAAACGGGCAATGGAGTTGTACGATAGTCACATGGCAATTGAAATTGAGTACTGTAATCAATGAAATTACGGACCTGAAGCTGGCCGTGTGTCAGCTGAGATAAAAGCAGCTACTGGCGCAGAGGTGAAACTGATCGCTAGCAGTGGAGGGATATTCGAAATACGCAAGGATGGTCATCTTATTTGGAAAAAAGTGAGAGGAGGCGCTTTTCCTGCAACGGGGGAGGCCAAAGCTCTTTTTTCGACCCTATCTAATACCAATAACACATGAAACTAATCAGACACGGCGATCCCGGGAGAGAATCTCCGGGTGTTATTTTAAACGATGGGCGCTTGGTTGATGCTTCATCTGAATTTAGGGATTTTGACGAAGGTTTTTTTGCCTGCGGGGGATTGGAATCACTTCAGAGCTGGGTCGATGATGGCTGCCCTGGAGGAGGTGCCGTTGATGTCGATGTCAGAAGAGGAGCTCCTGTTGCACGTCCGTCGAAGTTGATTTGTGTTGGTAAGAATTATATCGATCACGCAAAAGAATTTGGTGGAGGGGTGCCGCCAGAACCCGTCTTGTTCATGAAGGCAACCACTGCCTGCTCTGGCCCGTATGATGACGTTGTGATCCCGACGGATTGTAAAAAACTCGACTATGAAGTTGAGCTAGCGGTGGTGATTGCACAAACGGCAAAACACATAAGTGAAAAGGATGCTATGAGTCATGTTGCCGGTTACACAGTGCTTTGTGACTATAGCGAGAGAGCTTGGCAAAAAGAGCGCAGCGGCCAATGGGTGAAGGGTAAAAGTTTAGACACCTTTGCTCCATTTGGGCCGTGTATGGTGACAACCGATGAACTTCCAGACCCGCACAGCTTGTGCCTATGGACCAAGGTTAATGGAGATAAAAGACAGAACGGATGGAGTGGAAATATGATGTTCAGCATTCCTTATCTAGTCAGCTATATCTCGAAATACATGACACTATTACCTGGCGACATCATTGCGACAGGAACACCCGCCGGTGTCGGCATGGGAATGAATCCACCGCACTACTTATCAGTAGGGGATCAGGTTGAGCTCGGTATTAAAGAAATAGGGAGCATTCGTCAGAGGATTATCTCTGAGGCTTAATGTCCAGTCTTAGGCGCTGAGCTTAAGGCACCGGCACGCGAGCCAGTAAACGGTCAACAATAGTATCTGTCGTTATATCCTCTGCTTCAGCTTCATAGCTTGGAATGATGCGGTGACGTAAGACATCATGAGCTAGATCTTTGATGTCCTGAGGTGTTACGAATGCTCTGCCTGCAGTGAATGCTCTGGCACGAGCTGATAGTGCTAGGTTAATGGTGGCACGAGGGGAAGCTCCTACACGGATATAGTTTTTCAGGGAGTTGTCGACCGTGGCTGGGTTACGGCTCGCCTGGACCAGCTGGACAATATATTGACGCACCGCAGGATCGATATAGATGTTATTCACCAGCTTCATGCTTTGCGAGATAGTAGGTATATCGACGACAGGGGTGGTCTCGTAAACAGGTTCAGATGTTGCCATCCGATCTAGGATGACGAGCTCTTCCTCTTGATCGGGATAGGAGACAGTTACTTTGAGTAGGAAACGATCAAGTTGAGCCTCGGGCAGCTGGTAGGTTCCTTCTTGGTCAATTGGGTTTTGGGTAGCTAATACGAGAAACGGATCGGGCAGGGGGTGTGTCGTGTCTCCGATGGTGACTTGGTGCTCCTGCATGGCTTCAAGAAGCGCTGATTGAACCTTTGCTGGAGCACGGTTGATCTCATCTGCTAGAATGATGTTACTAAAGATAGGGCCGAGCTTGGCGGAAAAAGAGCCTTCTTGAGGACTGTAAATCATGGTTCCGACTAGATCGGAGGGCAAGAGGTCAGGGGTGAATTGAATGCGTGCAAAGTTCGTGTGCAAGCATCCTGAAAGGGCCTTGATCGCAAGGGTTTTAGCCAAACCGGGCACACCCTCAAGAAGGATATGACCTTTGCATAAAAGGCCGATAATCAGACGATCAATGAGTTCGGCTTGGCCTACGAGGACCTTGCCCATCTCTTCTTTTACAAGAGGGACCCATTGGCAATTCTGGTTGATGGCATCTGAGAGTTCTTGGTTATTCATGTTGGTCTTTTCTTATTGTCCAAAGAATGAGCAGCGGTGCAATGGTGAATAGCGAATAAAAATGAGCGTGTGAGGTGGCTTAGGATAAGGGCCTGATCTAGAACAAGAAAGAACGATCGTGCTCTTATTGGAGAGCCTTGAGCGCCTTGATTCTTGTCAGTGTTGGGGGGTGCGAATAATCAAGAAACACAGGGAAGGGGTGCGGTGTCAGATTGGAGAGGTTGTCTGCCGAGAGCTTCTTTAATCCGGTGATTAGATGCGCGGGTGTTGTTTGTATTTCTGCGGCATAAGCATCGGCCTCGAACTCGTGCTTGCGGCTTATCGCATTGCCCACGATCGATAACAGACGGCTGACTGGGGAAAATAATAAAAGGAAGAATACAAGGCCTGCATAAGTAGATATCTCAGTGACACCAAAAGCATCAAAAAGGCTACGCGCAAAGCCGCTCTCTTTATTCGTGACCATGCCGAGAAGGAAGAAGATAACAGCTGTCTGTATGATGGAGAAAACAATACGCTGAATAATATGTTTCTTTTTGAAATGACCTACTTCGTGGGCAAGCACAGCAAGCAGCTCATCATTACTGTGGTTTTCGATGAGCGTATCAAACAAAGCGATTTTCTTGTGTTTGCCAAAGCCGGTAAAAAAGGCATTTGATTTGGTCGATCTTTTTGAGCCATCCATGACGTGAATCTCGGTGAGTGGGAAATCACACTTCTTCGCCATTTCTTGGATGCTTGATTTCAGTTCGCCGTCTTCCATAGGCTCGAATTTATTAAAGAGCGGGAGGATGACCGATGGGGCGAGGTAGGTCATGAGAAGTTGGAACCCCGTGAAGGAAAGCCATGCCCATAGCCAGGCGTTTTCAACCGTAGCAAATATCCAAATGATGAGGGCAAGTAGGGGGGCTCCTAAAATAACAGCGAGAAGCAAACCCTTCAGCTGATCGATGATGAATGTCTTTGGCGTTGTTTTGTTAAAGCCAAAACGCTCTTCGATAACAAAGGTATCATAGACCTGAAACGGTAGTGATAGCAGGCTGTTGCCGATGAGAAGGGAACCAATGAAAACAAGGCCGGTGATCGTCTCGCTCCAGCCAAAGCTTCTGAGCCACTCATCCAGCAAACCAAATCCTCCGACAAACCAAAAAACCAGTAGGACAGTCAGGCTATAAGTAGAGGTGATAATGCCGTAGCGCGCTGAAACCCGAGTATATTGCTGAGACTTAGCGTATTTATCCTCGTCATAAACGCCCTTAAACTCATCTGGAAGCTGAGGGTCCAGAGCTTTGAGGTTGAGTAGAGATGATATGAAATCAAGGTTCCACAGTGCAAAAAGCGCCAACAAAATAAAAATCGCAATCGGATTATCCATGCGTGAATGTCATGAGTCTGCGTTGATTAGTCAACACCTGACTGTGTCCAGCTTGATTGGATGTTTTCATCATGCAGGAAATGATATAGGATGTTATTTCTTATGAAGATCAGTTCATTTTTCCGTGTAATGCCTGCAGTCATCATTTTGTTTGTGCTGTCTGCTTGTGGTCACATCATCACTAAAAGCCACACCTATCAAAAGAGTCAGGCCGTTGAGATCAACGGGGCAAAGGTGACAGGTTCCGTGAAACCCATGGGTGGGGACTCTGGTTTCGGCTTCTCAGCCATGATTTATATGGCAGGCTCAGCCACTTTGGATGGGCCGTTTATCTGGCGTGTTGAAGCTGAAGGTGAGAAAGACCAACACCAATTCATGATCGTGCACCGAGTCAAAGTCCTGACTAGTAAGACAAAACGAAGTGATTGGTATCCTGAAGAGCATTTGGGTTATCAGACTAGCTTCGAACCATCAGAGAAAGAACCGGGTAAAGTTTTCGCGGTATTTCAGATTCCAGGCAAGTTGAAGGTGTATCCACGCGAAGATGGGGACATTACGGTATTGGCTGATGTATCGATAACGAGCACCAAGGGCACAGGGCGTAACCTGGTGAAGTTTCATCTGGCTGCTGAGACAACCAAGGATGTGGAATTCATCAGCTTGCCCTCTGAAATCATCAAAGGCTCGAGCGAAGACCCCCGAGACTGGCAATGGGAAGATGAGTTTCCTTTGTATTAAGCAAAGCCGACATGTGAGCCGGTTGCAGATTGACATAGGTTTTAATCGAGTCTAGATTGGCGCCGAAAATGAAGGTTATCCCGCTTTTACTCACCATGGCAATATTAGGCTTCTCGCATTCATTTGCTTGGGCTGAGACATCATGCCCAACGCCGCCGGTCGCTTCATCACCGATTGTATCGGAAGTTCCCACATGACCCATGTGACCAGGAGAAGGCGGCACCGTGAGTGGCGTATCAGATAGTCACCCGATTGTAATGAGTGGCAGGTGGATTCCCGAAAAGGGGGATTCAGGGCAGATCTTTGCCAGTTTCAAATACTGGGCCACAGCTGATCTAGGTCTCGGTGTAGATTACCGGCCTCTCATTGACAATGTCAGCATCACGGCTACTTACCGAGCTGTTTCAGAAGATCCTCTTGGCTGGAGGCCGGCAGTCATCCTAGGCACCAGCGAGGATGATTTCAGTTACAAGGGCTCAGATGTGGAATCACGTAGCTATTTCTTCACATTAAGCAAAGCGATGCCGGATATGAAATTCTGGGGTGTTACACCTTCGCCATACGCAGGGGCAGTGTGGATTGAAGAGATTGACAAGATCAGGCCACTGGTCGGCGTTCATTTGAGACACAAGGAAGCTTCTCTGACAGTCCAATACAGCGGCACCGATACACATTTATCTCTATCGAGGTCTCTGAACGACAATCTGTCTCTGAGTGCGATCTATTGGGGAATGAAGTATCCAGGGCTTGGTATGCGCATCAAGTTTTGACGCAGGGTATAGATCCCGGCATCATTTCCGCTAGTTAGCCAACAGGGGCTATTGAGCTCGGGTAGTGCGAGACTGGGCAAAATAAGACAGGATTGGGGCCTATATGGGACTACATACAATACAACCACGTATTACATACATTGTGCGAAGTTGTTTATGAGGGTCCTGCAATATAGGGTTTTGGCTGTATATGTGTCCATAATCGGCATTTTGCCTGAT
>DBBL01000181.1:243-3593 GCA_002292185.1 Akkermansiaceae bacterium UBA985 | reverse complement strand
ATTGGTTTGAATAGCACGGCAATCACCTCTAATTTCAGAGCTAGCCTCAGGCTTGGGGTCGAGGGTGTCGAGGTGGGTCATGCCGCCAGACATAAAGAGGTAGATGACGCTTTTGGCCTTTGCTCCGCCTGTTGCCATGACGGCAGGGTCTGCGGCGCTCGCTTTTTGATTAAAAAAGTTTGCCGCTGCTCCCCCGATGGTAAGTCCAAAACAGGACTTAGCTGTGGTCGCAAGAAATCCGCGGCGTGATACTTCATCGAGTTTTAAGTGGCTGTGAGACATGGCTTGTGAGTTAGCCGCTTTAGGGCTTTTTTTGGTTTTTGGTTATCAACTGGCTATCAACTAAGGGCGGTTGGCAGGTCGTGCTACTGGACAAAGAGGAAGCGTTTCGAGTTGAGCATAGCGCGGGCAAGTGTGCGAAGTTGATTGTTGTTGGTGGTGAGTGGTTCGAGTTGTTGGCGTTCTGTCTCTGTGGGCATGCACCCGTAGATGGAGAGGAACAGGGTATCCAGACGTTGCGTGGTAGATTCGGCCTGGCGCAGTGAGGCGGCAAGTTGGCCCTTGCCGTCTGTCAGTTTGGCAACTTCACGGCCATTGAGTAGTGTCAGTGCCTGTGGTGTAGATGCTAGACTATGGGATGCATCGGGGGTCATGCGGTCAGATGACCCGAACTGGCGCAAAAAAGTGCCGGGTCTTGATGGGGAGCTTTGCTCGGAGGCCCTCATGTTCTGCCTTGGCTTGGTACGCATTTTGTTTTGCATCATGCTAGCAGCCATCATGCTGTTACTTTGCTGATTGAGTTTTTTGGAATCATTCACTTTGTTTCTGGCTTCTTGTTCGAGCTCTTTGGCTTGTTCGGTGTTACCTTCCGCGCGAGCTCGTGATGCCTTAATGCGCAGTTTCGTGGCTTCTGCACGAGCAGCATAAATACGTTCTTCTAATGCATCAGTTTCTTGGTTGAGTTCGATGAGTTCGGGCATGGACATGCTGAAGAGCTTGTCCACACTTTGCACATAGCTATTCCAGCGGTATGCCAGAGATTCATTTTTATGTTGGTCTTGGTTGCCGAATTCTAGTGTCAGAAAAGAATCGTGGATCTCTTCTGCGGACATCCTGCGTAAGACAGGCCCTTGGAAATCATGCTGTCCGCCCCTCTTTGCTTCCTCCACACAGGCTGAACTTTCAAACAGCCGAGTGTGGTAAAGCACACGCATGAATTGTTTGGTGTCGTATTGAGTAGCGCGCATGATCTCGCATAAGTAATCGAGAAGTTCTGGGTGGGAAATACGCTTGGTGTCTGACCAATCATCGAGCGGGTCGACAATACCGCGGCCAAATACCTCTGCCCAGAGACGGTTGACGATGACCTTGGTAAAGAGCGGGTTTTCTGAGGAAGTTACCCAATGGGAAAATGCCTCACGGCGCTGCTCAAGAGGGACATCTTCAGAAATAGCCTCTCCAAAGAGGGTTTTGGGGATGAGAATGTCGCCAGGTTTGCCGTCGTTGTATTGATAGTCTTTGGGGAGGCGCAGTGTTTTTTTAGGGTCTTCACCGACCGCGACTTTGCCGAAGTCTTTAAAGAGAGAGCTGTAGTCTTTGTAGTATTTAGCGGCAGCCCCTTTTTTCCTCATGGCCAACTTGCGAGACTTCTCACCCTGCTTGCCCTTTAATTTACCGTCTTTCTCAAAGGAGTATTTAACGAGCTTGCCCAGCAGGTGCTTGGCAGCATCGCTTTTGTAGGTGGTATTACCGATGAAAGCGGCGAGCTCAAAATATTGTTTCTGAGTCCAGTCATCAAATGGATGGTCATGGCACTGAGCGCAGCCAATTTGTGTGCCGAGGAAGACCTCGGTCGTGTTGCTGACATTGTCTAAGAGCATTTCACGATCGCGCAGATAATATCCTACTGCGGCATCGTCGGAGACCATGCCGTTGGACGAGAGCATGGCATGGACAAAATCATCATAAGGCATGTTTTGGTCAACGGCCTTGTGGATCCAGACGTGCCATCCGAGGCCGTGTTTATCGAGGTTGGTTTGCACCCGTAGCAAGTCTGCCCAGAAGTTAAACATACGGCTTTTGTATCCCTCTGAATCAATAAGGGTGTCGATGAGCTTGCGGCGTTTATCCTGAGAGTCATCGTTGATAAAGGAGCCGGCTTCTTCAGCGGTGGGGATGCGCCCTGTGATGTTGATATAGGCGCGCCGCAAGAAGGTGGCATCATCAATAATCGAATTAGCCTCGATTTGTTTTTCCTCAAGATGCTCCGCAATAAACAGGTCGATCTGATTGCTTGTAGTCCGAATCGTTTGCTGAGCAATGGGCTCAACAGAGAAGCCGATCGTGATCACGAGGTAGTATATTCCTGTGAATGCAAGTAATCGGTTCATGTGTAACATGGTGGACAATCTGACGATGAAACAAGCCAGATTAGGAATAGTTGCTAAAAAACANNNTGGTCTCGTAAGTCATGATCATGGCATCGGGGCGAGTAACTGAGAGAGCGTATCGTCGTCGAGCTTGAGCTGATTGATGGAGGATGTGAGAATGGAGTCAGCGACGTTTGATTTTTTCCGCTGCATTTGTTGGATGCGTTGCTCCACGGTGCCTTTGCAAATGAGTTTGTGCACAAACACAGGTTTGTCTTGTCCGATACGGTAGGCGCGGTCTGTGGCTTGGTTTTCAACGGCGGGATTCCACCAAGGGTCATAATGAATGACGGTGTCGGCATTGGTGAGGGTGAGGCCGGTGCCGCCTGCCTTGAGCGAGATGAGAAACACCTCGGCTTCGCCGGCCTGGAATTTTTCAACGAGATCCTGTCGGTTTTTGCTCGCTCCGGTAAGTTTGAGGTAGCTGGTTTGTTGCTCGATAAGGTATTCTTCAATGATGTCTAACATAGATGTGAACTGTGAGAACAGTAGCACCTTGCGGTTTTCTTTTTTTAGGGTTTCTAGGAGATCTTTGAGATAGTCGAACTTGGCAGATTGCTTCGGTCCCTGTGAAATATTTCCTGATGCCGGATCTGATTCTTTATTAGCGATTAAGTCTTGGTGACAGCAGATTTGACGCAGCTTAAGTAAGGCGTCAAGAAAGACGATTTGAGCTTCTTGGCCGCGAATAGCAAGTGCTTGGCGAACGTGTTTATCCATGGTGGAGCGCACGGTTTCGTAGAGATCTTTTTCATCTGTCCCCAGTTCGATGAGGTGGGGGATTTCTGTTTTTGGAGGCAGCTCGGTAGCGACCTGATCTTTAGTCCGGCGTAGAATAAGTGTGCCAATTTTATTGGCTAGGGCATCAGCGCGTTGCTGATTGCCTTCTTTTTCGATAGGTGTGCGGAAGGTTTCACGAAA
>DBBL01000181.1:0-155 GCA_002292185.1 Akkermansiaceae bacterium UBA985 | reverse complement strand
CCAAGATGATTTTCGATAGGGGTGCCCGATAGGCATAGGCGATGACGCGCATCGAGCTGGCGAACGGCCTGAGAGACTTGAGCGGCCGGGTTTTTAATGTGCTGGGCTTCGTCAAGCACCAGCAGGTGGAAGGGTTGTTGGCTGAATTGCTCGAG
>DBBL01000016.1 GCA_002292185.1 Akkermansiaceae bacterium UBA985 | reverse complement strand
GGTAGCACGGCAGATGGTGGCCCTGTTGATGAGGTGAGTTTGCTGGGGCCGACACGGATATGTAAATCTGGGCGTTACCAGGCTCTTCTTGATGAAGAGGTAAAACCAGAAGATTTCGGTATGTCCGTCTGTGATGTCAAAGACCTCGAGGGAGGGGATGCGGCAGAAAATGCGGTGATCCTCACTGATATACTTAGCGGCAAGGAAGCGGGACCCAAGCGTGAGATGGTGTTGCTTAATGCCGGTGCAGGTTTGGCCTGTGCAGGCTTAGCTGACACGATGGGGCAAGGCGTTAAATTAGCCGCAGAGTTGATCGACTCAGGGCAGGCATTGGAGCGTCTGCGCCGCTTGCAGGAAGCGTCCACTGTAACGACTGTATGATTTTTCATGCTTTCACCGACCTCTTCATCCCATTTGAGAACTACCTGTGCTTTTAGAGATCCTCTAAACACAACAATACTAAACCTAAAATCAGAGTCACTATGAGTCGCCACGTTACACCTACCAAGATTCCCCAAGAAAGAGATTTTACTGGGGGCATGATCCATCTTCAGTCTTGCTCATTTATCGGCTCGACCGGAGAGAAAAAATTAGATGACCGGATCACGGCTCTGGCTAAAGAGATTTCTGGGGGGGAGGAAAATTGCATGCTCGCTGAAATGTTGATATCTGCAGTGCGCATATCACGTGGTGCTGTTACCGAAGGGGACTTCAAGACGATGAACCAAGCACTTCGTGAAATGCGAGTTGCCAACGAGGTTTTTTACCCCTTCCGCAATTGCCGGAAGATATCCATTTTTGGTTCTGCGAGAACAAATCCCGAAGAAGCCGAATATAAAGCGGCCGTGGAATTTGCAGCAAAGATGCGCGATGCTGGGTTTATGACGATTACCGGTGCGGGACCGGGTATCATGGCCGCTGGTAACGAGGGAGCCGGACGTGAGGATAGCTTTGGTTTGAATATTAAGCTTCCTTTTGAGTCATCGGCGAATGCGTTTATTGCGGGTGACGAAAAGCTGGTGGATTTCAATTTCTTTTTCACTCGTAAGCTATCCTTTGTGAAAGAGTCTGATGCCGTTGCAGCTTTCCCTGGTGGCTTTGGCACCATGGATGAAATTTTCGAAACTTTAACGCTTATCCAAACGGGGAAAACGAGGATTTATCCACTCATACTCATTGATGCCAAAGGAGGCACCTATTGGAAATTCTGGCAGCAGTTTATCGAGGAGCATTTGAGCCGTTTAGGCATGATCTCGGAGAGCGACTACTCGTTGTTTAAGGTGACCGATGACATTGATGAAGCGGTAGAAGAGGTGAGGCGGTTTTATTCCAACTTTCATTCTTATCGCTATATTGGTGATAATATTATTATCCGAATGCAAAAAGAGCTCTCTGAAAGTCACATGAAGAGGCTCCATGAGGATTTCTCAGATATCCTTAAGAGTGGAGGCTTTAAGCAATGTGGTCCCGTGTGCGAAGAGGATGACGAGCCTCAGCTTGACGCGCTGCCAAGGCTGGTGTTTCGCCACCGCCACCGGAATTTTGGTCGACTACGCGAGCTGATCAATGCGGTAAACGGCATCTAAACCTGCAGGGCTTATTTTGCCACAGAGGATTGCCTCAGAGCACAGCCTCAGGGGAGAGCTTAATCCATAAGCTCAGGCCAATCCTCTGTATGAAAGAACTCTCCCTCTGGCTTGTCCAGACGCTCATAGGTGTGTGCGCCAAAAAAGTCTCGCTGTGCTTGAAGGAGATTGGCGGGCAGGCGCTCACTGCGGTAGCTATCATAGTAGGCGAGTGATCCGCCAAAGCTTGGCACTGGGATGCCGTTGAGGGCTGCAAGAGAAACTACTTCACGCCAGTTCTGCTGTGCCTTCGTGAGGATCTCAGTGAAGAATGGGGCAAGCATCAGGTTGGTAGGTGAGTCACTGTCTTGGTATGCTTCTGTAATACGATTGAGGAAGCGCGCACGAATAATGCAACCGCCACGCCAGATTTTGGCAATTTCACCGAGCTGAAGATCCCAGCCTTTTTCTGCGCCTACTTTGGAAATGAGATCAAGGCCTTGTGCATAAGAGACGATTTTTGATGCATAAAGGGCATCACGCACTTTTTCGACGAGCTCTTTTTTGTTGAGTTCGCCCATGTTGAAATCCGTATTGGATGGCCCAGTCAGGATATGGGAAGCAGCAAGTCTCTGGTCACGAATGGCAGATAGGATACGGGCTTCGACAGATGCACCGATGCAGGAGAAGGGGATCGCGTGATCTACCGCCTCCATCATCGTCCAGCGACCAGTGCCTTTTTGTCCAGCCTTGTCCACGATGAGGTCGACGATGTGCTTGCCTGTCTCTGGATCAATTTGTTTGAAGATGTTCGCGGTGATTTCAATGAGGAAGCTCTCCAAATCGCCAGCATTCCAATCCGCAAAGATATCAGCAAGTTCCTCATTAGAAAATCCTGCGGCCTTAAAGATATCGTAAGCCTCACAAATGAGCTGCATGTCGCCATACTCGATGCCGTTATGAACCATTTTAACAAAATGGCCGGCGCCACCTTCTCCGATGTGAACGACACAAGGCTCTCCGTCGACTTTAGCAGAGATAGCTTCAAAGATAGGCTGCATGACCTTCCAGGTGCTTTGTGGACCACCAGGCATGATAGATGGGCCTTTGAGCGCGCCTTCCTCGCCTCCTGATACTCCCGCACCGATAAAGCGGAGCTCATGTTCACTGCACCATTTGTCACGGCGTTCCGTATCGGTGTAGAGTGAGTTGCCGCCATCGATGATGATATCGTCTTTGTCGAGTAATGGTATTAGGGACTCGATGACAGCATCGACAGGGCCGCCCGCCTTGACCATGATTTGAATTTTACGTGGGCTAGCAAGAGAATCGACAAATTCTTCAAGGCTTGCGCAGCCGATGAGCTTTTTGCCAGGATTTTGTCCGATGAAGTCGGTCATCGTCGAGGTGGTCCGATTATAAACGGAAACTTGGAAGCCGCGGCTTTCCACATTAAGTACAAGGTTTTGCCCCATGACAGCGAGGCCTATTAGTCCGAAATCTGATTTTTCCATAATGGTATAGATGTGTTGAGGGAATGTGTTGAGGGCGCAGATTATTCATGAGAGACGACTGGAAGCAATATCAAGTTGAATAAATTCGCGAGATAGCGCGCCAAGGTGACTCATTGGTGCTTTTTTTGAGGGGGTTTTTTTCATAAGCCAAGTGTTGCCCTCGGCTTAGAGTCAGACCATAGTGGGCAGAGGCCAATGTATAAGGCCTATGCCCAGCACTTTTATTCATGAATTTACCCAATACGATCACGCTCTTTCGTCTGGTTCTAACGGCTGTTTTCTGTGTCGCCGCATCTGCCGAAGGGCTCGTCGGCTATGCCATTGCCCTGAGTGCTTTTGTGCTCGGCGCTATATCTGATTGGTTGGATGGCTACTTGGCACGGAGGATGGGACTGGTTACCTCACTCGGAAAGCTTCTGGATCCGCTGGCAGATAAGATTTTGGTGTGTTCTGGTTTTGTGTATTTGTCTGCTAAAGGGTTATGTCCGGTTTGGGTCACGGCTTTGATTCTGTGTCGTGAGTTTCTGGTCACTGGTATCAGGCAGATCGCCATCGAGGAGGGTAAAGTCATTGCCGCAGATCAACTTGGAAAATGGAAAACAACCTTCCAGCTCACTTTCATCATCACCGCACTTGTCTACCTCACCTTTGAACCCGTCGAATCTAACAACTCCTTGGTCGCGGGCTTGCAATATCTATCGCATAAAGATCACCTGTTGTTTCCTCTTTCTCTATGGCCTGCCGTTGCCCTGACGGTTATCTCCGGCTGGTCATACTTCTGGAAATCCAAGGATATGATTTTGGGTAAAAGCTAGAATGGTTGTAACTCCTCTGCGCAGATGCGATTGATAATTTCTAATGCCCATATCATTTCCCCGGATGTTGATATTTCCGCGGGTTCTGTTGAGGTCGAAGCAGGAAAAATCAAAGCGGTTTATGAGGCAGGAGCAACCCTTCCCAAGGCAGGCAAAATAATTGACGCTGGCGGACGTTACGTCATGCCGGGCTTTATTGATATCCATGCACACGGCGCTGACGGCAAAGATGTCTGTGATAATGATGTGGAGAGTATACGCCACATTGCCAAACGCAAATTAGGGGAGGGGGTAACCACTTGGCTGCCGACTACCTTGACTCAGCCTCAGCATGTATTGGAGGAAATTGCAGCTAAGTGTGCGCAATACAAGGATCGCCAGGAATACTGCAAAACCCCTGGCATGCACGTGGAGGGTCCTTACATCAACAAGATGAATGCGGGTGCGCAAAATCCACAGTTTGTCCGAGAGCCCAACTGGAACGAGTTGAGACGCATTCATGAAACGGCAGCTGTAGCGGTGGTCTCCATCGCTCCTGATGTTGCCGGTGCCTACGATTGTATACACCAGGCAAAGAAGGCTGGTATTACCTGTTCTGCGGCACATTCATCAGCTACGCATGAGCAGATGATGCTCGCTAAGGGCGCGGGGCTGACTCACATGACTCATTTTGGTAATGCCATGAGCGGCCTTCATCATCGTGAAATTGGTATGGTGGGCTCTGGTTTATTAGATGCAGACCTTAAGATGGAATTGATTTGTGACGGTATCCATTTATGCCCTGATTTTTTGAAGCTGGTATTCAGTCTCAAGCCTATTGATCAGTTAATGTTGATCACTGATTCGATGAGTGGTTCATGGATTGGTTCAGGTAAAGTGCAGCTAGGGGGCTTAGATGTGATCGTTGAAGGAGGTCAGGCACGGCTCAAAGGTAGCGATGCGCTTGCTGGCAGCGTGTTGCTCTTTAATGAGGGCCTGCGGAATGTGTTTGAGTGGACAGGCTTACCTTTGTCCGAGCTCGTTAAGGCCACATCCTGGAACCAAGCGCGGTCATTAGGATGGGAAGGGCTTGGGAAAATCGAGGCTGGCTACTGTGCAGACATGACGATGCTAAACGAAGATTTTAGTGTGTGGAAAACACTGGTTGATGGAGAGGAACGTTGATTGTGGCTCTCAATGCTTACTTTTCCAGGCATCGGTGAAATCCAATAAGCTGGGCATGAAAGCTTGGAAGCTCGCTTCGAATTGCGCGTAATGCTTACGCAAGTCGATGATGCCTTCAGCTATTTGACCGGTTCGTTTGCCTCTGCGAGAAACTCGCTCTAGGGTGAGCTCGACCCCCTCAATAGTGGCATAGGTTAGCAGCCAGTTCTCATGTCTCATCATAGGGAAAGCGTGGGCCAGTCGACCTGCTCGCCACTCTGGATGTTCATCAAGGGCTCGGTAGACATCATTGATGAAATGCTCCAATGGCTGATGATGATAATCATCCCAATGGATAGATAGATAGTGATCGAAAATGATATCGATAATGATGCCAGAAAACCGCCGTCGCTCTGGGGCGAAAAGTGTGCGCGCGTTCTTAAAAACCTGATGCGAATCAGTGAAGCGGTCGACGGCACGGTGCATCTTTATACCCCGAATAATCTCTGCGGGGTAAACTTCAGCAAGGCTGCCCAAGGTGCCCTTAGTAAAATCACCAAGTAAGTTGCCAATACGCGACGCATCAGAATTATCTGCCAGCATGAGATGGGCGAGATAGTTCATCTTTGTAGCTTATGGAGATTGGCATGCGGTCTCCGCCGCTAGCTTTCTGTCTCAAGCACTGGGTGCGTGATCATGTTCATGGTCGTGGTGATGATCGTGACTATCTTGATGTTCATGTGTGCGCTCATGTGCGTGCTCATCTTGATGACTTAGTTCATTATGCCACTGCTCTATTCTTCCGCTCAGAAATTTAATCCAGGTCGGGTGCGCATTCATGCAAGGAACTAGGGTGAGTGATTCTCCTCCAGCCTCGGTAAATTGCTCAACACCTTGCATTCCAATTTCCTCGATAGTTTCGAGGCAATCAGAGACAAAGGCAGGGCACATCACTTTGATTTTTTTGATGCCTTCTTTGCCGAATCGCTCCAACTCATAATCTGTGTAGGGTCCAAGCCACGGGTCTCTCAACAGGCGAGACTGAAAGGAGATAGCCGTTTTTTCCTTGGGGATACCCGACTTTTCCAGGAATGCTTGCGTGGTTGCCAGGCATTGATGTTTGTAGCAGGTGGCGTGACAGGGGTGAGGGTTGATGCAGCAATCCTCGCGAACCAAGCAGTGGGCGTGAGACGGATCTGACTTTCTGACATGTCGCTCTGGGATACCGTGAAAGCTAAACAGCAATAGATCGTCATCGTCTTCCATGTGAGGCATCGCGCTGTCCACTAGAGCTTGGATGTAATCATCATCTTTGTAGAATGGTTGCAGCAACTTGGTGCGCATCTCTGGGCATTGCTCGTAGATTTCTTCCATCGTTTTGACGACAGCTGTCTCATAGCTCGACATCGCATAATGAGGATAGAGAGGCATGATAAAGAGATCGGTGATGCCTTCCTCTTTGATCTGCTTGATGACATCATGGGTTGAAGGGTTGCCGTAGCGCATACCGAGAAACACGGGCATCTCCACTTGGTCCGAAACAAGTTTGTGCTGTTCCTTACTGGTGACAATGAGAGGGGACCCTTCGTCGGTCCAGACCTCGCCGTAGGCCTCTGCGGACTCCTTGGGGCGTGTTGGCAAAATGAAAAGTTTGAGAATGAGCTTACGCTTCCAGGCGGCTATATCTAGCACACGCTCATCGCTCAAGAATTCATCGAGATAGCGACGCACATCAGCGACTTCTGTGCTGTCAGGAGAGCCAAGATTGAGCAGAATAGCAGCGGCTTTAATATCGGATTTAGGCATGGTGTAATGTATCGTGAGGTAGTGAAAACAGATTCGAAATCAGATCTGATGATTCAGATAATAACCATGATTTTGTTAATGTCCACCTCGGTGATATTGAGATTATTGAAATGGTAAGGGTTGATGCAAGAGCCATTTTCTGGCTCAATGGAGTCATGGCAAAGCCGTTGTTTTTTTTGTATCTATTGACTTGGGTTTTCACTGCTTGTGCTGGTGATGTGAAAAGGTCGCAGCAAATGCCGGGAAATGAAGATAGGCGCCTTGCTGGGAGAGTTTATCAAGTTGTGGAAGAGTCACAATTTGTGCTGATACGGAAATATGGAAAGTGGACAGTTCTCAATGGGGAAGCTGTCATTAGTCAGGGTGCGGGGCGGACAGCGAACCTTTTCCCCACAGGTGAGGAACTGGGTGAGCATGTTGCAGCTGATATTCGATCGGGATCAGTCAAAGTAGGGGATGCGGTTTACATTCGTAAAAGCCATACAAATTAGAGCTTAAAAAGGTCTGTAAATGGTGATAGAATGGGGTGTTTGATTATCGCCTGTGAAGTATCAAAAAACACGATTTCACGCCGAAAAGTATAAAACAATGGGTTAAAATGCATTATTTATTTAAAAAACCTAAAATAAAAGCTTGAGGATTGCTGATCTTTTGCGTATTCTGCTCATGCAACTGTGTTCACATTGGTGATAACCAAAACACTAATAAACACAAAATAATATGAAAACTAGTCCCTCCAAAACTAGCGACGTCGATACAGACCGCCTTGCAGACTTTGTTCTGTTTACACAGCGTTCGTGCATCCTTAACCTGTCCAGTGAGTTGAACCGCGGAAATATTTCTTTTCCTCAGTTCTTCCTCATGGCCTATCTCTCCAGCGAAGAATATCTGACAATGTCGGATATCGCGAAAAAGATGGGACATTCTACAGCGGCCGCTACTGGCCTTGTGGATCGATTGGAAAAGTTAAGTTATGTTGAGCGTGTGCATGCAGCCGAAGATCGCCGTAAGATCATGGTTCGTATTACCCAAAAGGGTGCGGAGTTAGTCGCGCGAATGCGTGGTGAAATCGCTTCAAACCTTTCTGATATCATGTCAGATATGGATGAAGATGAAGCGGATACCGTGGATCATGTGAACCGTGCTTTAACCAGCCGATCACAGTAAGACACTAGCGTTAAGCTCTCAGTCGCCAATCTGGTGACTGAGTAAGCTTGCACAACGGGGCATTTGCGTTGAGGCTTTCAGCCAACAATGCAAATGCCTCGTTTTTTATCTTCACTCAATGAACAGAAGGGGCTTCGTTCTAGCTTCGTTGGACGTGTTTCTGGGGTTGAGGTAGGCTTAGATAAAGATGAAGTGTTGGCTCGGTTACATCCTGCACATGAAAAGGCGGTTCAAGACCTCGGGTTTAGTTGGTCCCAACTCCATTTAGCTGAGCAAATTCATGGCTCAAATATTGCCGTTGTGGGAAAACATGATCCTGCTCAGACGTGGAAGGATGTGGATGGCCTGATCACCTCGGACATTGGTGTAATGCTGGGCATTTATGTAGCCGATTGTGGCGCTGTTTATATTTACGATCCGGTATGCCGAGTGATTGCATTACTGCATTCTGGTAAAAAAGGCACCGAGGGCAATATCACCGGCAAAGCCATAAAAATGATGCAGGATAATTATGGTTCATCGCCGGCAGATATGGTGGTGGAGCTTTCTCCATGCGTTAGGCCACCTATCTATGAAGTCGATTTTGCATCAGAAATTCGTCAGCAGGCATTGGCCGCCGGCGTTCCAGAAAAGCAATACAGCGATGCTGGTATCTGTACTGCGAGCAACACGGAGACTTATTACAGTTACCGAATGGAGAAGGGCAAGACTGGCCGAATGCTCGCTTTGCTCGGTATGGTGTGAGCGTGCAGCCCTCACTCAATGATGACTAACATCGGGCGGTGATCGCTCGCGACTTCCCAGTTTTTGGGATCGAGTAGCTTGCTTTCTTTCTTGTTGATGTGAGGTGCAAGCTTTGGGCTGGTCATCACAAAATCGATCCTGGAGTAGATGTCTTCGAGTTTCCAATGATGGGTCCAGCTTTCTCCACGTGCATCTAATAGCTCGATAATTTTCATGTGAGAATTGCTATTGGAGCGCCCTCGGATGCTAGATACGGACTTGCTGTTCTTGGTGTCGTTGAAATCACCGTAAGCAAGTAATTGAGTCTCTGGTTCACTTGCCATGATATCCTTGATGTGCTGGCGCATGAGCAAGCTCTCATTACGCCGCATCAAAGCTTGGTCAGCTTCTTGACTTGGGCGTTTGGATTTGAAGTGGATGCCCAGGAGGCGAATGGTTCGGCTGGGTAGTTCGACGGTGGCATCAAGAATACCTCGACTAATGCTAAAGGGCACACCCTCGATGATATAGTCCGTTTGTTTCGGGGAGTTTGTTTTAATGATGGGGTATCGAGACAGCAGGGCAAGCGCACGGGTTCGGTCTGAGCCATGGACCCTATGAGCATGGGGTAGTTTGACTCCTGCAGCAGCAAGGCGGTTTTGAAGGTCCGTCAGGTCAGCGTATTTGCCGATTTCACAGATGCCAAGAATGTCTGGATTTGCTGCGGAGATGATCTCAATAAGTGCATCCACTTCGTTCCGAGGTTTCTCTTTGTAAACTGCCTCGCCAGCAATATAGCGACGCATGGTGAGGTAGTTTTTTAAGTTGTAGGCAAGAAAGCGAACGGGAGTGTTTTTGCCTGAAGAATCGCCTACGTTGGGCTCAGGTGAGCTTTTTTTCGGGGTATCGTTAAGCTGGCTAGGATGCTCGCTAGCTTGCTGATTCGTTGCTGGACTTGGGGTATTCTTCCAGTTCTCCGTTGAGCTTTCGGACTCCTTGCAGTTGCTTGCAAACAGGCAGAAAAATGCCCCGAAAATCATCGGGGCAAGTTTGGCTAATGAAAATAGTCGAGTTGAAGCCATTTCGAATGCCTTAGCTTACAATCAGGCGTCCTTGTCTTCGCGAGGCTGAATATCTTTGGGCGCTGGTGATTTAGGCGCAGCATCGTGTGTGACTTCGTCTTCAGCCTTGGTGATTTCATGCTCGAATTCATCTTTGGCTTTTCTGAATTCGCCCATGCTCTTGCCCAGTCCGCGTGCGAGCTGGGGGAGTTTTTTAGCGCCGAAGAGAAGGAGGATGATCAAAAAGATGACCACCATTTCTGGATATCCGAGAGGTCCCATGTGTTTGTTGTTGGTTGAAGTTAGTGCGAGTAGCGGATACAAAGTAATACCCTAGAGTTGTTTTGGCAAACGGAATCGGGGGTGAATCGGGGCAAACGGGAGCGATGGGATATGAGTGAAGGCGTAATAGTGGGATTATTACCTTAACCTTAGGGTTTAGCTTCAGGATTCTCTGGCGATTTCTCGAGACCGTTCCGATGCGGCATGAACTCCCGCTGCAATGCTTTTTTCAAAGCCGTGCTCGGTGAGGGCATCAAGGCCGGCTAGAGTGGTGCCTCCAGGTGATGTGACTTGCTCAACAAGCTCGCGAGGTGTCATATCGGTTTGCTCGACCATGTGTGCCGCTCCAATCACCGTCTGGGTGGCTAGTTTGATGGCTTCATCAAGGGCTAGACCCTCTTTCTGGGCCTGCAGGCTGAGTGATTCAATGAATGTGTAGACATAGGCTGGCCCACTTCCTGACAAACCAGTGACAGCATCAAGCTGGGGTTCTTGGGTGACGCTGACGATGCCTACCGATTCGAGCAGTTCACGTGCTGTTTTGATATCTTGTTCGGTGGCGTGACTGCCAGGTGCGATACCGGTAGCGCCCAAGCCGATCAGCGCGGGCGTATTAGGCATCGCTCTGATGATACGTGTACCGGCGGGGCAGGCGGCCTCCATTTTTTCCATAGTGACTCCAGCAGCAATGGAGATCAGTAGGTGGTCTTTTGTGATGGCTGGAGCGATTTCCCTAAGAACGTCACCGATGTATTGTGGTTTGACGGCAAGCAGAATAGTCTGAGACTTACGGATCAGATCGAGATTGTTGCTTGCTGCTGAGACTCCGCTGTCTTGAACCAGTGTCGTAACAGAATCGGCATTGAGGTCATAGACGGTAATGTCCGCTGGTGCCGTGATGTCAGACTTTGCAATGCCTCCAATAAGGGCGCTACCCATCCTGCCGCATCCAATTAAACCTATTTTCATGGCTGCAAACTAGACTGTCAGAGGTGCCACTGGCAAGAACCAGTGGGGGAATTATGAGAAATTATTGCAGGAATGCGGTTGCTTAATGAAATCCCGTCTAATCCCGAAACCATCCCAAAAAAGAAAAGACCTTGATTTTTTCAAGCAAGTGCTTTAATCATGTGCTTGAATGTTTATGCAGAGATGATTACGGAAAGATGATGATGGAGAGGAAAACAACAAAGGCGTTGATTTTAGATGCTACTGAGCGGCTTGTTGCTGAGCATGGCTTTGAATCAGTCTCTCTTCGCGATATTACCAACGATGCCAAGGTCAATGTGGCAGCGGTTAATTATCATTTTGGCAGCAAGGAAAAGTTATTCGAGGCGATTCAGTGTCGCTATATTGACCCTGTCAATGAAGAGCGCTTAAGGATGCTGGAAGTATTAACGGAGGAGGGGCGGGTTGCCACAGTAAGAGAGATTCTAGAGGCCTTCATGCGACCGCTTCTTACGGTAGTGAAGGGGAGTGAGATGAGTGAGAAATTATTTTTTAAGTTGATGGGGCGATGTGTGATGGATCCTCAGGGGGGCTTACCGGAGGATATGGTTCCTGGCATGAAAAGAGTAGCAGAGAGCTTTACTGAAGCTCTGCTTGCTGCAGCTCCAAGCTTAACGACGGAGCTAGTCCTCTGGCGGCTTCATTTCACCTTCGGGGTGATGGCTCAGACTCTGCTGCATGGTGAGCTGTTGTATAGTTTGACCGATGGTGCCTGTGGAGATCCTGATGCAGAGGATCAGTTCCAGGAGATGATTGATTTTTCTGAGGCTGGCTTCTTAGCTGAGAAGGGAGCTCAAAAATGAGGCCTGTTTTTTTATTAGGGGGTGCTGTTTTTTTGTTGGGCTGTGTTGCTAAAGCACCTGAGTCGATGTTGACGGAGCTTACACAACCCGTGCCCGTTAGTTGGTCTGCAAGCAAGCAGGCAAAGTCTGGGGTTGATGTCAATTGGGTGCAACGATTTGGCGATAGTGATCTCATGGCAATTGTAGATGAGGCCTTGGGAGCCAATTATGAGATGAGTATTGCCGCTGAGCAGCTTGAAAGGGCGCTGGAGGCTGCGCGCGTAGAAGGAGCGCTAGCTAGGCCCCAAATGGTATTGAGCTCCGATGCAGATCGTCGGAAGACAAGGTTCATTGGGTTTCCTTTTGGAGGTTCAATTATATCAGAAAGCTATGGTGTGGACCTAAAGGTTGATTGGGAACCAGACATTTGGGGTCGTGCTCGTGCTGGAAAATCTGCGTCCCTTGCCAGCTGGCAGGCGGGCGGGCAGGACTATCGTGCTGCGCGGGCATCATTGGCGGCCCAGGTTTGTAAGGCGTGGTTTGCCTTGGCTGAAGCTAACCAACAAGTAGCGCTCGCTCAGCAGGCATTAATTTTAAGAGAGCAAACAGAGGAAGCGGTCAGAGGTCGATACCAGCGGGATATGCGCGCCGAGGGAGGCTCAGCATCTCAGCTAAGGTTGTCTCAGTCTGATGTGGCTAGTGCAAAGGCTGAATTGTCGGCAAAACGAGGTAATCAAGAGACGGCTCGTCGACAACTGGAATTGCTGGCGGGAAGATATCCAGCAGCCCAAATGTATGGGCGCGCGCGCTTGCCTCATGTAGCATCATCGCCTCCGGCAGGATTACCCTCAGAACTTTTACTACGCAGGCCAGATATTATAGCTGCAGAGCGGCGTTACGCAGCCACGACAAAGCGCATTAAAGAAGCACAGTTAGCCATTTTCCCGAGTTTTAAAATCACCGGTAGGACAGGAACAACAACGGAGTCATTGGGTGATATTATCAATAGTGATTTTGGGGTGTGGTCTGTTGGGGCTAATTTATTACAGCCGATCCTCACCGGCGGTCGTGTTCGTGGTGAGATTCGTATTCGCAAATCGAGTCAACGTGAGGCTCTTGCCGTCCTTCAAAAAACGGTGCTTAACGCTTTTGGTGAAGTGGAGCAGGCATTGGCAAACGAACGATGGCTGCACCGGCGCGAACAAGAAATTCGAAATGCCCGTGATCTAGCACGTGATGCAGCTAAGGCAGCGGAGGATGACTATCGAGATGGTAATGGAGATGTGCTTACCTTGTTTGCCGCACAGACCAGTAAGATACAACTTGAGTCACAACATACCACTTTAAGAAGGCTGCGGTTGGTTAATCGCGTCGACCTTCACCTGGCTCTTGGGGGTGGTTTTGAAATCAAACAGTAATGAAACAATAATTTATGAGCGAAGAAGTGAAATATTCCCAATCAGACGACTCGACGACTTCGGGTAAGTGGGTGCACCGATCCAAGATTGTTGCCCTTATCATCGTATTATTCGTTGGTGTTGTTGTGATGAAATACCTCAAGGATAATGGGCCTGAGGCGGACAAGGAGTTGCCGCCCCGAGTCATTCCTGTGGTTAATGTGATGGAGGCTAGGTTAGGTGCCGAGCAATTAGTCATTAGCACTCAAGGTAGGGTGGAGTCAGTAAGGAGAACTCAGGCGGCCTCAGAAGTGATGGGGCGAGTGGTGATGGTCTCTCCGAAGTTCGAGGTGGGCGGTCAGTTTTCCCATGATGAAATCATGTTGGAAATAGACAGCGCAGACTATGTTTCCGCACTTGCTACAGCAGAATCTTCTCTCGCGGACGCCAGGTTATTACTTGCCCAAGAGCAAGCTCGAGCTGATCAAGCGGGGCGTGATTGGCAAAAACTAGGGAGAGGGGAACCCTCCGAGCTGGTGCTCCGTAAGCCTCAAATTGAAAGCGCTCAGGCTCACATCGCAGCGGCCACGGCATCCGTGGGGAAAGCGAAGCGTGACTTAGAGCGCACCAAGCTGCGAGCTCCTTATGATTGCCGGGTTGAGGCGAGCTATACCGACCTAGGCTCTTATATTATGACCGGTGCACGCTTAGCAGACCTGTATTCAGCCAATGCATTTGAAGTGCGGGTGCCGGTGACTCTTGAAGAATTAGCATATCTGGATAAGGGCAAGATTGTAGGATCCAAGGTGATCGCAAATGCCTTGTTAGGCGGTGCCGATAGGCAATGGCATGGCACCATTGTGCGCAATGAGGGGGTGGTCGATCAGCAGACCATGACGATGTATTTAGTGGTAGGGATAAAGCCGCAATCTGAAGCCGGTCCATACCAACTGCCACCACTGGGCCTTTTTGTGCAGGCTGAAATACAAGGAGGAGTCATGGAAGGAGTTATTAAGGTTCCTCGCAGTGCATTGAGACCGGACAACACACTACTCACGGTCAATGCGGCCAATCAATTGCAGGTTACCCCAGTGACGATAGCTCGTACACTTGAGAAAAGCGTGCTGGTTTCTGCCGGCTTGCGTGATGGAGCTAAGGTCATTGTCAGTCCCATGGAGACACCGGTTTCTGGTATGAAGCTTTCGGTTCAAGAACAAGCGGAAGGCGGCAAGTAATCAAGAATACTTTTAATTAGAGATATGCAAAAAGCCATCCAATGGTTCAGTAGAAACCACGTTGCTGCCAACTTTATCATGTTGTTGGTGATGCTGGCGGGCATTACGACTTGGTTTAAGCTCAAGAAGGAGGTGTTTCCTAATATTTCACTGGATGCCGTGCTCGTACAGGTGCCGTTTCCCAATGCAACACCTGAGGAAGTTGAAGATGGTATTTTGCTGCCGCTCGAGGATGCCATCGCCGATGTTGACGGTGTGAAAAGGGTGACCTCCACCGCGACGGAATCAATGGGTGCGGTGACCGTGGAGGTGGAGACGGGTTACGAAGTGCGCGATGTGATGGGGGACCTGAAGTCCAAAGTAGATGCGATCAGTAATTTCCCTGAAAATTCGGAAAAGCCGATCTTGGAAGAGGCGAGGTTGGATATGCAAGTGATGAGCATTGCTGTCTCAGCTGATGCGGATGAGAAGACAATGCGCGAACTAGGAGAGATCGTGCGTGACGGCTTGTTAGATTACAAGGCTCCGCAGCCCGTTGGCATGGGGGCGAAGATAAATCGCATGCTGCGTGGTGAGCCAAAGATTACCAAAGCTAGCTTAACTGGAGTCAGGCCATACGAGATTTCTATTGAGGTTTCAGAAGGAATACTTCGCAGCCATAAGCTCAGCTTGCAGCAAGTGGCTGATGCGGTGCGAAGAACTTCGCTTGACCTGCCCAGTGGCTCGATACGTACAGAGGCAGGTGAAGTCGTTATTCGGGCAAAGGGTAAGCGTTACACCTCCAAGGAATTTGAAGATATTGTGGTGTCGACGAAACCCGACGGATCAATTCTTTTGCTTCGTGATATCGCAACGATTATAGATGGTTTTGAGGATGTTGATATTAGCTCTCATTTTGACGGTAGAGCTACAGTATTGGTGAATGTTTACCGCACAGGCGAACAGAATGCCTTACTGATATCAGAGGCAGTTAAGGAATATATTGGCAATGTGGCTCCTGGGCAATTGCCAGAGGGGGTCGAGTTGGAACTATGGAATGATAGTAGTGAGCTGCTTAAGGGACGCTTGAGCCTTTTGATTCGTAATGGAGCCACGGGTTTGGTGTTTGTTTTTCTGGTGCTGGCCTTGTTCTTGAGACCAAGCTTGGCATTTCTCGTAGCACTTGGAATTCCGGTTTCTTTTGCCGGCGGGATTTGGCTGATGCCGGAACTGGGTGTGTCCATCAATATGATATCGCTGTTCGCGTTTATCCTTGTGCTGGGTATCGTCGTTGATGATGCCATCATCGTTGGGGAAAACGTGTATCGGCGTATTCAGGGCGGTGAACATCCCCGTGAAGCAAGCTGGAGAGGAACCCATGAAGTGGGCACCGTTGTCATTTTTGGGATATTGACGACGATGGCAGCCTTTACGCCCATGCTGGGTATCAGTGGGGTCAGTGGTAAGATATGGCCCAATATTCCTTTAGTGGTAATCCCTGTGCTGATGTTCTCGCTGCTTCAATCGAAGCTTGTTTTGCCGGCGCACCTCGCCTTGCTCAAGCCCCATGTAGAGGGAGACAAGGTCAATGTCATCTTTCGCATTCAGCGCAGGGTTGCTGCTGGTTTGGAGACGTTTGTGCACAGCATCTATAAGCCGGTTTTGATGAGTTGTTTGCGCCATCGTTATTCGGTATGGGCAGTTTTTGCGGCGCTCTTGATGGCTGTCTTTGGGCTGGTGATGGGGAAGTGGGTGCCGTTTGAGTTTATGCCCAAGGTGGAAGGCGATGTGGTCACTGCGAAGCTTGAGATGCCGACGGGAGTTCCTTTTGTGACGACAGAGGCGGAAATAGAGAAGATCGAAAAAGCGGCACAGCGAGTGGGTGCACGGCATAAAGATTCCAACGGCAAGCCTGTATCCGTGCATATTTTGGCAACTTCTGGCACGCAGCCCTTTCAGATGGGTTTTGGTGCAGACCGCATTCCTATTGGTAGTAATCTCGGCGAGGTGACTGTGGAGCTCAAGCCCGCTGCTGATCGGAGTATTTCGGCAGATGAATTTATTGCTGAGTGGCGCCGAGAAATTGGTTTGATTGCGGGTGTGGTTGAATTGAGTTTTCGGCAGGAAACGGGCGCCAGTGGTAACGCCATAGATATTGAAATTTCAGGGCGAGATCTTGGCATGCTGCGGAAAGCGGCAGATCACATTACCAATGAACTCAATGGTTACGCCGGGGTCAAAGATATCTCAACGGATAACCGCAGGGGCAAACGAGAGCTTATTTATGAAGAGCTTACACCTGCAGGTAGGGCCATGGGCTTTAGTTTGCAATCGATTGCGCTGCAGATCAGGCAGTCATTTTATGGTGAGGAGGTGCAGCGCATTCAACGTGGACGAGATGAGCTCAAGGTTATGGTGCGCTATCCCTCTGAAGAGCGGAAATCGATCCAGAACCTTGAAGGTGTTCGGTTAAAAACCACAGAGGGAGGTGAGGTTCCCCTTGCTGTGGTGGCCAATGCTCGCCCGGCGCGCGGCCCGGCATCGATTCACCGAGTAGACCGTAAGCGCTCGATTAAGATTAGTGCGGATGTTGACCGAGCAAAGGCGAATGCTAACGAGGTTGTTTCCCTCTTCACTGATGAGGTGCTTGCCGGGTTGTCTGTAAAATTCCCTGGTGTTTCTTGGGATTATCTGGGTGAGCAGAAAGATCAGAAAGATTCGATTTCGGAGATGGGGGTGAAGTTTGTCTTTGCCCTCTTAGGCATCTATGTGCTCATGGCTATTCCTCTGAAATCATACATTCAGCCAGTGATCGTGATGAGTGTGATTCCCTTTGGTATTGTCGGTGCTGTGGCAGGGCACATCCTCATGGGTATGGACCTCAGTATTATGTCACTGTGTGGCATTATAGCCCTTTCTGGGGTTGTTGTTAATGACAGCCTGGTTTTGGTGGAATATGTGAACCGTCATCGAAAAGAGGGAGGTAGCCTGATCCATGCGGTGCACAATGCCGGAGCTGCACGTTTCCGCCCGATTTTGCTGACCTCGTTAACGACCTTTGCTGGCCTGATGCCGATGCTTGTGGAAACTGATATGCAGGCGCGCTTTCTGGTGCCAATGGCGGTTTCCCTTGGTTTTGGTATCCTTTTTGCAACCTTTATCACGCTGTTGCTCGTGCCCTCGGTATATATGATGCTGGAGGATTTAAAGAGCTTGGTTAGCAAGAAGGTCAAGAGCTAGGAGTCTCAGCTATCTGCGCGGAAACGGAGAGCTACAATTCTGTAGTGTTTTTATAATGGCAAAGAAGGTGAGCTCCGATAGAATAGGCTTTGTAGGGCATTGTTGCGCCTTTCGCCATGGGTCCTATCAACCAATAACCATACTACTATTATGACAACAGCTATTACTATTCTCGCAGTTCTGGCAGGTCTTGTTCTTGTCGTCGCCTTCTGGGTGATCGGTATCTACAACGGCCTTGTTAAGCTCCGTAACCTATACCGCAATGCGTTTGCACAAATCGATGTGCAGTTAAAGCGGCGCTATGACTTAATTCCTAATCTTGTGGAAACCGCTAAGAGTTTCATGAAACACGAGAAAGAGACGCTTGAGGGTGTCATTGAGGCCAGAAACATGGCTAGCTCTGCTCGTCAGAGCGCCAATACTGAGGACGCGTCTTCAATGGGGGCATTGATGGCCGCTGAGGGTGGCCTTGGCGGTGCGCTGGGTCGTCTTTTTGCTCTTTCTGAGGCTTATCCTGATCTCAAAAGTAATGCTAATATGATGCAGGTCAGTGAAGAGCTTACTACCACTGAAAACAAAATAGCCTTCTCTCGGCAGGCATACAATGATGCGGTCACTCAATACAACACACAGACTGAGGTATTTCCCTCTAGCCTTATTGCCGGCATCTTTAATTTCGGCCCGGCAACCTTGTTTGAGGTGACTGAAGAGAGTGAGCGTGAGGCTGTAAAAGTTGAATTTTAGTCGCCTTGGCTAACATCTTCTTGAGGCAGCTTTAGCTCATCAATTCCAATGAATTTTTTCGCGGCACAGGATGACGCTAGACGTAGGACCAAGTGGTTGGTTGTCTATTTCGCGCTGGCTATCATCGGCGTGATCCTATCGGTGTATGGTATTGTTTATTTAGCAATGCTCTACACGGGTGTGACAGTGAACCCTTGGATGCCAGGTGTGTTCACAGCTACCGCGCTTGGCACAGGTGGTGTCATGGGCACAGGGAGTCTGTTTAAAACCATGCAGCTCAATGGTGGAGGTGCGGTTGTCGCCAAAGACCTCGGTGCTAGGCAGGTAGATCCCCATACTAATGATGCGGATGAGCGCCGGCTGGTCAATGTGGTGGAGGAAATGGCGATTGCCTCAGGCTTACCTGTTCCTGGCATTTGGTTGATGGATGATGAGCTAGCGATCAACGCCTTTGCGGCTGGAACCGAACCTGGTAATGCGGTTGTCGCAGTAACGAGGGGATGCCTTCAAAGGCTTAGTAGATCAGAGCTCCAGGGGGTGGTAGCACACGAGTTTAGCCATATTCTCAATGGAGATATGAAACTCAATATGAGGCTTATGGGGCTTCTGTTTGGTGTTTTAATGATTTCGATGATAGGGCGCATGTTGTTTCAGGCCTTGCGTTTTATGCGGGTCCGCAGCTCCAACAGTAAAGATAGTGGTGCTGTAGTAGTCGTGGTTATTGTCCTGGCGGGTGTGGCTTTGATGATCGTCGGTAGTATTGGCGTTTTTTTTGGCAGGTTGATTCAGGCAGCTATTTCACGCCAACGTGAGTATTTGGCCGACGCCTCAGCGGTGCAGTTTACTCGTGATCCTGAAGGTATTGCTGGTGCCTTGAAAAAGATCGGGGGTCAACAGGATGGGGCCAAGATCAACGCACCGAAAGCAACGGAGGCGAGCCATTTGTTTTTTGCAGATGGGGGGATGTTCAGTTACGGGCTTGCTACTCACCCACCTCTGAATATCAGAATCAAGGCGATCCAAAAAAACTGGGATGGTGAGTTTGTGGCAACTACGCTTCCGGATGTAGCAGAGGGCAGGGCCACCAGTGAACACCAAGGAGATGCACGGGCTAGTGGCTTTAGCGGATCGACTGTAGCCACGCCGCCTCCCATTTCGCGTGCGCAGATAGATCGCTTGGGAGAACCCTCTGAGGTGGATGCTGGCGTCGGTCACTTGCTCTATGAATCCTTGCACGCAGACTGGGTGTCTGCATGTCATGACCGTGAAGAAGCGCAGGCACTCATCTTTGGATTATTGTTGGCAGAGGATAATAAACTACGTGATGAGGAAATCTTGTTTATTAAAAATGGTGCTGGCAAGGATGCCGGCAAACTAGCGCTGCAATGGAATCATAAGCTGGGCGATTTGCATTCTTCTGAGAAAGTCGCTTTAGTGGATTTATCTATTCCAACGCTGAGGCGCTTGTCCTTGCCTGAATACGATCGCTTTGTAGAAATCACGCAGTGGTTGATTGCCAGTGACGGCCAGGTTGATTTGTTTGAGTTTATGCTGCAGCATGTTGTGGAGCGTCATCTGAATTCACACTTCCGACCAGGCTCGATGGCGAAGACGAAGTATCACAATATCGATACCTTGGTCAACGAGGCCAATATTCTAGTAACAACGATGGCAGCAGTCGGCGGAGAAGATCAGATGAGAAGTGCCTACCAGGCAGCTACCGCTGAGTGGGCATGGCAACTGGAGATGGCGCCTGCAGCTGAGTGTGGCCTGAGATCTATTGAGCTAGCGCTCGAGAAGTTTGATCATGCAGCACCTTTAGTCAAAAAGCAGCTTATTCGCATGCTGGGCTTGGCGGTGATGTACGACGGGGTAGTGGCAAGTCGTGAGGCGGAGTTGTTGCGAGCTACTGCAGATGCCATCGGCTGCGCGATCCCTCCTTTTATCAAAAGGGGCTGATCCACCGAGCAAGCCCATCGCTCTCAACGAGGGGCAGGCTGGGCAGGCGGTAGAAATACAACGGGGTCTTTTTGCATCAAATATTATAAAGTATGACCCATGCGGTCTTTTTTAGTCTTCAAATATTTTTCGTTATGAGGGTTAGAGGGAATGCTTAGAGCAACCTGTTCGGTAATCTCAAGCTTGTAACCTTCTAGGCCAATAATCTTCTTGGGGTTGTTAGTGAGCAGTTTCATTTTTCTCACGCCTAGGTCATAGAGTATTTGAGCACCCATGCCATAGTCTCGCAGGTCAGATCCGTAGCCTAGCTTCTCGTTGGCTTCGATGGTGTCTAATCCTTGTTCTTGTAATTTGTAGGCATGGATTTTTGCAGGCAAACCAATGCCGCGACCTTCTTGACGTAGATAGAGTAACACGCCTCCTTCTTCTGCGATCTGTTTCATGGCTGTGTCCAGTTGGCTGCCGCAGTCACAGCGTTTTGAGTGGAAGACGTCTCCTGTGAGGCACTCCGAATGCACGCGTACCAGTGTTGGTTTGTCAGCTGAGATCTCACCCCGTGTGAATGCAAGGTGATGGCCCTCTGTGCTGTCATCGGAATGATCGACATAGTAGAGGTGGCAGTTAAATTCACCGTAATCTGTCGGCATGGAAATCGTTTCAGCGTGACGAACAAGTTTTTCAGAGCGCCTGCGATATGCAATCAAATCGGCAATGCTGCATGCCTTTAGCTTATGCTTAAGCTGATATTCACCGAGATGACCTGAACGTCCCATTGACCCGTCTTCGTTCATGATCTCGCAGATCACACCAGCTTCTGGAAATCCAGCAAGGCGAGCAAGGTCAATAGATGCTTCCGTATGGCCTGCACGTCGTAGAACGCCTCCAGGCACGGCCTGAAGTGGGAAGATGTGACCTGGTTGAACAAGAGCATGGGACTTGGCGTCCTCTGAGGCAAGAAGCCTGATAGTTTCCGCTCTGTCAGCCGCGGAGATGCCTGTTGAGATGCCCTCTGCAGCATCCACCGAGACCGTAAAAGCTGTTTTCTGTGATTCGGTGTTGCGTGGCGTCATGGCAGGCAGGTCCAGCTCCTGAGCTCTTGTAGCAGTGATAGGTGCGCAAATAAGGCCACGCCCATGGTTTGCCATAAAGGCAATCATCTCGGGTGTGACGGCAGCTGCGGCAGCAACAAGGTCTGCTTCGTTTTCTCGACCAGGGTCATCAACGACAATGACCATCTTGCCTGCTGCGATTTCAGCGATGATTTCATCGATAGGGTGTAATGTGAGTGCGGACATATTGGTTGTATACTAGTCTTTGTTTGATTCTTGAAGGGCTTGAGGCAAATGATCAGATTTAATGTGAAGATCACGCTGGGGGAAGGGGATTTGAATGTCGTGTTCTCGGAAAGCTTTCCAGACAGCTAGGAGAACTTCAGAGCGGACATTGCTGACACCTTGAGGTGCATCGTCGATCCAGAAGCGTATTTGTAGATTGATGGATGAATCACCAAATTCCTTCAGTAAGCAGTTTGGTGCAGGATCAGTCAAGACGCGTGGTATGTCCATTGTTGCTTCCTTGCAGATACGGATAGCCTCTGGGATATCAGTAGAATACGAAACACCGACATCAGCCTTAATACGCACGACGCGATCCGTAAATGACCAGTTGATGACTTTGTTGGTGATGAAGTCCTCGTTGGGAATCAGGATTTCTTTGCGATCGCGGGTGATGACAGAGATGTAACGTGAGCGTAGTGAATTGATCCAACCAAAGGTACCCTCTATTTCAATGACGTCACCAGGTTTAATGGATTTATCGAGGAGCATGATAACGCCCGCAACGAGGTTGGAGATGACTTTCTGAAGTCCAAAGCCAAGACCTAGACCAAAGGCGCCAGAGAAGACGGCTAAGCCCCCAAGAGGCACTCCTCCTATCTTTAGTGCTCCGACAATGGCAATGATGTAAAGGGTGAGGCGGGAACCTTTGCCAATCAGAACCTTGATGGAGGCGGGGATGTCTGTGCGCGGTTGAAGTAGGCTATCGATAAATCGCACCGATAGACCGACGAGCCATAGCAAGATAAAGAGAGCAGCAATGGCGGAAATGATGGCCCACACGTTGATCTCAATGTTTCCAAGAGGTAGTCTGATGCCTTGGAGCGCCTGGCTCAGAGGTTCAAGCCAACCGAAGAGCTGGAGGGTGAAAATGGCCAGCATTAACCCGCCCAAAAACTTAGGCGCGGAGCGTCCTTTGGACACCGCCGTGGCGACTTGGTAGATGACCAACGCGGAGACGAGTAAAGCTGCTGTGAAAATGTAATTGGAGGGAATGGAGTTGTGCCCTTGTGTGGAAAGCTGGTTAGACCATTGGTTGCGTGCTGCCCATGTAATCCACAGAAGGATACAGAAGCTAGCGGGCACAAAGCTGATTTCTTTGCCCGGATTAAAAAACCGAGTGATGATCGCATGGCATTGAGAACCCTTACAGAAAGCTTTTTTGCGCAGTAGAAATGAGGCGCTGATTGCCGCGATGAAGCAGAGAATAAGGGCAGTCCATTGCCAGAAATCCTGCCGGTCATCGATAAGTTCGATTAATGATTGTTGGAGGGTTGTCCAGAAACTCATTGAGGAATGGTAGTGAAAATGTAGTCAGCAGAGAATGCAGTCAGCCAGAGGCTTAGGAGTTTATCTCCTGAAGTGCTAAGAACACAGGCGGGGGAACATAGCGTCTTACTGACTCTTCCCAGCCTTCAGGGCCAATAAGGCTCTTAACCATACTCGAGGAAAGTTCAGCAATGTCACGAGGTGGCATTAGAAAGGTAGTTGTGATACTGGGCGCCATATCAGCATTGATGTGGCGCATGACGCGTTCATACTCATAGTCACTAGATGATCGAATGCCCCGCAGTATATACTGAGCATCTACGCTGCGGGCATATTCCACCAGATAGAGATTTGTAAACTCTGAGATAGTAAGGCGATCACATGAGGGAATGGATTCCTTGAGGAACTGTAAGCGATCTTCAACTGTGAATGTATACGACTTGGCGGGGTTGCTGCCGATGACAACGTAGAGGTGATCAAACATTTCCAGCCCCTTTTCGATCATCCATAGATGACCATTGGTCAAGGGGTCAAAAGATCCTGCATAGACAGCGGTGCGCATAATAACTGGAGGTGTTGTTTGTTTAAGGTTGGTCTTCGCTATCCGAAGCTGGTCCAGCCGACAGGGGTTGAGAGTCTTCCCATATCATGTGTTTTTTAGCAAGGCTGTTGGCGCGCTTTGTAGCCTCTTCGGCTCTTGGGCCATCAAAGGAGGCAATACGCCTTGCAAGCTTCACGGAGGCGGTCCAGCGCTGTTCCCTTTCCAGCATGGAAAGAGCTTTAAAACCACAGCGGTAAAACCACAACCATTCCTCATCATGGGCTGCATTTGACGCAGGCTGATGGCTCTCAATAATGACATCATAGTATGAGCCGAAGGCATCAGCCCAGAGTGACATGCTTTCATAAGTTTGTCCGCGTAGGAAATGGAGCCGGTTTCTCCAAGCAAGGGGCAGGTCTTGTTCTGAGAGTAGCTGATTGTAGATTGTGATGGCTTGGTCATACTTCGTCGTATCTGTAGGGCCTTGCCGGTGAAGACAGTCTGCCATCAGCACTCCCGCGGAGCGCAGTAACGAAGTCGGTATGTCTTTACCCGCGAGCAGCGGCTCTAAGGTGTTTTCAGCTTCTTGATAACGGCGCAGATCAATAAGCACACGACCCTGTTGGATGCGTGCTTCCTGTGCTAAATGAGGGTGATTACTTTCGATTATTTTTTGGAACATGCTCAAGCACTCTTCCCGTGCTTGTGTGGTGCCACCGAGTCTGGCTGACATAGCTGCTTGGAAGCTTGCGTAAGGGGAGTAGGGGCTTTCTGGATACTTTTCTGGAATGTCCTGCAGAATCCGCCGTGCCTTGTTGTAATCTTCATTGTGGAAATAGGATTCCCCTAATTTAAGCTGTAGATATGGAATATTTGGATCGTCGTTAAAGTTGGCAATGAACCGCTCCGCTGCTGCTGCTGCCGCTTCCCAATGTTGAACAAGTTCTTCGGCACGAATGAGTATCTTGGTTATTTTGTATTGATTTTCAGCGTCGGTAAGGCGGGGTGAAATAATCTCGATTTGAGCTCTCGCCATATCTACATCCATGGGAGCGATCATCACCGCTGCAGCAGCAAGAGAGAGGCGAGCTTCATTCTCTCGGGCGTGGCCGGGATTGTTGACAATGAAAGTTTCTAGGTCGGTCGGGCCAGCAGGATCGTTTTGACCACATTTCCAAAGCGCGCGCTCCAGGTGCAGTGCGGTGCGAATGAAGTTGTTTTGGGCAGAGGTACTTATTTCATCAAAAGCACTGAGGTTGCTTCCCTTGAGGGCCATCATTGCCGCATTGATGCTGGAAGCTTCTGAGATATCTTGGGAGCTCGATTGCCTAGCGTAATCAAATGCGCTAAGTGCATCTATGGGCTCATTTTGTTCAGCAAGTAACAGACCGCGAAGGAAGCTGGCCTCATCTCGAAGGCGAGGTGAGAAGGCTACCTTTTCCATAACGGATAGCGTAAAGGTGGCTTGGCTGGTGTCGTTTTGTTTGAGATGGAGGTAAGCTGTGTCGATGAGTGACGCTGAGGAAAGCTTGAGATAGAGCTCACTGGGTAACAGTGGGCTGGTGACATGCTGAGCACGCAAGCGGGCGAGCAGAGACATGGCGAGTTCATTGTTTCCGGCTTCTTCACTGCGAGCCAGCAGTGTGGCTCGATGATAGAGAGCAAGACTTACAAGGTCGTCATTGGTCGAGGGTTGGGGCTGATAGGGCAGCATGGCGCTGATGTTCTCGCCTTCGATGTAGAGGCCATTGCTTAGTGGTGGGTTGTCTCCGCTCCACTGCCGAAGTTTGGACATGATTGAGGACTCATCATTGAGCTTGTCTGGAAGGATGACAGATAAGCGATCAAATGCCGAATGAAGGATGGAAGAATTCGGGTAGTTGTCGATAAACTGCTCGAGGGTTGAGATGGCATCATCTGTCTGTTGATTGGCCGCCTGAGCATCTGCTTTGCCTAATATGCAGGCATGAAAGATTTGCTCGGGGAGGTTGTCGGGTGCGGTAATGAGTGACTGAAATCGGTTGATTGCTTGAGCTGATTTTTTTTCAGACAGTGCTAGTCGAGCTTCCAGGTATTCCTTGATCTTAGCCGCAGCTGCCATTTGACCGTCTATTTTATCAAGTGTCGCCGAAGCAATTTCATGGTTGCCGAGCTTAATATGAATTTCGCAGGCTAAAAGGTTGGCGGCATTTCTAATTTCGGGTGAGCCTGATTGTCCGGTTTTGATTAAGACTTCCAAGGCCTCCGTAGTTTGGTCTAATGCAAGTAGGATACGAGCGCGGGTTAGCTGAATTTGGCTGTAATTTGTGTGTGTCTTAGGTATCTCGGCTAGTGCATCATTGGCTTCTTGGTAGCGACCTAGCGCGGCCAAGGCTTCGGCTTTCCAGGTCGGCGCAGATGATTGACCTGAAATAGTATCTTCACTTAGTAGTTGTAAGGCTTCGGTGGCAAATTGATTGTCTCCTTGGGGCTCAGTGCCAGCCCGTATGAGTGATTCTACGAGTGCCAGTTGAAGGTATGATATTGCTTCACTGGGGATATCAGCTGTTTGCAGAGCAAGGCGAAACTTAGACACGGCAACTCCATAGAGGTGGTCAGCCATTGCTTTTGAACCAGCTTGGTAAAGAGCGTTCTGTGCGAGATGGTCAGACACCGACTTAGGTGCGTTGACGGCTCCACTTGCCGGCATAACGAGCAAGCTAATATAGCAAATCAGAGTAATGAATCCACGGATCACGTGTTTATTATGGTGCAAAACGCTTAAATTTACAGCAATTGTTCTCATAATTTGATTAAGAATTGTTTTTACATGGGCTTGTGTTTTATCGTGCAGTCAAATGCTATGAGTTGTTTGGGTGATATTGGAGAAGATGCTTTAGTAAAGCGGCTCATCGAGCAGCTTGGAGACGAGTGCGCTAAAGATGAGAGTGTCATCCTCGGCCCTGGAGATGATTGCGCCGTCGTAGATCTCGGCCAGCGTGGCCAGTGTGACCACCGCGACCAGTATCAGCTGCTCAAAACGGATTCTATGGTTGAGGGCATCCATTATCTAGCAGATACGCCTGCAGCTAAAGTGGGCTGGAAAGCCGTTGCTCGCGTCATTAGCGACTTCGGAGCTATGGGCGGCTTGCCTTGCCACCTTCTTATTACGATTGCGATGCCTCCGGAGAAGCCCGTGAGCTATTTGGAAAAACTTTACCAAGGAATGCAGAAGTGTGCTTTGGCATATGGAGCGACGATATGTGGAGGCGAGACAAGTGCGGTGCCTGAAAATGCGGCAGCGGTCATTTCGGTAGCAGGCACTGGCTGGGTAGAAAAATCAAGATGTGTAAGGAGAAGTGGTGGTAAGAGGGGGGATTTGATTTTGGTAACGGGAAAGCTCGGGGGGTCAATTCGAGGCAAACACCTAAGTTTTTCCCCGCGCGTTGAAGAGGCTCGGTGGCTAACTGAACATTTTAGAATTAACGCCCTGATGGATTTGTCAGATGGCCTCGGCGCTGATCTGCCGCGATTGGCGGCGGCGAGCCAATGTGGCTATTTACTCAATGAG